>JAJZIJ010000052.1 GCA_021810625.1 Acidobacteriota bacterium
GCCCGTGGTCTGCGCGATGCGATAGCCCGTCCAGCGTTGGCGGCGCAGCGTTTCCACGCGCTCGATCTGGGCAGCGGAGGTAGGTCGATGCAGCCGATGCGGACGCGAACTGTGGTCGCGCAGCCCGTCCACGCCGCAGGCGTGATAACGGCGCACCCACTTGGCGGCGGTCTTCGCGCTCACGTTGAAGCTGGCCGCGGCCAGCTTCAACGTGCATCCTTCCGCAAGAACTTTTCTGGCTAATTGCTCTCGACTGTGAACCGTCAGTCGTGCATTCTGGTGATAGTCCATTCGTTCCTTTCCTTGGAAACGTAATTGCTCATCACAATCAGCTTCTCTGGTTTGGCTCGAATGGACAACCTATTGAGACTTCACATCTAGCGCCGCCCGCGCAACTTGCGTTACGTCTTGCGTACCTGAATGTGAAGTTCCTTCATCTGCGCTTCGCTCACCGGAGTCGGCGCATCCACCATCAGATCGACGGCCTTGGCTGTCTTGGGGAAGGCGATCACCTCGCGCAGGCTGGGCGCGCCCGCAAGAATCATCACAATGCGATCCAGCCCCAACGCGATGCCGCCATGCGGAGGCGTGCCATACTCCAGCGCTTCGAGAAAGAATCCAAAGCGCTCCTTCGCTTCTTCTTCCGTCATGCCGAGCGACTGAAAAATCTTCGACTGCACATCCTTGCGATGGATACGGATGGAACCCGAACCCAACTCCAGCCCATTCATCGCCAAATCGTAGTAGCGCGCGCGCACCGAGGCCGGGTCGGAGACCAAGCGATCCATGTCCTCCTCATGCGGCGAGGTGAAGGGATGATGCGAAGGCATCCATCTTTTGCTCTCGACATCAAATTCAAACATGGGAAAATCCGTAACCCAGATGGGAAAAAATGCCTCGCTGCCCGGAACGGAATCTGGATGCTGCACGGCCTTTTCCGTCTTAATAAAAGCCCCATGTTTGGCTGCGTATTTCTTGGCCAGTTCCATGCGAAACGAGCCTGCGGCAGAATAAATTGCAATCTCGCGCTCAGAGAGTCGGCCTGCAATTTTTGTATCGCTGGCTTGGATGTGCGTGGCCGCATCGCCCGCAACAACGATCAACAGATCGTCGGCCTCGGCCTGCGTGCTGACGCGAATTTTGTTGGCCGCATCGGGGAAGCTCTTCTCCAGCCGCTTCAAGTCGTCGATAAATTTTGCGCCCTTGCGCAGGTCGAACAGTGGGCGATTCTCTTCGCGCTCCTTGCGCGAAAGCTCGCCTACCTTGGGAATGCGAATGGCAACCACGGGCAGCGCGGGATCAATGGCCAGCGCCTCCAGATCGCCCTGCGCAAACGCGCTGCGTACATCAACCAGCGCGGGCAGGCGCAAGTCTGGCTTGTCGCTGCCGAAACGACGCATGGATTCGTCATACGTGATTTGCGGAAACGGCGTGGGCAGCGTGATGCCCGCAGCGGCAAAGGCCGCCGACAAAAATCCCTCCACCACGCGAAAGATGGTTGCCTGCTGCGGAAAGGTCATCTCCAGATCAATCTGGGTGAACTCCGGTTGGCGGTCGGCGCGCAGGTCTTCGTCGCGGAAGCAGCGCACAATTTGAAAATAGCGGTCAAAGCCGGAGACCATCAAAATCTGCTTGAAGAGTTGCGGCGACTGCGGCAGCGCATAAAAATTTCCAGGATACATGCGGCTGGGAACCAGATAATCGCGCGCGCCCTCTGGCGTGGAGCGCGTCATAAAGGGCGTTTCAATCTCGTAAAATCCCTCAGCAGAAAGATGCTGCCGCACAGCCAACGCGATTTTGTGGCGCAGCTCGAAGTTGCGCTGCATCTCCGGTCGGCGCAGGTCAATGTAGCGATACTTCAGGCGCAATTCCTCGTTGCCAATGGCTTCTTCCGCTGGCGAAAACGGCGGGGTCTTGGCATCGTTCAGCATCAGCAACTCACTGGCTTCAATCTCAATTTCGCCCGTCGCCATGTTGGGGTTCACCACGGCGGCAGCGCGTTGGCGCACTTTGCCCGTCACGGCGACCACGTACTCCGGGCGCACATGCTCCGCCTTGGCGTGCGCGGCTGGACATAACTCCTTGTCCAGCACGATCTGCGTCACGCCAGAGCGGTCGCGGAGATCAAGAAAAATCAGATTGCCATGATCGCGCCGACGGTTGACCCAGCCCATCAATACGACCGTTGCCCCTGCATCCGATTTTCGCAGCACACCGCAGCGATGCGTGCGCTCCAGGCTTCCTAGAAGATCAAGCACAATTATTTTCCTGTCTTTCTGTTCAGTTCAATATCACTTCCGTTGCAATGCCTGCGCCAACTCCGCACGCGGAACTTTCGTCTGCGCGCCGCTGGCAAAGTCTTTGACCGTCATAATTCCCGACTGCGCTTCCTCTTCGCCAAAGAGCACAATCCTGCGCGCCAGTCTGTTTCCCACTTCAAAAGATTTCTTGATGCGAAAATTCCCGTCGCCCAGTTCCACGCGCAAACCTGCCTGACGCAACTCCCGTGCCAGCACCAATGCCTGCTCCTGCTGCGCCTCGCCCAGCGGAGCGATGTAAGCATCGGCCAGTCGTGGCATCGCGCTCGGCGCTTCCTGCTGCGCCTGTAATGTCAGCACCAGGCGATCTGCACCCATCGCAAAGCCAATTCCCGGAGCCTTCGGGCCGCCAATCGCCTCGCTCAGGCCATCATAGCGTCCACCACCCAGCAGAGCATTTTGAGCGCCCAGTCCCGCGTGAACAAATTCAAAGGTTGTGCGCGTGTAGTAATCCAACCCACGCACCAGACGCGGATTCAAGATGAACGGCACGCCGCAGGCATCCAGCGCCGCGCAGACCTGCGCGAAGTGTACCCGCGAATTGGCATCGAGAAACTCCGCAATCTTCGGCAGCGTTTCGATGAACGGCTGATCCTCTGGAATTTTGCAATCCAGCACGCGCAGCGGATTCGTTTGCGCCCGCCGCTGACAATCGGCGCAGAGCTTCGGCGCAATCTCCTTCAGCGCCTCCTGCAACGCCAGCACGTAGCGCGGACGATCACTCGCGCTGCCAACAGAGTTCAGATACAGCTTCCAATCGACAATGCCCAGTTCGCCGAGCAGCGTGGCCAGCATCTCCAGAACCTCCGCATCGCGCAGCGGAGATTCGCTGCCCGCGCTGGTGGGGCCAATCACCTCCGCGCCAATCTGGTAGAACTGCCGATAGCGCCCCTTCTGCGGACGCTCGCGGCGAAACTGCGGGCCGATGTAATAGAGTTTTTGCAACAGGCCACTCTCGCCCAGCTTGTGTTCGATGTAGGCGCGAACCACGCCTGCCGTATTTTCTGGGCGCAAGGTCAGCGACTGCGCTTTTTCCGACTGCGCGCGCGCGCGATCCTCCCACGTATACATTTCCTTGGAGACAATATCCGTCTCCTCACCAACGCTGCGGGCGAACAACTGCGTATCTTCAAAGATGGGCGTGCGGATTTCGCCGAAGCAGTAGCGCGCAAAGACGCGACGCGCGGTCGCTTCAATGTGGTTCCACAACTCGGTTTCCGGCGGAAGAAGATCCCGTGTGCCGCGCGCGGCCTGGATGGCTTTCATGGTCGTATCTCTACGATAAATGGTTGCGGGCTGACGATGCATCCTCGCCAAGAGAATTTCCATGCCGCGACCCCGAAGATATTGACAATGCCTGGATTTTCCACGCCCTAGATCTTCGGGCTGTAGTAATAGACATTATCCTCGACGCGCATTTCAAAGATGCCCATGTCGGGCGGCAGTTGCTCCGAGCAGCCCAGGAATAAAAATCCATCGGGAGCCAGTTGGCGGTGCATCCGGCGCAGGAGATGCGCGCGATCCTCGGCAGAAATATACAGCATCACGTTGCGCAGCAGGATGCCATCAAAGACCGGCAGCAGCGGCAACGGCGCGCACAGGTTGAGCCGGGTGAAGCTGCACATGGAGCGAATCTCCGGCAGCAGATTCCACCCATTGCCCACATGCATGGCGTAACGATCCCGCAGCGTGGTGGGCAATCCACGCGCCACTTCCAAATCGCTGTACACTCCGGCGCGGGCGCGCTCGATCATGACCTGGGAAAGATCGGTACCGAAAATGCGAACATCCCAATCCTGCAACTCTGGAAAGTGTTCCGTCAGAAGTATGGCCAGACTGTAAGCCTCCTGGCCGCTGGAGCAGGCTGCACTCCAAAACCGCAGCCTGCGCTGGGGTCGGCGCGCCTGAATCAAACGCGGGATCAAATTCTCCTCCATGCGGGCAAAGGGAAAACCATCGCGAAAAAAGCTGGTCTCATTGATGGTCATGGCCTCCACCACCGTACGGTGCAGGCTTCCCTCTGGGCGATGTCGCAGCAGCGCAATCAGCTCGCGAATGCCTGCCAGTCCCATTTTTCTAACCACGGCGCGCAGGCGCGATTCCAAAAAATAATCGCGCGAGGGATCCATCACATTCGCCGAATGCGTCTGCACCAACACGCGCAAATACTCCCGCTCTTCTTCGCTACACTTCATTGATCCCTCTGCCTGGCCGCATTCGCTTCCTGATCGGAGTATGGCTGCACGGATGCCAATGCACATGTCCGACGCACAAGCTCCCCGGCAATTTGATCGAGCGGCAGCACCGCGTCGGCCAGCCCGGCTTGCGCCACGGAGCCGGGCATTCCCCAGATGGTGCTGGTGGCGGCATCCTGCACCAGCACCGTTCCGCCTGCTACGTGAATCGCCCGCGCTCCGTCGGTGGCGTCGGAACCCATGCCTGTCAACACCACGGCCAGCGCGGCTGCGCCATACGTCTCCGCAGCGGAAACAAACAATGCGTCCACCGCCGGTCGGCAATAGTGCATTGGCGCATCCTGCGATATATGCTGCACAACCTCGTCGTTGCCGCCGCTCTGGTTCCACCCACGTTCGGTGACGACGAGGCGCAGGTGCCAGTCTCCGCGCGCGATCCAGACAGACCCAGCCTGCAACGGCGCGCCTTCCGCAGCCTCCCGCACTTGTAGACGACAATTCTTCTGCAGCCGCTCGGCCAGCAGCGGAACAAACATGGGCGGGATGTGCTGCACCACCAGCACGGGAACGGGAAAATCCGCCGGCAGTGGGGACAACACCTGCTCCAGCGCCTGTGGCCCGCCCGTGGAAGCGCCCATCACGACAACACCCACGGCGCTCGGCAATAATTCCGTCCTTTGCTGTTGGATTTGCTGTCGCGCAGGCATCCTGTCCGCATTGGCAGCTTTCTCCCGGCACGCGCGTGCGCCCAATGCGCGAATGCGTTCCACAAGCGGAGTACGAAAAGACTCCAACGCCGCCTGCGGCGTAACGTGTACCTGCGGCTTGGCCACGTAATCCGCCGCCCCGCGAAAGAGCGCCTCCAGCGTAATGGCCGCGCCGCGCTGCGTCAGCGTGCTGCACATAAGAATGGGAAGCCGCGGAATTTGCTCGCGCAGCCGCGAGAGAACCGCCAATCCATCCATTCCCGGCATATCAATATCCAGCAGAACCAGATCGGGATTCAGCGCGTGAACCATCTCCATGCCGCTGGCGCCATCGCCTGCCATCCCGATCAGCGCAATGTCTGGGCAGGAGGAGAGAATCCTCTGATACATGTGCCGCATGGTCAGGGAGTCGTCGATGGCTACAACGCGAATCGGAAGGCTGGCAGGTGTCGGCATAAAAATACCCGTTCGTCGTGTCTGCTACGACTTGCTGTCTGGCGTGTGCAAATGCGCGGCATGGGAATGAGGCCCGGAACCCGGCGCAGAACGAATTACTGACGGCTCCAAACATCGGGCATCCAGCAAAGGCAACAATCCGCGTTCCAGCTTGTAGACCCCAATCAGTAATGCCTGGCGCTGTAACTCAACCGTGGCTGGCACAGGTTCGTAGGTGGAGGTGGCCACAGAAAGCACTTCGCCCACTCCATCCACGAGTAGCGCAAACAACCCGCGCGCGCCAACCATCACCACGAATCGGGCCGTGCTTCGGGCCGCGCTCTTGCTCGGCTGCATACCCAGCAAGAGTTTCAGGCAGACGGTCGCCAGCACCTCGCCGCGATATTGCATCAGGCCCGCAATGTATGGGGGCGACAACGGGCAAGCATGGAGTTCCACCGGGGCGGTCACTTCCAGAACATCTGCCAGCCGGAGGGCGAACCACTCCTCTCCAATGCGAATGGAGCATACGTCGTCATGCAATACTTCTTCGTGTACGGTTGCGGTTCGTAGCATGGTCATCCACGCGCCTCCGTTCCGAGTGGCGTGGAGATTGGGCTTCCCAGCTCCTGCCACTGATGGCTGTCCAACGCTGTCCAGGTCTCTGGATGATTCGCGAAATCGCGCCACTCCATTGGATCGATCACACGCACCAAGTCCTCGCCCAGGCGCAGAATGCTCCGCTCCGGCTCCTCTGGATGCGCAACATTCTTGAGAGAGTGCGCCTCCACCTGCACCATGCCGTAGACGGCGCTCACCAGCAAGCCCATTCGTCCTCTGGCAGCGGAACAGATCAGCACCTGCCATGTATGGGTGGGAGCGCTCGTCGCCGGAACAATGGCCTCAATGTCCCGGCTGCTGCTGGAGCGCGCGCCATCCAGCAGCGGAACAATCTCGTCGTCCAGATGCAGCGCCAGAACACCGCCCAGCGATTGAATATCCGATGCCTGCACAGAAACTACATGATCCACATGCTCAATCCGAATCGCTGCCGGGACATCGCGCAGCGCAATATGCAGGTAGCTCTCTCCAACGGGGAGGGCTGCAAGCGTCTCGGCCAGCACTGCCGCGCGATCCGCAGAGACCCCCGCCAGATCGGCCAGCACTGCGGCATCGAGAATCAACGCCAGGTCTCCATTGGCAAGTTGGGCCGCGCCGGAAAATACCGGTATCTCGGTGATTCGATCCAGCGGCTTGGCCACCAATTCCTCGATGCCTTCCAAGGCATCGACGCGCAGGCAAAAACGCCGACCTTCCGTGTTCAGAACAACAAGATTGTGGTCATCTTTCCGGGTGGACGATGACTCCAGGGATGGCCGCGCTCCCGGGGAAAGCAGCGCTTCTGGGGGCACCACCAGATGTAGCAGCGCGCGCAGATCGGCCAACGGGAGCAGGTGATCGCGCAGCCTGTACAATTGCGCCGTCCCCAGGCTTTCGATTCCGGCGATCTGCTCCGCCGGATGCAGCCGGTGCATCTCCTCCACCACTGTTTGCGGCAATGCAAAGCGCTGTCCGGCGCAGCGAACGATCAGCGCAGGCAGAATGGCCAGCGTCAGCGGCAATCGCAAACGGAGCGTGGTTCCGGCTCCTTCAACGCTCTCGATCACCGCGCTGCCGCCCACGCGCTCTACATTCTGCCGCACCACATCCAGACCCACCCCACGGCCAGAGACATGGGTGACCTGCGCCGCCGTGGAAAATCCCGGCAAAAAAACAAGATTGCGCGCATCACCATCCGTAAGCGCCGCCGCCTGCTCCGCTGAGATCAATCCCTTTTGAATCGCATGTTGGCGCATGGAATCAGGCACAATGCCGCCGCCATCGTCGGTAACCTCAATCGTCACATGGTCGCCCACAGAGGCCGCCCGCAGATACAGATGCCCCTCCACAGATTTGCCGTTGGCGCTGCGCGTCTCCGGGGCCTCAATGCCGTGGTCGATGGCATTGCGAATGGCATGGAGCAGCGGGTCGCGCATCAGCTCCAGCACGCTGCGATCCAGCCGTGTCTGCTGCCCTTCCATCTCCAGATGCACCTGCTTGCCACACTGCCGCGCCAGTTCACGCACCAGTCGTGGAAAGCGGGAAAAGACCTGCTCCACCGGTTGCATCCGCGCGCGCATCACCGCATCGCGCATCTCTCCGGTCACACGATCCAGTCGTTGCGCCAGCGCGCTTAGAGGCCCATTTCCCGCAGTGACGACAATCTGGTTGCGCGTTAGCACCAACTCCCCGGTCAGGTTCATCAATCGCTGCAAGACATCGACATCCACGCGCACGGTGCTGTCTGTGACAGAGCCTCCGGCATCGCGGTTCGCAGTGTCGGGACTTGCGATTGCGGCTGTCGCCAAAGTATCAACAGGCTGACTGGCCGACGCAGGCTCCAGAACAGACTTCAGCGCTGGAGATGGCATCGGAACCAATGAGGACACTTGCAGCGCTTCCAATTGGGCCAGCAGGTTTGCATCTTCGCCTTCCGGCTCGCGATCCTGCTGTTCAATGCCGCGCAGAATACCGCGCAGCGTGTCCAGCAGCAGCAGCAGCACATCCAGCAGCGCTGCGCTCACAACGATTTCGCCGTCGCGCAGTCGCGCCAACAGGTTTTCGCCCGCGTGCGCCACCCGCTCCAACCGCTGAAAGCCGAGAAAGCCTGTGGTGCCTTTGATGGTATGGACGGCGCGAAAAATCTCCCGCAGCAACTCCGGGTCCGCAGGCGCATCCGTCAGTTGAGTCAGACAGCGCTCCATGCGATCCAGCCCTTCATGGCTTTCGAGCAGGAACTCGCGGGTAAGATCTTCCATATCTGGTATATCGGAAGATTGAGTCCGCCCTTGAACCAATTCCCATACGGGAACGAATGGATGGGCCTGCCCGCAGGAGGAGAGATTTACTGCACTTTTCCCTGTGGACGCAGCCGCCCCATCTCCACCGCGCAGGCCACGGCGTTGATGGCCGCCAGCCGCAGATTATCCGCAGCAATCCACAACCAATATCGCGTCGATGCGCCGGACGCGCCCGAAGCGGAACGCGCCAGCAGGGTCATCCCCGCCTCGCCCGTAATCCCAATGTTGCCCGGAGCCGCCGCCGTTTCCGTCACAATCTCGATATGCTCTCCGGTTAGCGCGGCCTGCATGGCCGCAAGGGTTACGGCGCTTTCCAACTCCACCGCGACGGAGAGCGCATAGCCATGAAAGACCGGAGCCTGCACCACCTGAAGATTCAGTTCCGGCAAACTTCCAGACGAGATGGCCGCATAATGCCGCCGGATATTTTCCTCTGCCTGCACGGGACGCACCTGCCCCTCCTCGCCCAAAGAGACCGCCAGATTGAATGCCGCCTGCGCCCCAAACACGTCCTGGGGCAGCGATTGAAACGAGAGGAGATTGATGGTTTGCTGGTGCAACTCCATGATGGCCGCGTTGCCGAACTCCGATGCCGATAGCAGTAGCGTTGCCCATAATGAGCGCACGGATACCGATTTGTGGCACCGCGCTGCCACCAATGCCAGCAGCATAGCTGCCGGATGCGCCGGAACCACTGCCGCCGTCTGTAAATCCAGCAGCGACTTCCGTCGTTCTGTGGTCATTTCTGCTGGAATCCAGGGAGCAAGCACGACAACTCCCGGCTGTTTTTCCAACGTTTCAGTCAGATCAATGACGCATGCGCCAGCCTGCCGCGCCGCCTGCCAATGTTTCTCGGTAATCTCCGGCTGCGCGGCAAAAAAAACAAAGTCGCAGCCCTCGAATGCAGTTGGCTCGATACGCTGCACAAAGGTTACTTCATCTCCGGCAGCTTCGAGCTTGCCCAGCACTTCCTCGTCATCCATCAAGAGGAAATCCGAGGGGCCAAAGGTCGAAGAGGACAGCACCTCGTTCAACTCTTTGCCAAGTAACGTGGCGGCTCCCACGATGGCGATTTTTTGCGGATGAAATTGCATCAGACCTGCTTGGTGGAGGGATCGGGGGAAAACTTTTCGGAATGGGATCGGCGGCGGCGCAGCGTCCAGGAGTAGGCTGCGCGGGCAAAGATGCCAGAAAACATATATCCCAGCGTAATCACAAACAAAAGAACCTGGGAAAACAACGTGACAATCGAGACCGTCGCCCCGATGAGAACGAGAATCTGGAAGGGATGCCGATTGGCAAGATTGATTTCCTTCCCGCTCCAGAAACGCCAGGTGCTCACCATCAAAAATCCGATCAGGCCCACCATCAGCATCCAGGTGGCGGCGACCCATCCGTTGAATACCGGCGTGCCCCCGAAAAAATGCACAATGGCCGCAATCGCGCCAGCGGCGGCTGGAATCGGCATTCCAACAAAGTATTTGCGATCCGGGCGACCGGGATTTTTCGGCTTGGCATCGGAACTGATGTTGAATCGCGCCAGTCGGCAAGCGCCACAGATGAGATAGAGAAAGCAGACCAGCGCGCCCACGCGAATCAGCTTCTCGCGCAGGATAGGATCCATCGCCATTGGCAACATGCGAAAGCCCCAGGTGTAGGCCAGAATGCTGGGCGCAACGCCAAAGGTAATCACATCGGCCATCGAGTCCAGTTCGCGGCCAAAGTCGCTGGTAGTGTTGGTCATCCGCGCAATACGACCGTCCAGGGCGTCGAACGGAATGGCCGCGCCAATGGCCAGCGCCGCGTAGTCAAAGTGATGCGGCGCCAGCGCCGATCCTTGCAGGCTTTGCGTAATCGCGTAGTAGCCAAGGGCGATGTTGCCTGCGGTAAAGAGCGAGGGCAGAATAAACATGCCACGCCGCGCCGGTTTTTGTTTGCGCCTGGCGCGAAGATTCATTGCGCGCTTCCCCGTATCGAGTCCGCAGCGGTGGATGCCGGCGTTTCGACGCGACCTTGCGATGGCATCCGCGCCAGAATGGATGAGCCGCCCTGTACATGATCCCCCAGGGAGATTCGCAATTCGCACGCGCCGGAAAAGAAGACATCCACGCGGGAACCAAACTTGATGAGACCAACACGCTCGCCGCGATGCACCTTGTCTCCAACTTTTTTATGGAAGACGATGCGCCGCGCCAGCAATCCGGCAATCTGCGTAAAGCGCACGGTTCCAGTCTCACCGACAATGGCGACGCGATTCTGTTCGTTTCTCTCCACAGAATCGGGATTCATGGCGTTCAGGTACTCGCCTTTTTTGTAATCCACGGAATGAATTCGTCCCTCCACGGGCGCGCGATTGACATGCACGTTGAAGACGTTCAGGAAAATGCTGACGTGATACTGTTCGCCCTCGGCAGTGGCGATTTTGCGGATCGCGGTCACTTTGCCGTCGGCTGGAGAGACGATCAGGCCGGGGGCATCGGGAATCTGCCGCCTTGGGTCGCGAAAAAACCACAGAAAAAATGCGGCCAGAAGCAGCGGCAGCGCAACCAGCGCAAGCAGATGGGTAAACGCCCACAACGCAGCAGCCACGACTGCCAAACCCAATCCGTACCCGTATCCGTCACGTACCATCATCCGCAATTATACGTTCGCAAGATACGGAATGGGCATTCTCTTTCCACCTGAGCCGTTGAATCACTCCAGTCATTACAGTCATTCAAAAGTGAGGCTCGCCATTCTGGGGTTGCTTTGCCGCTGGGAACCATGCCATCAGAATCGCATCATCCGTTGGCTGGCTGTAGTACTCCCGCCGCCTGCCGACGGGCAGAAATCCCATCTTGTGGTAGAGTTCCAGCGCGGCAGTGTTGGAGGCCCGCGCTTCGAGCATGAGCTGCATCGCGCGCTGTGGCCCGCCCTGTTCCCGACTCCAGACCAGCAGCGCCTGCACCATATCTCGCCCCACTCCGCAACGGCGATGCGTGGGAAGAACAGCCATATTTTCCAGTTCACAGTCAACGGTCTCTGCAAAGCGCAACCTTGACCCAACAGCAAAACCCACCACGGTATCGCCTTGCAACGCGCACAACACAACGTGCCGGGGGCTGAAGCTCTGTGGCTCAGGCACGGTCAGTATTGCAGATGTAGCCAACACTTCCTCATAGTCGGCGCGTGTCCATTGCGCGCACTCTGGCGCGGCCCGCTGCACGGCAAGAATGCCGTCGATCTCCGCGAAGGTCGCGCGGCGGATAAAATTTTTCCCGGCGGGCGTGGGCGTCTCCATCTGCATTGTGTCTCTACGTGTCCGGCACAAGTGATTTTGAGGGAATTTTAGCAAAGAGTTCGGCATCCGACTGACGCAGATAATTGGCATCCAACAACGCGACATCTGCAAAATTTTGTTGCTGGCAGAAACGCCAGGCCAGCGGAAAAACGTCGGCTGCCGTCACATGGACGACAATGGCCGCGCTCTGCCCCAGCAGCGACAATGCAGTGACCACGGCGCTCTCGGCCACAGTGCAATCGGCCACAGTGCGATCACCGGGGCGCGGAGAGCTTTTCTCGTCCGCAAAGATGGCGCGCAGGGTTGTTGCCGTCTCCAAAGACTCTTGCGCACATTCCCCGCCCGCGTCGCGGTAGATGCCGTGATAGAACTCGCCGCGTCCGGCATCGAGAAGCGCGCGCACCTGCGGAGCCTCCGGCTGCATGGAGGCCATCACGGCCAGCCGCGACAACGCAATCACCGGCCTGCCGGTCGCCTCCGCCAGTCCCTTCACCGCGCTCAGACCCACGCGCAATCCCGTAAACGATCCGGGGCCACGCACAACCACGAAGCCATCAATATCGACCAACGCAATGTGATTCTGTTGCAGCAACTCGGAGATCGCAGGTATCAGCCGTGCGGAAAAGGAGCGAGTCGGCAAGCCGACGCAGCCCATCGGGGTCATCCGACCGCCGTCGTCCCACTGCGCCAGCGCCACGCTGCCCGTCTCCCCCGCCGTGTCCACTGCCAGCCATCTCATCCGACGACTGCATCCGCATTCTGGAGCGCATCCGCGCTCTGGCAGATTTCAATCAACACGCCGCCGGTACTCGATGGATGCACAAAAAAATAGAGCTGCCCGCCAGCGCCAATGCCCAACTCATCGGAAACCAGCCGCATTCCGGCGGCCTTCATTTCGGAGAAGACATCCGCGATGTCATCGACGTGCAGCGCCAGGTGATGCAGCCCTTCGCCGCGACGATCCAGAAACCGACCAATCGTCGATTCTTCCGTAAGCGGCTCCAGCAGTTCAATGCGGCTCTCGCCCACGTCAATCATGGTCGTGCGCGCCTGCTCCCGCTCCACCACTTCTTCCGGCCCGACGCGCATGCCCAGCAATTCATAAAACAGGCGCGCCTGCTGTAAATCCCGCACGGCAATGCCCAGATGATCGATTCGAAATGTCGCCACAACCTACCTCGCATCACTTTCAAGATTTTACGTTCCACGCTGCGCCAGCATCTCCTGCGCGGGAGCCTTCACTCTGTTAGACGCGCACCAAACGATTCCATCGCATAGATTCCTCGCTCCAGACAATCCGCACCCTCGCGGTCGCTCGTATGGATAACAAAAATATCAGCGATCTCCTCATGCAGCGCGGAATCGGGCATCGCGATAGGCATCCCCGTTGCGATCATAGCGCGTCCAGCGCGCAAACGACATCCCTGTACCTGTTCCTCCGACCAACGCAGCATTTACACTGCAAGTGTCCCTTCTCGCGCCGCCGTTGGAGCCATAATGTCTGAATCCGCCGTGCCGTCCGATCTCGCTTCACCCGACGGGCTGCACGATCATGAAGAATTTGAAATCTGGCACCCACGCTTTAATCCGTGGGTCATCGCATTTACGGTGACGCTGGCCACGTTCATGGAGGCGCTCGACTCCAGCATCGCCAACGTGGCGCTGCCGCATATCGCCGGCTCGCTGGCGGCCAGCCGGGATGAAAGCACTTGGGTACTGACCTCCTACCTGGTCTCGAATGCCGTCGTGCTGCCTATCAGCGGGTGGATATCCAACCGCATCGGGCGCAAGCGATTTTACATGACCTGCGTTGCGCTCTTCACTGTGTTTTCTCTGCTCTGCGGCCTGGCTCCCACGTTGCCCATGCTCATCTTCTTCCGCATTATTCAAGGCGCGGCGGGCGGTGGCTTACAGCCAAGTGAACGCTCCATTCTGGCCGACACTTTTCCACCTGAGCGCCGCAGTCTGGCCTTCGCGCTCTACGGCATGGCCGTGGTGCTGGCGCCCGCCATTGGCCCCACCTTCGGCGGCTGGATCACAGACAATTACACCTGGCGCTGGATATTTTTCCTCAACATTCCCATCGGCATCCTGTCGCTGATCCTGACCAGCCGCATTGTGGAAGACCCGCCGTATCTAAACCGTCTGCGCAAAAAAATTGTCAGCGTCGATGGCATTGGGCTGGGCCTACTGATCCTGACCATCGGCGCATTGCAGATGATGCTGGATAAAGGACAGGAGGATGACTGGTTCGGTTCGCGCTTCATCGTTCTCTGCGCGGTGCTCGCCGCCTCTGGTTTTGTCGCGTTCCTCTACCGCGAACTCACCGCCGAGCATCCCATCATCGACCTGTCGCTCTACAAAAAGCGCAACTTCGCAATGACCCAGATCGTCATGGTGCTAATCGGCGCGGCGCTTTATTCAACAACCGTATTGATCCCGCAGTATCTGCAAGAGTTGATGGGCTACACCGCCGAGCAGGCTGGAATGGCGTTGTCCGTTGGCGGACTGGTGTTGATTGTTCTCTTCCCCATCGTCGGATTTCTTGGACAAAAGGTCGATCCGCGCCTGATGATTACCGTCGGCTTCGCCGTACTCTCTCTGGGCATTTTGCGCATCGCCGATCTCAGCCTGAACATCAGCTTCTGGGATGCCTCCAGTTGGCGCGTGGTCATGGTTCTGGGCATGCCGCTGCTCTTTGTACCCATCAGCGTGATGTCCTACGTCGGCATTCCGCAGGTCAAAAACAATGAGGTCTCCGGCCTCACGGCTCTGGCGCGCAACATCGGCGGCAGCCTGGGAATTTCCTTCATTACCACGCTGCTAACACGCCGCTCGCAGATGCACCAGACCTACCTGGCGGCACATGTAACCTCCTCGTCCCTGCCCTATCGAGGTCTGCAATCCGGCATTGCCGCCACATTGCGGCAAGACGGCTACTCCAAGCCGGACGCTCACATACGCGCCGCCGCGCAGGTCTATCATCTGCTGCAACAACAGGCGCGATCCTTGGCCTACATCGACACAGCCCGCATTTTGGTTGTGCTCACGGCCTGCCTGATTCCCGTCGGCTACCTGATGCAAAAGCCAAAGTTTCGTCGGCCAATAGAACCGATTGACTAGAGGCTGTTATGAACTTTATACCTGCGGGTAATTTTCATATTGCAGCGGGCGAGCATTCGCGCAGTATGGAGGGATGGAGAAGCAATATTCGACGCAGTATCCGAGCGATGTAAGCGACGAGGA
>JAJZIJ010000053.1 GCA_021810625.1 Acidobacteriota bacterium
GCAGCCAGGAGCTAAACTCCTGGCTGCATCTCTACAACTGGCATCGTCCCCATGCTAGTCTGGGCCAGTCTCCTCCCATCAGCCGCTCCGGCCTCGAAGGGAATAACCTATTGAGCCACCACACCTAAGAGTTTCCGTCCATAGGTGGATTGCCATCTGCGGATAGTTTCCCTCGTTTCAACGCCCGCTCCTTCATCATGACAAAAAATACAGGAACAAGGATCAGGACGTGGATGGTAGATGTAATCATACCCCCAACGATGGGCGCGGCGATCGGTTTCATCACATCGGAGCCGATGCCCGTTTCCCAAAGGATGGGCGTGAGGCTGGCGATGACAGCAATCACCGTCATCAGTTTGGGGCGAAGCCGCAGTACTGCTCCTTCCATCGCCGCTTCTTCTATAGCTGCATTGGTGAGTGGTTCTCCTGTTTGCAAGCGGCGCTCCAGCGCTTCGTGCAGATACAGGATCATCACAACGCCGGTCTCGACGGCAATGCCGAAGAGCGCGATGTAGCCCACAGCGACGGCAACGCTGAAGTTGTAGTGGAGCATCCATTGCAGCAGCAGTCCTCCGGTCATTGCGTAGAGCGTTGCAAATATAAGTACCAGAGCTTCTGCCGCAGAATGAAAAACCACGTACAGCAGCATGAGGATCACGAAAAATACAATGGGCAGGATGAACTTCAAGCGCTGTCTGGCCCGCAACTCAAACTGATATTCTCCCGACCACTGGAAGGTGTAGTTCGCGGGCAGTTTGAGTTTATCGTGGAGTTGTTTATCCGCCTGGGCAACGAATCCCCCATAATCCGTAGTGTTCAGGTCGATATAGATGTACCCAGTCAGCGCTCCGTCTTCGTCGCGGATCATCGCTGGCCCTCTGGAGAACGATATCTCCGCCACCTGTCCGAGCGGAATCTGCGCGCCCGACGGTGTACCAATAAGAACGCCTCTCATTTGCTCCACGCTGTCCCGGAAGCCTTGTTGATAGCGGACATTGATCGGATAGCGCTCCCGCCCCTGAATGTTCTCGGCGATGTTCTGCCCGCCGATTCCAGAGGACACAGCCGTTTGCACATCTGCGATAGTGAGTCCATAACGCGCAACCTCTTCTCGATTGACCGCCACGTTGACATAAAATCCCTGGGCCACTTTTTCCGCAAAAATAGAACTTACTTGCGGCATACTCGAAAGCACAGACTGAATCTGCGTAGCGAGCTGCTGAATGCCATCTACCGTTGCCCCCTGCACCTTGATGCCAAGCGGAGTTTTGATGCCAGTTAATTCCATATCCAGCCGATTCTCCACGGGCATAGTCCAGGTGTTTGCCAGGCCAGGAAACTGGAGCTTGGCATCCATCGCCTGGATGAGCTTTTCATAAGTCATGCCTGCGGGCCATTGACTGCGCGGCTTAAGCATCAGCGTTGTATCGTACATATCGAGTGGAGCATTGTCCGTTGCGCTGTCGGATCGTCCCACCGTGCCAAAGACGCTCTTAATCTCCGGGAAGGTTCGCAGAATTTTGTCCTGTTCTTGCAGTAAAATCTTGGCCTGTCCAATGGAAATTCCTGGCAGCGCTGTCGGCATATACAGTGCCGAGCCTTCATACAACGGCGGCATGAACTGGCTGCCCAGGCGAAAAACAAGTGGAAATGTGAGCAGAAGAAAAAGTAGATTCGCCGCAATGGTGAGCTTGCGATATCGCAAACAGAAGCGGAGCACTGGCCGATATATGGCCTGCGTAACACGAGAGATGGGGTTGGCGCTTTCCGGATGCAATCGGCCACGGATGAGCAGCACCATCAGCACCGGAACCAGCGTGATGGCAAGGATAGATGAGCAGCCTTCGGAGAGGGTCTTGGTCCACACCAGTGGGCGAAACATGCGTCCTTCCTGTGCCTGGAGCAGAAAGACGGGCAGGAAGGACACGATGATAATCAGCAGAGAGAAGAATAACGCGGGGCCAACTTGTTTGGCCGCCTGAATCAAAATGGCGCGGCGTTCCCGTTCTGTTATGGAAGTTTGGCTGGACAGTTGTCGTTCCGACAGATGGCGATAGCCATTTTCGACCATCACAATGGACGCATCAACAAGAACTCCGATGGCGAGCGCCAGACCGCCGAGCGACATAATGTTCGACGTGACGCCAAGAAAGTAAATGGGGATGAAAGAGATAAGGAGGGCAACGGGCAAGGCAATGATGGCGACAAGAGCCGAGCGAAAATGAAACAGGAAAACGATGATAACCAGGCTCACGATGAGAATCTCTTCGAGCAGGTCGCGCTGGAGCGTTTTGATTGATTTTTGAATCAGGCCGGAGCGATCATACCCGGTGACGATCTCAACCCCTGGCGGAAGCGAAGGCGCGATCTCACGCAATTTTTTCTTGACGCCTTCAATCACCTTCAACGCATTTTGCCCCTGACGCATGACGACGATGCCCCCAACGGTCTCGCCTTCGCCATTCCATTCGGCAACGCCTTCGCGAATATCCGGGCCAAAAGAAACGGTGCCCAGGTCGCGGATCAACACCGGCGTGCCATTCTTGCTGCCGACGGCGACCAACGCAAGGTCATCCAGCGAGCGCAGATATCCAAGGCCGCGAATCATATATTCCGCGCCACTTTGGTCGAGCACGCGGCCACCTACTTCATTCGTGCTCTGCTTGACGCGCTCAATCACCGTAGAGAGTGGTATGCCATAGGCCAGCAGTTTGTTCGGATCGAGTTGCACCTGATATTGGCGCACGTAGCCGCCGATGGTCGCTACCTCCGCAACTCCGGGAACGGTCTCCAGCGCATAGCGCAGGTGCCAGTCCTGTAGTGCGCGTAGATCGGCAAGACTCTGGTTGTGACTCTTATCTACAATCGCATACTCATAGACCCAGCCTGCTCCCGTGGCATCCGGGCCAATTGCAGGATGGACGTTGGCTGGAAGCTGGCCGCCGATTTGCTGGAGATATTCAAGGACACGCGAACGCGCCCAGTAAGGATCAGTGCCATCCTCGAAAACCACGTAGACATAGGAGTCGCCGAACATGGTTTGCGCGCGAACAGCTTTGACACGTGGCGCAGCGAGAAATGTTGTCACGATCGGATAGGTCACTTGGTCTTCGATGACATCCGGCGGTTCTCCACTCCAACGCGTATGGACAATCACTTCTACATCGGAGATATCCGGTAGCGCATCAATGGGCACATGCTGGAGCGACCAAATTCCCGCAAGCATAAGTAGGAGAACAGCAGTGAAAACGAGAAAACGATTGCGCGCGCAGACTTCGATAATTTTAGCGAGCATGGTTACATGCCTCCCTCTGCGTCTATGTGGAGCACCTTGGTTGCAAGCGTTTTTCCGTTCTGTTGCGCGGCAATTGTGACCTGCCAACTACCGCCGGAATCCAGGCTGCCTTGACCTTCGTATAGTCCGTTGTCTTTATCGCCAAGCGTGGTAGTTGTTTTCATTGCGGACATGCCCATTGCGGGCATCGCTGGCATATAGAACGTGACCGTCACTTGCGCGCCGCTGATCGGCGCTCCCGACACATTGGTGAGTTGAACGCGGAAGGTATTTCCACCTTTGTGGGGAGGGTTGGGGTTGGTGGTGAAATCGATTTTCGCCTGTGCGCTTGCTGTGGAGTTGTTACTTCCCGCGCCCGGTGGCGGAGGAGCAAAGGAACCAGCGGCAGCTTGAAGCTGGCTTTCCGAATCAATAAGGAAGTTTGCGGAGGTGACAATCTTCTGATGCGCTTTGAGTCCCTTCAGCACAACAAATTCATCCCCTGCGCGTGAACCAAGAACTACTTCTTTCGGATCAAGGTTGCCATCGCCTTGATCTATAAAAACTAATTGGTGGGTTCCTGTCTGCAATACTGCCGATGCGGGAATCACGAGTTGCCGTCCCAGCGGCGCTTTTAGGTCAACATTCACAAACATGCCGGGTTTTAGCTTGAGGCCGCGATTGGCAATAACTAACCGGACGCGCACGGTTCGCGTTGCCAGGTCAACCTGGGGCAGAATGTCGTCAATATTTCCAGAGAAGGTTCGCCCTGGATACGCATCGACGGTGATGGAAGCTGCATCTCCCGGCTTCAGCCGTCCCACATCGTCCTGAAACACTTGTGCGTACACCCAAACGCGGGATAGATCGGCCACGGTGTAGAGACGCGTCGAAGGTTCCACATACGTGTTGGGCAGAGCATTGTATTCCGTGATGTAACCGGAGACAGGAGAGTTGATGGCGAGATCTGTGATCGGCTTACCTGTTGCTTTAAGCCGCTGTAATTCGCTTGGTGGAACCTCCCACTGCTGTAGGCGTTGTTCTGCCGCTGCTGCAAGCGATGCCGCTCCCGATGCAACTCCATCCACAGTGCTCGCGCCCAGAGTTTTTTGGTTCTGTCGTGCCAGCAGATACTCCTGCTGGGTCGCGACCAGATCGGGGCTATAGATGGTGAAGAGCGGCTCGCCTTTGCGGACATATTGGTAAATGGCATTTGCAAATACTTTGCGAATATATCCAGGAAAGCGCACCTGCACGGTTGAAACAAGGCGCTGGTCGATGTCCACATTCCCGGTGGCGCGGATATCGTTGTCGAGTTGCTTGTACTCGACCGTCCCAATCTTCACCCCAATACTTTGCATTCGCTCCGGCGTAATTTGCACGGGCGTTAGCGGAGTTTGCAGCGGCTGTTCGGTTGCGCCTTGGGATGTATCTGCCGTCGGGCCTTCCGCCACGGGTTGTATCTCCGAAGAGGTGGGTGCAGCCATCTTTGCGGGTACGAAAGATGGATGAGAGCGGTAGAAGTGAAATCCGGCAATGGCGACCGCAACCATGCCCATCCATACGAGAGAAGTGCGGACAATATATTTGTTCATCGCAGTGTCGCTCCTGTCAGAGTTTCCAAGTGGGCCAGCGCGGTTTCGTGATCGGCCAATACCTGTGCTTCGTCGAGCTTGAGATTGAGAACATTCACGAAATAAAGCAGCACATGCGTGAACTGATCTCGATTGGCGGCGTAGGCATTCAGCGTGGAACGATACGCTGCGTCGGACTGCGGGATAAGTCCTTCGCGGTACTCCTTTAGTAACTCACTGTCGCTGGAGGCCTTGACGTATTCCTGTTGCACCTCAGCAAGCTGATGTTGTAAGTCGGCGTCCAAGGTTGCCTTCGATTGCGCGAGCTTCTCCTCGCTCTCGGCCACCTCGGCATGTACGCGCCCTCGTCGCGGAAGAATAACGTTGAATGTAAACATGTAGTAACTCGAATACTTCGAGTCTGTGTTCTGGTACATATAGGCCGCGCTGAAATCCGGCTTGCCTTCACGCTTTGCGGATGCGAGTGCGGCATCCTGCCTGCCAACAGAACTGGCATCGACTTGAATCTGTGGATTGTGCTCGCGCACAATTTGCAGCAAGGCCGCCGATGTGGGCAGCAACGGACTCTCTGTCATCTCCTCGGCGACAATATCCGGTGAGCTTTGGTCTCGATGCAGCAGTTCCTTTAGATGAGCTTCGACCTGCCCCACCTGCTCGTGGCGCATCGTAATCTCGCGCACGATTTTTGTTCGCTCGACCTGCGCCTGCAAAACATCCGCCTGCAAGCCCTGACCCACTCGATAATGGTCTGTCGCATTCTGAATAAGCTGATCCATAACATGCTGGCTTTCGGCAAGAATACCGAGCGTCTTCTGTAAGTACGCGAGTTGCAGGTAATCTACTTTAACGGCGTCGGCAACACTGTTTTCCACCAAGTCCAACTCAGCGCCTTTGATAACTGCATCTTGTTTGGCGACTTCGCCGCGTAGGCGCAACTTGCCCGGAAATGGAAGCTCTTGCGACGCGCCAATTCCGACATAAGCGAAATCGCTCGTTGTGTAGCCAGCAAAAGGCAGAGGATTCCCTACGCTCAAATTTTGATAGGTCAGTGTGGGATTGGGCAGCGTTGTTACCTGGCGCGGAAGATTTTTTGCTGCCTGCCAGCTATGGTTGGCCGCCGATATTTGCGCGTTGTTACGGCTGGCTTCTGCCAACAACGCAGACAGTGGAGTAGGAATACCCGACGAACCCGCTTGCCCTGATGCAGCAAACGCAGTCGCAAGTACGAACAAGGCGATGAGGAATCGAACCCGATGCATACGAAATCTCCAATCTCAAAACAATCCGTAACATCTGGCACAGGCGAACGCGCAGCCACGCTGCTGCCCAGCCAGTCGAAGCGGGAAGTGGAGATTTCTAAATGCGAAGAATGGAGATTGCAGAAGGCGGGGATTGGGGCTGCGTACTCCCCGGCCATTGCGCGCGATCCAACGCGACGACCGAAGGCGGCACGAATGCGGCGCGAGTCAGACCAGCAGTTATGGTCAAATCAATCTGAATGTTTGCTGGCTTCAACGGAATCGCCGCATTCCAATGCGCCACAGCGGGAACTTCCTTGTGGCAGCAGTTGTGCGAGGTCGGCATGTCCATGTTTCCGCACTGGCCCTGCATCTGCTGGCAGCAGGCGTTTTCAGCCGGACTCATATCTGCATTGGGCAGCGCGCAGGCCATAACCGGAGCCAGCAGGGGCAACAGCACCGCCAGCATCAACACGAATTGGCGCACAACCTTCACGGCAACTCAAGGCTATACCCAGAGAATCCATTGCGCAACTGAAAGACGAAACATGCAGGAAATCGATTCTAACTTTTCCCCGGCGCTGTGAGCAGGGCGCTCACAATGGCGACCAGTTCCTCTGGATCTACGGGCTTTTCCAGATATATATCCGCCTGCGGTTCCACTGCGGTAAAGGCCTCCGCGCAGTATCCAGAAACAACGACCACGGGAACATGGCTCTGGGTTTTGGCCGCCACCAAGACCTCGCGTCCGCTGTCTTCGCCCAGCTTCCAATCGGTCACGATGGCATCAAAGGTCTCCGTCAGCAACAAGGCAATTGCCTCTGGCGCTGTTGAACACACGGTTACGTCATGCCCTGCGCGCTCCAAAATGGCGCGCTTCAAGCCCACGGCTCCGGCTTCGTCATCCACGCATAAAATTCTGGCCAAACGCACCCCCGTACTGTGCCATGCAACAAAACTCTTCAGCCCGCCGCTGTTGCCATACCCCACCAGTGTAGACCAGATGCAGTCCCAGCGGCGTTGCAATTTGACCGTAGCCGAATCCGAAGCAGATTACTTTCCCATCGTGGCTCGCTCCGTGCTGGCAGAGAGTTTGGCCGTGCGATCCAGCTTCTCCCAGCTAAAGGAGCGTCCATCTATGGCGCGCTTGATGGTCTTGAGCAGCACCAGGGAAAAAACCTGCCGATAGGTGAAGCGCTGAATCCAGATATGGAAGAGCAACCAGCCATCGCCTTTGTTGGCCGGATGTTTTGGCTCCAGCGCAAAGGCCAGCGAGGAGGCCAGAAAATCCACGATCAAAAACGCCAGGAAGTACGCCACCAGCTTCTCAAAGCTGGCGCTGCTGGCTGCCTCTGGATGGAAGTAGTGCTCGTACACGTAGTTCACCACTCCGGCGGCAAACATCAGATCAATAAACGGCGAAAAGAGCGGCAGCAGCATCTGGAAGATGAGAATGTTGGGCAGCGCGAAGAATCCCATTGCGCGGTGCTTCACAAAGGCCATGCGATGCTTGAAGACTGCCTGTAAAATTCCAAACGACCAGCGAAAGCGCTGACGCATCAGGCCGCGCATATTGTCGGGAGCCTCAGTAAACGCCAGCGCGCGATCTTCATAAACCACCTTGTAGCCCTGTTGGAGCAGGTTCATGGTCAGGTCGGCATCCTCGGCCACGGTGTTCACATGGTAGGAGCCGCCGCTCTTAACCGGCTGCGTGCGCCAGGCTCCAATGGCTCCCGGAACGACGGTGACAACATTGAAGAGGTTGAGCGCGCGCCGCTCAAAATTCTGGCTGGTGATGTATTCCAGCGCCTGCCAGCGCGTCCACAGGTTGACGCGGTTGCCCACCTTGGCATTGCCTGCAATCGCGCCTACGGCAGGATCGGCCATGTGTACGATCAGCCGCGAGATGGCATCCGGCGCAATCACCGTATCGGCGTCGATGCCGACGTACACCTCCTCCTGCACCTGCTCCAGCGCAAAATTCAGCGCCTCGGCCTTGCCACCGTTTGGCTTGGTCAAAACCGTCAGCCTGCCCGATGCCAACGCCTCCGGCATGGCCGCGCGCGCAACTTCCAGGGTTCCATCGGTTGAGCCATCATCAATCACAATCACGCGCAGATGTGGATACTCCGAGTTCATTACGGAGCGGATGGTGCGCGCGATAACCTTCTCTTCATTGAATGCTGGAATCAGCACGGCAACCTGCGGGCGATAGGTCTCCGCTCCGGGGGGAAGCTTGCGACGACGGAAACGGTCAATCGTGGCAAAGAGTCCAACAATAATCAGCCGCCCGCTCATCAGCACATCGCCCACAAAAAAAATCAGGATGACGGTGTGCTGAAAAAACGCGAGGAAGAAAAATGCAATGGCATCCACGCGGGCCTGCCAGCGCTGCGTCGGCGCAATCGGAGGCATCACCTGGGCGCGGGTCTTGCCCATCAACGCGGAAACGGGAACGATCTTGTAGCCGTGCGCGCGCAACGCATCAATCAGCACGGGCAGGCTTTCTACCGTTACGGAGCGGTCGCCACCGCCATCGTGCAGCAGAATGATGCTGCCGCGAAACTGCGGCTTGATCTGCATGATGTTCAACTGATCGAGCACGCTGTTGACAATCTCCTGCGGGGTTTTGCGCGGATGCTCATCCCAGTCGTTGGTGTCGATCTTGTCGCCGATGATGGTGTAGCCCATCTGCTGAATGTGATCGACCGGAGCGGCCTGATCGTTCGTGTCCGGCTCCTGGTCAATGGAGTAGGGCGGACGAAAGTACAACGGCTGCACGCCCAGCTCGGCGGCAAACAGCCGCTCCGTCAAATTCATTTCCAGGCTCAATTGCCGATTGGATATCTCGCTAATGTCGGGATGCGTCCATGTGTGGTTGCCGATTTCCTGGCCTTCGCGGTAATAGCGCTTCAGCAGGCCGATATTGTCCTGAGCCTCTTCGCCAATCACCATGAACGTTCCCACAACATGTTTCTGCTTCAGAATGTCCAGAATCTTCGGCGTCCAGGTTGGATCCGGCCCGTCATCAAAGGTTAAAGCAACTTCATTGGGATGATAGCCATATTGCTCGACGTTATACGACTGAGGAAAAGTATCAATTTGTTGCGAGGTCAGCAAATGCGTGTCCGTATCCTGCTGAATCGTTCGCTTGCCCACCTGCGGCTCGCCGATAATCCGCAGGATGTCGCCGTCGCCTTCGGTATTCACGTCCTCGCCCGGAGGAATGGTTGCCAGCAATTCGGGAGCATCCAGGCTCAACGGCTTGTCCCAGACCTTCCACAGGGAGCGATCCTCCGAGCCGAGCCGCCATAGCGCAAATGTCTCAATGCCAAGCTCCCGCGCCGCGCGCATTTCATTCACAGCCGTTACCGCGTCCAGATACCATATCTGATGGCGCACATGCGCATCGTCGTCATCGTAGGCGAAGTGCATGTTCAAAGAGTCCGGATCAAGCACCGGCGTCGCGTCGGAATCCGAGGCCGCCTGCCAGGCATCCTGCGCCGCCATGTCTCCCACATCCAGAACCTTGCTCTGCGCCCCTGAATGGCGCATGTTCTTTGGCCGCGACATCGTCCAGTCGTAGCCATAATTGCCAATGGCGCAGATCAGCTTGCTCTTCGGCACCAGCTTCAGCGCCACCTGCAAGTTGTGGACAAACCAATCCTGCGCTGCAATCGGCCCCGGATCGCTGCCTGGCTCATGCTGGTCATAATCCATCAGGATCAAGCCGTCCGCGTTGGCGGCAAAGAATTTCAGATCCCAATCATCGTCATCCACCGGAACGTTGATGTAGAGTCGCAGATTTTTCGGATGTAGCTGGGCATATAAATCGGCGATGAGCGCCCGATATCCCGGCTGTGCGTCCGTGGGGATGGCCTCGATATCCATCGACAATCCGCGATAGCGAGGATTGGCAGCGAGAAAGGCAAGCATCTGTTGCATAAAATTTGACCGCGCCTGCGGATTTTTCAGAAAAGCTTCAGCGACACTGGGGCTAAATTCTCCTGTCAGCGGGTTGAAATTATTTACCAGCGGCAGAATGTCCGTATCTTCTTTGGCATCGGTAATGGTGCGCATCACCTTGCCTTCTTGATCGACGTTATGCACGCCGTCGCTGTCCACCACGGCATAGGGATGGTTGTCCATCGTAAAGGCGATAGGCGTGCCATCTGGATGGATGATGTGAATCCAATCCGGAAAGAGAAGGTCGATCTGATGAATATGCTGCTTCAGGGAACTGTAGCTGGCCGGATCGTAATCCACGTAATAGGCCGCGCGCAGTCCAACGCCGGAGTTGAGCGGAATTTCCGAGGGGCGGCCATGTCGATTTTTACGTCGCGCGCGTGTCGAAATTTTGCTGCGGGTATTGTCCTTGAGCGCATGATAGTTGCGCTTCTGCACGGGCAGCAAAAGCTCCGGCAAGTGTTCGCGGCGAATTACGTTGATCCCAAACGCAATGAGAACCACAGTCGAAACGATGGCAACCCCATTGAAAACGCGACGCAGACGTTTCCATCGCTTGCGTCCCGGATCATAGAAAATTGGCTTCGACATACGCTTCAAGGTCTATCCGGCATCCTAGTTGCGCGCCCGCTCTGCGTCAAACGGGGGCACGCACTGTATGATGCTTTTCAATGCATTTTTTCTTTCAACGTGCCCGCATCCACCTGTTTCTGGCGCTCAGCATGGGTCTGATCCTTCGCCTCTGGTGGATTCACGCGTACCCGCTGGTGGATGGCGATTCCCTGATCTATGGGGAGATCGCGAAGAACTGGTTCGGTCACGGTATCTATGGCTTTACCGCAGGGTACAGCATACGACCTACGCTGATTCGTCTGCCCGGCTATCCTCTTTTTCTTGCCGCCTGCTTTCGTCTCTTCGGCAGGGAGAACTATTCTGCGATCCTCTTTACGCAAACTGCCATTGATCTTGCCACCTGCCTGCTGATTGCCGCCTTTGCGGCGCGAACCATTACATTGCGCGCGGGCATTGTCGCGCTGTACCTGGCCGCGCTGTGCCCCTTCACTGCCAATTATGTCACCACTCCGCTCACGGAGACGCTTTCTCTGTTCTGCATTGCGCTCGGACTCTACGCCTTCGCCCGGTACGTGGAGCATCCAGGGTTGAATCGCTGGTTTTGCGCGCTCACGTTTTCCATCAGCTATGCCGCGCTGTTGCGTCCCGATGGCGCGCTGCTCGGCGTGGTTTTTCTTCCGGCGATGTTCTGGTTCGCGCGTAAACACTTGGCCCCATCTCGCGCAGCCGGACTTGCCCTGCTCTGCGCCGCTCTCACGCTGCTTCCATTTCTTGCATGGACGCTGCGCAACGAGCGTACATTTCATGTCTTTCAGCCGCTGGCGCCGCGCTATGCCAGCGATCCCGGCGAGTATATCGACCACGGCTGGATTCGATGGGTGCAGACCTGGTGCGCCGAATTTACTTCAACCTGGGAGGTCTATTGGAATGTCAGCGGCAGCCCCGTGGACATCCACGCGCTTCCCACGCGAGCCTTCGATACACCGGAAGAATATGCTCGCACCGCCGCTCTGTTCGATGCCTACAACGCGACACTGGCGATCACGCCGCAGATGGACGCGCAGTTCGCGCAACTGGCACGCGAACGAATCACGCGGCACCCGCTGCGCTTCTACGTTGTTCTGCCGATGATGCGCCTGGCCGACATGTGGCTGCGCCCGCGAACGGAGATGCTCTGGATCGAGCTGCGCTGGTGGCAATTCCAGCACCATAGAAACGAGACGATTTTCTCGTGGAGCTACGCCGCGCTCAATCTGGCGTACCTGCTGACAGCGCTTTGGGGGCTATCCCGGCGCGTTCCCTACACATCGTTGATGGTTGCCTATATTGCGCTGCGCTGTCTGCTGCTGCTCACATTGGAGTACCCGGAGCCGCGCTATACGCTGGAGTGTTTTCCGATGATCTTCATTCTGGCCGCCGCTGCGCTGACCATGCGCGGCGATCCTCATCCTGTTCCCGCGTTTACTTCTCTACCGTTGTCGTCTTCGCTGTCGTCTTAATGCGGAACACCGAGGATGCAATCTTCCGGTTGTAGCGGATGTTGCGGTAGAACGCCGTGCGGATGTCGCCCGAAGGCTCAAAGAACTGTTGCTTCAAGGAAATCGCCCGCGCCGGATCCACCCAGATCGTTACATGCGGAAACATATTGCGGACGCTGGCCTGTTTGCCCACCAGATCAAGCTTTACGGTTTTGATTCCGTCGATGGTCTCCGTGCCCTGATCCGTAATCGTCCAGTTTTTCTCCAGGTCGCTGCCGCCACCGCCGAAGCCAAGCGTTAAAAAGCTCTCAAATCGCTGTTTCTTATTTCCTGCATGAAGAACGGTCATCTGATCGATGGCGGGCTGATAGAACTGAAGCACTCCTTTTTTGTAGACGACATCTTTCGCGTCCGGCTGGCCGTTGAACTGCTTCACCTGCGCCGCCATCTGCGTTGCGTCGCCTCTGCGCAGAAAATAAACGGTTCCCTTTTGCGTGTCGGTGTTGTCCACTACGCGCTCGTACTGATCCCACTGGAAATCCGCCTGCGCGGAGTGGAAATTTTTAGCCGCAGCATCCATCTGCGCCAGCACGGCATCCAGCGTGCCGGAGGATTTCTCCTGCGCCATGCCTGCGCCAGCCAGAGAAAAAAATAGTCCGCAGAAAAAGAAAGCGCGCAGCAAAAAATATCGGTTGCGAGATGTATTCCTACTTGTGTGCATTTTTAACAAAACTCCCACATTAACGGCGTACCCAGACGCGGTATGCGACAATCGCCCCGTTTGCGCCACGAACGGGCGCGTAATGGTCGATATTTACCCCACCGGAAATGGGAGCGATGGCCGCTTTCAATTCCCTTCGCATTGCCTTGTCGTCCGGCTCTGCGGGCAGCGTGTCCGCGTCGATCTGGTAGATCAGGCTGGATCTTCCGTCGCTCTTGACCAGCACGCCACTTGCGGGAAGCATTCGCGTCGCGGGCTTGTCTTTGAAGTCGATGACACGCGGAGAGATAAAGATGAACGCAAGAATCAGCGTCACCATCACGTCATAGTGAACGCTGCCGCGCTCATACGTCCAGAAGAGATAATTGCGCAACATTCGCAGCATCTTCACTCCTTTATGCGCTCCTTCAGCGAGTGTACATCTCCAGCATGGTTTCTCCGTGCATGTAGGGAACCAGCGCGTCGGGAATGCGTACCCGCCCATCGGCCTGCTGATAATTTTCCAGAATTGCCAGCCACGTCCGACCCACGGCCAGTCCGCTGCCATTCAGCGTGTGAACAAACTCCGTTTTCTTTTGCCCCTGCGGGCGATAGCGAATGTTGGCTCGCCGCGCCTGGAACGCCTCAAAATTGGAACACGAGGAAATCTCCCGATAGGTATTCTGTCCCGGCAGCCAGACCTCAATGTCGTAGGTCTTCGCGGAAGAAAATCCCATATCGCCGGTGCAGAGACACATCACGCGATAGGGCAGTTCCAGCTTTTGCAGAATGGTTTCCGCGTGGCGCGTCAGCTTCTCATGCTCTTCATAGGATTGCTCCGGCGCGACAAACTTGACCAGCTCGACTTTTTGAAATTGATGCTGGCGAATCAACCCGCGCACATCTTTGCCATACGATCCTGCCTCCGACCGAAAGCACGGCGAGTAGGCCGTCAGCGAGATAGGCAACTGCTTCGCCTCCAATGTCTCGTCGCGGAAGAGGTTCGTGACGGGAACCTCTGCCGTGGGAATCATCCAGTGGTCGCTGCCCTCGCAATGAAATAAATCTTCCTCAAACTTGGGCAACTGTCCGGTGCCAAACAACGACGCGGAGTTGACCATATACGGCGGCAAAACTTCCGTGTAACCGTGCTCGCGGGTGTGAACGTCGAGCATGAAATTTGCCAGCGCCCGCTCCAGCCGCGCCCCGGCCTGCCAGTAGACAGCAAAGCGCGCTCCAGAGATTTTTGCTGCGCGATCAAAGTCCAGAATGCCCAGTTCTTTGCCGATATCCCAATGCGCTTTTGGCGTGTACTCAAAAGAGCGAATCGTGCCCCAGCGGCGAACCTCTACATTGTCATCCGCGCTCTTGCCAACGGGAACGCTTTCATGCGGCAGGTTGGGAATCTGATGCAGCACGGCACGCATCGCTTCTTCTGCAGTAGCCGTCTCGACTTCCAGATGTTCCGTGTCTTCCTTCAGTACGCGGATCTGATCCCTCATATAAGGTTCAGCAACCACACCTATAATTTGCGTGACACCTGCAGCAAATTCGGTGACAGTACCTTGTTTTATAGGAGGGCCTTGTTTCCGGGCTTGTTGTGCTTTCGCAATTATCGCTGAAAATTTATTGGCTTCCGCCTTCTTTTTTTCTGCTTCTGTAATTGCAGAACGGCGGCGCTGGTCGAGTTCCTCAAAACCAGCCAGCAGCGCCTCGGCATCCACGCCGCGCTGCGACAATTTTTCCTTTACCAGCGCGAGATTCGCGCGCACAAATCCTAAATCGAGCATAGGTCTTTATTTTACGGGATGGCTCACGATCAGCGACATGGAGGGGAACTTGTTAAGGAAGCTCTGATTAAGTTTCACAGCTAATCCCTCAGGGGCTAAAGCCCGCCCCCATTTCAAGTATTTACGGCGGGACTGAAGTCCCGCCCCTTCAAAACGCAGACTTGTGCAGAGATTCCTTAAGGAAGCCCTAAATGTGGTGGCTCAATAGGTTATTCCCTTCGAGGCCGGAGCGGCTGATGGGAGGAGACTGGCCCAGACTAGCATGGGGACGATGCCAGTTGTAGAGATGCAGCCAGGAGTTTAGCTCCTGGCTGCGTT
>JAJZIJ010000017.1 GCA_021810625.1 Acidobacteriota bacterium
TGTGCTGGAGGCTCCCCACACGGCCACCAGAAGCTGGCGATGCGTGAGAACTTTTCCCGGATGCTGCGCCATAAAATGCAGCAGGTCAAACTCCTTTGGCGTCAGGCGAACCGGCTCACCGGAGACAAGCGCCTGATGTGCCTCCCGATCAATGCGAAATTTGCCGACCTCCAAAACGGTCGTCGCGGCTGGTTCTGGCGTGACGACGGTACGTCGCAAATTTGCCCGCACACGCGCCAGCAGTTCTCCAGTGCTGAAGGGCTTGGTGACAAAATCGTCCGCGCCTGCGTCCAGAGCTTCCACCTTGACGTGCTCCTGATCTCGCACGGAGAGCACCAGCACGGGAACCTGCGAACGCATACGAATCTCGCGACACAACGCGACACCATCCATCTTCGGCATGGCCAGATCGGTGATGACCATGTCGGGACACCACTGCTCAAACAGGCGCAGAGCCGCCGCGCCATCTTCGGCAATCTGAATATCGTAGCCTTGGATGGTGAGCGCGGTGCGCAGCACGCGCAAAATCTGCGGCTCATCATCCACCAGAAGCAGACGGGGCTTATTCATCGCGCATCCTGGGTAACGATGTGGAGATCCACCTGCGGAGCGCCTTTCAAGAGCTTCTGAACAGCGGAGTAGTAGAGATATTTCTTGATCCCATGCACGGCCTTGCGTCCAAGAATGATTTGCGTGATGCGTTTCTCCTGCGCGAAGGCTGCCACGGCGCTGGCTACCGTTCCACTCTTCAAGTAGACAACCTGCGCCGAAAGATTTTCTGCGAAACGAACATTTGCCTGCAAGGCGCGGCGCTCTTCCGGCTCCAGAGCGGACTCGTCTCCAACATGAAGGACGAACAACTCCGCGTCGATGCCTTCGGCGATGCGCGCGCCCCGCGCAATCAATTGCTGCGCCATCGGGCTGGCGCTGATGCAGACAGCGACCCGCTCCTGCACCTGCCAGTGATCGCCGAAGCGTTTGCGCCGCAGATAGGCATCCAGGCTGCGATCCACGGCGCGTGTTACCTGACGCAGCGCAAGCTCACGCAGCGCCATCAGATTGCCCCGGCGAAAGAAGTTGGAGAGCGCGCGCTCCACTCGATCCTGAGGATAAATATCTCCGCGGCGCATCCGGGTTTGCAGCGCTTCCGGCGTCAGATCGGCCATGACCACCTCATCGGCGCGCTCCATCACCCAGTCCGGCACCGTTTCGCGGATCGGAATTCCGGTAATGCTCTGGACGGTCGGGCCAAGGCTTTCGATATGTTGAATGTTGACCGTCGTCAAAACGTCGATCTTCGCGGCCAACAGCTCCAGAACATCTTCGTAGCGCTTGCGGTGCTTGCTGCCTTCTATATTCGTGTGAGCGAGTTCATCGACCAGAACGACCGCAGGCTTGCGCGCCAGGATGGCATCGACATCCATTTCCTTGAACATCGTGCCCTTGTACTCCAGCGACTGCAAGGGCACGGCCTCCAATTGTGCCGCCAGATCTGCCGTTCCTTTGCGCCCATGCGTCTCGATAATGCCGGCAACCACGTCCTCGCCGCGCCGCGCCCGCCGCAGCGCTTCGCTGAGCATATTGCAGGTTTTCCCCACCCCTGGAGCGTAGCCAAGGAAGACCTTGAAAATTCCTGAGGCCTTCTCTTCCGCAGTTTGCTCCATCTCTGTGGCCTGCTCCAGCCAATCCTCCGGGGTTTTCACCGGAGGTTCCTGTTCTCTTTGTGGAGCCATACACTACCTCCTATCCGTACAATACGTTTCATGGAAAAGCATCGGATCTTTCATTTCGCGCAATACTTGGCTGGAATCATTATTGTTGCCTGCGTGACTTTTCTTGATTATCGTCTGTTGCACGTCAACCTGACCACTGTAGCCTTGTCTTATTTGCTGGTGGTGTTGTTCTCTGCGGCCAGTTGGGGATTGCAGCCCGCTATTTTTCTCTCCATATTGTCCACTTTGGCGTTCAATTATTTTTTCCTGCCCCCCGTGTTTACCTTCACCGTGGCGGATACGCGCAATTGGGTGGCGCTGTTCACATTCCTGGCAACGGCAGTGATCGCCAGCCATCTGGTGGAACGCGCGCGGAAGGAAACCCATAAAGCGAATCTGCGCCGCCATGAGGTCGAGCGTCTCTATGGATTCAGTCAGCAATTGCTGGTGACGGAAAATCCCACAGAGCTGCTTACGCGCATTCCCGGCGATATGACCCTCACCTTCGGATTTGCAGAGGTCGCGCTCTTTGCCGGGGAACGCAATCGCATTTATCGTTCCAGCGGAAATTCCCTGGATTTGCCGGCAGATCGCCTGCGGGTCACGGCGCAGCGCAGGGATGTTGTCATGGAAGATGCACACATCTGTTACGCGCCGTTGATGATGGGTGTCCGCTCAATGGGCGCTCTTGGACTGAGTGGAACTCTGCCTTCCCGCGAGACCGTGGAGGCCCTGTCCAGTCTGATCGCCATTGCTGTCGAGCGCGCCGATGCGCTGGAAAAGCTGACTCGCGCCGAGGCAGCGCGTGAAAGTGAGCGTCTGCGCACGGCGCTGCTGGATTCCATTACGCACGAACTGCGCACCCCGTTAACGTCCATCAAGGCTTCCATCGCCAGCGTGCGCGAAAATCCCACGATGGACGCGGCCCAGAAAGATGAAATGTTTGCCGTAATCGAAGAGGAGGCTGATCGGCTCAATCGCCTGATTGCCGAGGCTGTGGAGATGGCGCAGCTTGATGCCCGCGAAGTAAAGATGGATATGCGCCCTCATTCCATTCGCAAGGCCGTGGACGCTGCGTTGGCGGAACTCGCTGAGACGCTGCGGAAGAATCCCGTCGAGGTGCGTCTTCCGGAATCGTTACCGCAGACCCGCATGGATCTAACCTACATCACAAAAGTGCTGCGCCATCTGCTGGAAAATGCCGTCAAGTATTCTCCAGAGGGCAGCCCCATCTACATCAGCGCGGAAGCTGGAGAGGGAACGTTGACCGTCAACGTTGCTGACCGTGGCACAGGTATTGACGATTTGGAGCAGGCCATGATCTTCGATAAGTTTTATCGTGGCCGGGAGCGTCGCGGTCTGATTCCCGGTACAGGAATGGGTTTGGCCATCGTTCGCTCCATCGTGGAGGCTCACCACGGCAAGATCACCTGCACCAGCCAGATAGGCCACGGCTCCGTTTTTTCTTTTACCCTGCCGATTGTTTACTGAAGCGGCTTATTTGTCGTTATGGACATACGCATTTCCGGGAGTGTCTGTCCCAGAAATGCGCGAATGGGGAACAGCGCCGAGAGGGTTTTTTGTCGTCCGACGCTGCGGTTTGACTCTTGCCGCCGACGCTGTATGATGAACAGAGCGCTGCTCGTTCAACGGTTCTGTTGGACGGTCTTCCCGGTTGCCGAAGTGGCGGAATTGGCAGACGCGCATGGTTCAGGTCCATGTACTCGCAAGGGTGTGGGGGTTCAAGTCCCTTCTTCGGCACCAATGTTTTAGAATCAATAGGTTGCGGCGATGGCTATCGGGCGCGGCTGCACGGCGCCGCCCGGAATCCGTGTTTGCCTGAGGCGCGCTGCTCCCGGCCCCGTTGTTCTTAAATACTGTCTCTAAATTCTGCTTCCAAATCCAACTTTTTAGTACATAATGTATCCAGGTAGAAAACCCTGTGGCTGTTCTGGGACTCTAGGCTATAAGGAGGTTCCGCCGTGCAGATCCTATATTTTGCCCTCGTCTCTCCTTGGACGCACCATGCGGCGGCTTTGCTGTCGCTGGCAGCGGGCCTGCTCAGCATGGTCATCCTGTTGGGGTGTGCTGTCGCGACCTGGCTCTCTCCTTCGGAAGATGAGGATCGCCTCTTTCATCGCGAAGTCTACTAGGTAGGGCGCTCTCTCTCGATAGCCTTCGACCGTAGACCGTATCCCATTCATGCTTCAATGTTGAAACGCGGGGGCTGCGGTGTCCGCGTGGACGCAGACAGTACACTGCCGATATTCGGATGCTTCTTTATGCCATTACAGATCGTTACCTTGTTGGGGATCAGCCTGCCGCGCAGCGCGATGGATTGATTGCGCTGGCGCGTGTCTGGGCTGAAAATGGCGTGGCGCTGGCGCAACTGCGGGAAAAAGATTTGCCCGTCGAGGAGTTGATCGCGCTGGCGCAGGCGATGCAGCGGGCCGTCCGCGATGTGGGCGCGACGACGCGGATTCTCCTCAACGCTTCTCCTGCGGTGGCGCGGGCTGCCGGGGCGGATGGCGTTCACCTGCCTGCGAGCGCAGCCGCCCAACGATTCGACGAAATTCGCAAATTCAACGAAATTCGCAGCCAGTCCATTTCGGATGCCGCGTCTTCGACCCTTCGATCGCTTTGGATCAGCGTGGCCTGCCATACCCAGCGGGAGGTCGAGCAGGCCCGCGACCAGAATGTCGATTGCATTCTGTTTGCTCCGGTCTTTGAGAAGCGAATTTCTTCCCGATTCCGTGGAGAGTATTCGGAAGACATGGACACTCTTCCCGGCGTGGGGCTGGCGGCGCTGGCAGCCGCTTGCAGCGCGGCGCATCCGGTTCCCGTGTTGGCGCTGGGAGGCGTGACGGCCCACAACGCAGCATCATGTGTCGCTGCCGGAGCCAGCGGCATTGCTGCCATCCGTCTCTTTCATGGTTCGCCGCGTGACTGGAGCGCGCTTCGTTAAAGCCGCCGTAACAGCGGCGCGGAGAGCGCAGAGCGCGTTCGGCCATTTGCATGAGCAACGTCCAGCCGTCTATAAGTGGTACCAGGTGCCGATTCTCTCTCATGCGAACGAAACTCATTCCTCCAGCCTCCGAATCCGGCTCCGAATCCAAACGTGAATCCGATTTTGAATCCTGGGGGCGCTATCCAAAGGTGAAGTCTTCGTTGCGTCCGCTTCACTGGATGGGAGACTTTCCTCTGCGCCCTGCGGTTTCGCCGCAATTGCCAGTGGGCATGGGGCGCAGCTATGGCGATGTCTGCCTGCTGGAGGGTGGAACGTTGCTCGGTACACGCGGGCTGGATCGGCTGCTTGCCTTCGACGCCCAGACCGGCCTGCTGCGCTGCGAGAGCGGCGTGACGCTGGCGGAGATTCTGCGTTTCGCCGTGCCGCTGGGCTGGTTTCTGCCTGTTACTCCGGGCACGAAATACGTCACCGTCGGCGGAGCGATTGCCAATGATATTCACGGGAAAAATCATCATGTTGCGGGAACCTTTGGTTGCCATGTCCCGCGCTTCGAGCTGGTACGCTCCGACGGCACGCGCATTTCCTGTAGCGCATCTGAAAATTCAGACTGGTTCGCGGCCACCATCGGTGGCATGGGCCTGACCGGGCTGATCGCCTGGGCGGAGGTGCAGTTGCGGCCCATTGTCAGCCGCAACATTTGCTATGAGGGCATCCGCTTTCATGGCATGGATGAATTTCTTGCGCTTTCGGCGGCCAGCAGTCACGCGGAATATACCGTGGCCTGGATTGACTGCATCTCGCGTGGTCGCAATTTTGCCCGCGGCATTTTTATGCTGGGCGACCATTCGCATCTCCCCGATCCGCTGCTGCCTACGCCGGAGCCGCGCCTGTCGGTGCCCTTTGATTTTCCCGGTTGGGCGCTGAACCGTTTTGCGATGCGAGTCTTCAACGGAGCGTACTACCACAAGCAGCGGCATCGGCACGTCAGCGCGCTGGTGGATTATGAGCCATTCTTCTATCCGCTGGACAAGGTGCTGCACTGGAATCGCATCTACGGCAAGCGCGGCTTTCTGCAATTCCAATGCGTGCTTCCCTTCGCGCACGGTCGCGAGGGCATGGAGGCCATTTTGCAGGCGATTGCCGATTCCGGCCTGGGATCATTTCTGGCGGTGTTGAAGGTGATGGGTAATCCGGCATCGCCGGGGAGCATGTCCTTCCCCATGCCCGGCATCACGTTGGCGCTGGATATTCCCATTCATTCTGATGTGACGTTTCGACTCTTCGATCGGCTGGCGGAGATGACCCGCGAACTGGGTGGCCGCCTCTATCCGGCCAAGGATGCCCGCATGACCGCAGCACAGTTTCAATTCTTCTATCCACAGTGGCGGGAGTTTGCCGCCTATCGCGATCCAGATTTTACCTCTTCATTTTGGGAGCGAGTGACGCATGGCGCATAAAAACGCAATTCCGCAAACGGTGTTGGTGTTGGGAGCGACCTCGGCCATCGCGCAGGCCTGGATGCGCCTGCTGGCTCCCCACGGGACGCAGTTTTTTCTTGTCGCTCGACAGGAAGAGCGCCTGCGGGCCGTTGCCGCCGACCTGCAAACACGCGGAGCGACTGCCGTGCATATCGAAGCGCTGAACCTTGACCGGACGGACGAGCATCCGGCGATGCTGGAGCGGGCCGCGCGCGTTCTGGGCCGCATCGACTGCGCGATGATCGCCCACGGCGTTCTGGGAGATCAGTCCCAGGCCGACCGGGATTTTTCCCACGCCGCGATGCTGCTGCATACCAACCTGATCTCCGTTGTTTCGCTGGGAACATGGCTGGCCAATTATTTTGAGGCGCAAGGGCAGGGAACGCTCGCCGCTATTTCCTCTGTGGCCGGAGATCGTGGCCGCTGGAAAAACTGCGTCTATGGCGCGTCCAAGGCGGGGATGAACATGTTTCTGGATGGTCTGCGCAACCGACTGGATCGTCGCGGCGTGCAGGTGCTCACCATCCGGCCCGGTTTTGTGGCCACGCCGATGACGGCGCACATGCCGCAGGGGCCGCTCTTTGCCCAGCCGGAGCGCGTGGCGCGCGATATCCAGCGGGCCATTGAGAAGCGGCGCGACATTGTGTACACGCCGTGGTTCTGGCGCTGGATGATGCTGGCGGTTCGGCTGATTCCAGAGTGGAAATTCAAGCGCATGGACGTGTAATGCGGGAAATTTTGCTTGGCCGCGCACTATTTTATAAGCGTATGTATTTGATTTTAAGTTAGATAAAAGGATAACCCCAACTAAGATCAAAGGATTGATCTTAGCTGGGCATTCTGTCCTGACCACGGCGAAGGTGGAAGGGCGAAAAATTCAGGATGACTAACGCGCATGACCAGACGTATGACCAAGACACAGAGGAATGCTCTTGGAAAACTTCTCATCTTCGGTGTAGTGATCGTGGGGATCGGAAAGATTCTTGATGCTACAGGCTTTGCTGCCCCGTTGATAATTTGCATTATGGGGATCGGCCTGTTCGCCTGGTACAAGCACAGTCAAAAAAATAAACGTATCGAATACCTTCGTAATAAATATGCGGATGAAGCGCTGGTACAGCGCATCCTTCGGCATGAATTTTGGCAGGCACAAACGTCCGAGCAGCTTGCCGACTCGCTTGGAAATCCCGATTGCATTGATAGAAAGGTGTTTAAGGCAAAGACGCGAGAAATCTGGAAGTACGACCGTCGCGGAGTCAATCGTTATAAACTTCGCATCACTTTGGATGAGGATATTGTGGTTGGATGGGATGAGAAAGCCTGACCATCGGCTATATCCGAGATGATTAGGGCGGGTTCATAGATGCTGTGATTGGAAAAATAAGGTTTGTCATTCTGAGCGCAGCGAAGAATCCAGATGATTTTGGCTCAATCTATTCAGCCAGTATTCTCTGGATTCTTCACTTCGGTCGCCGCAGCGACCTTTGTTCAGAATGACTCACTTTAGCAATCTGCTTACACTTGCCATGAAAACGTCTGAACGAGAATACAGATGGCCGGGACAACGGCGAGGAGCGGCATGGGGTTTCGTGAGGCGGTTAGAATCGCGCTGCAATCGCTGTGGGCGAACAAGCTGCGCTCCATGCTCACGCTGCTGGGCGTGGTGATTGGCGTGGCCTCGGTGATCGCCGTGGTCACGATGATTCACGGCGCGGACACTTTTGTCGCCACCAAAATCTATCGCTATGGGGCCGATGTTTTTACCGCCAGCAAGATTCCGCGAACCTGGACGAGCGCGGAGGAGTACCTGCGCTATACCAAGCGCAAAGACCTGACGATGGAAGACTACCGGGCGGTGGAAGACCAATGTACGGCTTGCATCGCCACCGGAGCCATGCTGGATGCAACGGGCAGTGTGGTGAGCGGGAACCGCTCCGCCACCGGAGTGGATATTCGCGGCTGGACCTGGGCCATGCCCGATATGTACAACGTCGATATCGCACAGGGCCGCATGTTCACGTCGTCGGAGCAGGCGCGGGATGCGCATGTCGTGGTGATTGGCGATGACGTTGCGGAGAACATTCTTGGGCCGGGCAACCCGCTGGGCAAGGAGTTGCGCGTTGATGGCCAGCCGTATACCGTCCTCGGTGTCGCGGAGCGGCAGGGCAAGACGCTCGGCCAGAGCCAGGATAATTTTGTGGCGATTCCACTGACGACATTCATGCAGACCTACGGGGCGAACCAGAGCATCACCATCTACGCGCGCGCGCGCGGCGTGGGCCTTCCGCTGGAGCGCGCCGTGGATCAGATGCGCGTGATTCTGCGTGCGCGAAGGCACGATGCGTTGGGCGCGGCGGACAGTTTTTCGCTGGACACCAATGGGAGCTTCGTCAGCCTATGGAAGAGCATCTCCGCCAGCTTTTCTGTTGTGGCCGTGGGCATTGCTTCCATTTCGCTTCTCATTGGCGGCATCGTCATTATGAACATCATGCTGGTTTCGGTCACAGAGCGCACACGCGAGATCGGCATTCGCAAGGCTTTGGGGGCGCGACGTTCTGATGTGCTGTTGCAGTTCCTTATTGAATCGGCAACGATGGCGCTGGTCGGCGGCATCCTCGGCGTGATGGGCGGAATTGTCATCGCCAAGACGGTGACGCTGCTGATTGGATTTCCCACCACCATCGCCGTATGGTCGGTGCTGGCCGGCCTGTTGGTGGCCACGGCGGCCGGAGTTTTCTTTGGCGTGTATCCGGCGCGCAAGGCGGCCCTGCTGGATCCCATCGTGGCGTTGCGGTCGGAGTTGTAAGGAGTTCGGAGATGTAAAGGATGTAAAGATGGATGGGTGATTTCTATGCCCAGAGGGGTGTCATCCCGAGCGGAGCAACTCGCTACAAGCGAGTTGCACAGTCGAGGGACCTGCGTTTTCCTCTTGACCTGGAAAATAAACCGCAGGTTTCTCGACTCGTCCGCCACGGCGGACTTGTTCGAAATGACAGTTCTGTTGTGCGATTCTCCCATGCGGACACGGCGATCTTGAATTGCCGTCAAGGAGCAAAGATGCGAATGCGAGATTCCAAAGAGGCTGTTCGCATGGCGATGGATACGCTGCGCGCCAATCGACTGCGCTCCGGGCTGACCATTCTCGGCATCGTGATTGGCATTACCACGGTGATTACAATCTCCTCCTTCATTAACGGGCTGGATCGCAATGTGAGTACCCTGGTGGAATCCTTTGGCACCAATGTGCTGTGGGTCTTTCGCTTTCCGGTTATCGGCGTGCGGCCCACCACGGAGATGCTGGCGCGCAAACAACTGACGGCGGAAGATGCCTATGCCATGCGGACATTGCCCCATGTGGTTGCCACCTCCCCCAGCTTGAGGTATGAAAACTTTGAACTGCGTCTGGGTAATGTCTCGGTTAAATACAAGGGCCGCAAGCTGCAACACACCATCCTGGGGGGGAATGACGCCTCCGCGCAGCAGGTGTACGACTGGCCGGTGGCCCAGGGAAGATTTTTTACCGATTACGAAGAGGCGCATCACTCCAACGTTGTGGTTCTGGGCCATGACACGGCGCAGGGGTTGTTCCACGGCGAAGACCCGCTGGGCAAGGACGTGGAGATCGACGGGGATGTCTTCCAGGTGATTGGCGTGCTGGGCAAACTGAAGCAGGCCTTTGGCAGCGGCAGGAATCCGGCGGACAACGCCGCATATTTTCCGCTGGGAACCTTCCAGAAGATTCACCCGGAGATCAAGGACTTCTGGCTGTCGGTGAAGTATGACGACGCAAAAAACGAAGGCCTCGTCTCCGATGAGATGGAACAGATGCTGCGTGTTCGGCGCAAGGTGCGCGTGGACAAGCCGGATGATTTTTATATCTTCGGCCCGGATTCCATCACACGGTTGTGGAATGAAATTACCGGCGGCCTGTTTCTTTTTATGTTTGCCGTCTCCAGCGTGGGCTTGATCGTGGGCGGCGTGGGCGTGATGAACATTATGCTGGTCTCAGTGACGGAGCGGACGCGGGAGATTGGAGTGCGCAAGGCCGTTGGCGCGACCAAGCGCAATATCAGAATGCAGTTTACCTTGGAGGCGGTGACGCTCTGCGCCGTAGGTGGCGTGCTGGGGATTGCCGTGGGCGCGCTGCTTACGCTGATCCTGCGCCTGTCCATCTCGACGATTCAGACTACGCTGTCGGGTTTCTGGGTGGGCGCGGCCTTCATTATTTCCTGCCTGATTGGGCTGGTCTTTGGCATCTATCCGGCATGGAAGGCCGCCAATCTCGACCCGATTGAAGCGCTGCGGTATGAGTAATCGAAAATTTCTGCAAAATAAACTGCGCCGCACTGGCAATTTCCGCGTATTCTGTGGCGGATGATCTTCGCACATTGGGTGGCGGATGCCACAACGCTTTTGACGGTTGCTGGTCTGGCGTACTGCCTGCTTGCTCTGCGGGCGGCGCGGGCCTACAGTCACTCTCGCCGCGTGCCGCAGCCTTCGGTCTATCCTCCGGTCAGCATTCTCAAGCCGATCAAGGGCATCGACCCTGGCATGTACAAGGATTTCGTCAGTCACTGTAGCCAGGAGTATCCCGGCGAGTATGAAATCCTCTTCGGCGTGCGGCGGATGGACGATGAGGCCGTGCCGATGATTCAGCGTTTGCAGGCTGAATTTCCTGGGCACAACCTCCGCCTGGTGGTATGCCCGGAGACGCTTGGCCCCAACGGAAAAGTGAGCACGCTGATGCAGATGCTGCCCCAGGCGCGCTTCGACCATCTGCTCATCAACGACAGTGATATTCGCGTTTCGCCACGGTATCTGCGCAACGTGATGCTGCGGTTTTCCTCCAACAGCAGCAGGCGGCCTGTTGGGATGGTGACGGCGCTCTATCGCGGACGCTCGCATCGCACGCTGGGATCGCGGCTGGAGGCGATGGGCATTGCCACGGATTTTATGGTGGGCGTGTTGATGGCGCGCTGGATGGAAAATGGGCTGCGCTTTGGCATGGGATCCACGCTGGCCGTGACGCGCGCGGCGCTCGATGCCATCGGTGGGCTGGAGCCGCTGGTGGAGTATCTGGGCGATGATTACGAACTGGGCGCGCGCATCTCTCGCGCCGGATTTCGCGTGGCGCTGAGTCGCGAGGTGGTGGAGACTTCCATTCCGGCCTATCGTTTCGGCCAGTTTCTCGATCATCAATTGCGTTGGGCGCGCAACCTGCGCGATGCGCGCAAGGCGGGCTACTGGGGCATGGGAGTGACCTTTGGCCTGGCCTGGGCGCTGGCCAATGTGGTGGCCAATGGAGCCAGCCTCGGCAGTCTCGCGCTGTTTAGCCTGACGCTGCTGGCTCGCGTTGCGCTGGCGCTGTCGGTGGGTGTGGGCCTGCTGAAGGATCGCGGCGTACTGCGAAATTTATGGCTGCTGCCGCTGCGCGATTGCATCGCCCTGGCTATCTGGTTCTGGAGCTTTGCCGATGACCATGTGGTTTGGCGCGGGGAGCGCTATCGACTGCGCGCTGGTAAATTGACACCAGTAAGCTGACGCGGCGGGTCGCCCACGCTATGGAACAATAGAGGTGCGGAGGAGTTTTATGTCTCCCGACACGCCAAGCTCATCGACGGCCACGCTGCTCTACGACGATTGGTATCCGGCGCTGCGCAGCGATCTCCTGCGCGGACGACAGACGGCCACTGCGCTGCTGCTGGGCATTCCCTTGCTGCTGGGCCGTACCGAGGCAGGCCAGCTCTTCGCGCTGCGCGACAGTTGCCCGCATCGCGGTATTCCACTTTCCTGCGGAGGCTTCGAGACCGGGGCCGTCACCTGCAAATATCATGGCTGGCGCTTTGCGGCGGTCAGCGGCCAGTGTTTGGAGATTCCCTCACTCACCCGGCACGACACGCTGGATTGCAGCCGCATCTTTGCCACCGCCTACCCCTGCGAGGAGCGGGATGGCCATGCCTGGGTCTATCTTCCTGCGCCCGGTTCCGGGCGGCTGGATATTGCAGATCGCTCCAATTTGCCTGCCGTGCCGGAACTGCAAAAATTCAGCGCGCGCTTTCGCTCGGCGCACCTGACCGCCGATCTTCCCTGCAACGTCGATCACGGCATCATTGGATTGATGGATCCGGCGCATGGCCCCTTTGTTCATCAATCCTGGTGGTGGCGCGCGCGACGGAGCATCCACGAAAAAGAAAAACATTTTGAGCCGATTCCGCAGGGATTTCGCATGTCCGCGCACGCGCCATCGGGCAACAGCGCGCCGTACAAATTGCTGGGAGTGTACGGCCATCCCATCACGACGACCATCGACTTTGTGCTGCCCAATCGTCGGTACGAGACCATTCGTTGCGGCGACAAGTGGTTCAGCAGCCTGACTACGGTAACTCCGGTGACGGCCACGCGCAGCCGCATTGATGTTGTGGCTGCGTGGAATGTTTTTTATCGCGTGCCATTTGTTCCGGCCATTGCGAAGTTCTTTGGCGCTCGGTTTGTGGAGCAGGATCGCGTGACGATGGTGCAACAGGCGGCAGGGCTACAGCACGACCCCACGTTGATGCTGATTGACGATGCCGACCGTCCGGCCAAATGGTACTTTGCGCTGAAGCAGGCGCGGCTCCATGCCGCCAACGGCGGGGAGTTTGTCCATCCAATGACCGGGCCGGTTACGCTGCGCTGGCGGAGTTAAGAAAATCCTGATTTGCAAGAATCAGATTTTTCTTGCGTCTTCTCTTTTTATTCGTATATAGTGGTGGTCATTCTTAAAATGAACAATCAGAATTCCCAATGTGAGATTCGCTGCCCCGTTCATGGGTTCATTGCGGTGAGTGATTGGGAGAAGAAAATTATTGACCACCCAGTTTTCCAGAGGCTGCGGCGTATTCGACAACTGGCCTGGACGGATGAGGTGTATCCGGGTGCAATGCATACTCGATTTGAGCACTCGCTTGGGGTGATGCATACAGCCACCAGGCTCTACGATGCAATTCGGGCGAATTCGATTGATGTGCTGAAAAATGAATTGGACTATAACGATGCTGGTTTGGACAAAGATAGGCAGAGGGTGCGTTTCGCAGCCTTATTGCACGATGTAGGACACTCTCCCTTTTCCCATGCTTCCGAAGACTTGTTTCCCGAACAAAATGGAAAGAAATTCAAGCACGAACAATACTCCGCAGAAATTATTCAAACGCAACTTAAAGATGTGATTGAAAATTACCATAGCAACAAAAACTTGGATATTAAGGCCGAAGATATTGCTGCGCTCTTGGAGGGAAGCGCGGGCGCTAAACGGAGTTTATTTTGGAGGGAACTTCTCGACGGACAAATGGATGCGGATCGAATGGATTATCTGCTCCGAGATTCCCATCATCTTGGCGTGCAGTACGGAAGATTTGATCTCAATAGAATTATCAACACGATTCGAGCCATTCCAGGAAAAGATGGGAGTGCGCCTCGGCTTGGCTTTGCCGAGAGTGGATTGCATGCAGTGGAAGGTCTCGTGCTCGCGAGGTACTTTATGTTTACGCAGGTATATTTTCACAAAACCCGCGTTGCCTACGATCTGCATCTCAAGGAAGCGCTTGCTGCAATTCTTCCTAAAGGGAAATTTCCTCCACCAACCGGAGAGCAATTGGAAGAATTCTTAAAGTGGGATGATTGGAAGGTTCTAGGTGCATTGGCAAATGGAGAAGGAGGCGAGCATGGGAAACGCCTTTGCGCGAGAAACCATTATCGACTCGTGTATAAAAGTCCGGAAGTGCTTGGGCCTCAAGGCGGGGTGTTTGTCAATAAGCTGCGGAAGGAACTTGGTGGATTGCTTGCAGAAGAGTTTGAGGCTGCTAAAAGCTGGTACAAAGCAGAACTCGCAGATATTTCAATTGTTAATGATCTCAATCCAGAGGATGTGCGTCCTCTATCCAGCTATTCTAATATTGTGAAGAAGATGGTGCCCAACAATCAGATTATGTTCTATGCAAAACGTGAAAACGTGGATGAAGCAAAATTGAAGATAAAGGAGGTTGAGGGCAATGAGCGAAATTCGCAAGGAACGCTTGACTTTGATTCCAATTCTGGCAGAAAAACATAAAGAGAAATTCATTGGCCGAACCGCGCTTATGAAGTATATGTACTTCCTGCAAACTTTGCGGGACGTCCCGCTTGGATACAATTTCTCTCTTTATACATATGGGCCATTTGATCCCGATGTGCTTTCCGACTTGGATCTCTCCGTAGCAATGAAAATCAGTAGATCGACTCTTGAACAGTATCCGGGGGGGTATGGTTACAAAATTGGGGCGGGGGAGAATGCTAACGGGATCAAGAAAGAAAAAAAGAAATTTATAAGCAAATACCAAAAAGATATCGATTGGCTATTTGAGAAATTTGGCACATACAGTAGTGCTGAATTGGAACTAGTTAGCACAATCGTTTACGTTGACCGTGAATTTTCAGCCAAGAAAACAAAAGACAAAAACGATGCGCTTTTGGAGAGTGTTCGAGAGATCAAGCCACATTTTGACAAGGAGAAAATCAGAAAATTTATAGAAAATTTGAATGGAAACGGACTGCTTAAATCAAAAAAATAACGGCGGGTCTCACGGCGCTTCCACAATCAGGTCGTCCACTTCAAGGTCGAGCTTTCTGCCTAGCTCCAGGAACATTTCCATCCACTCGCTCTCCTGTTCCACCGTCGATGGAGTATGCAGCAGGGTGTTCCAGGTATTCTGTGCCTGCCAGAGGTTCACCTCGAACGGCAGTTGATGGAAGGCTGTCGTTAACTCCAGTACGGATTCCAGAATTGCCATGTCTCCAGGATGCTTCTGCACGTCAAGCATGGCGCGCTTGAGGCGCTGGCTGGCGAGATAGCCCAGGTCGGAACCATGCAGCGGAACTTCATCCGACGTGGCCTGGGTCAGCAACTCGCGCAGCCGCACCGCGTCCAGCGGGTCTTTTTCCAGCACATGGCGCAGGTCGGCATTCAACACAAACTCTGCGGCCAGCATCAGAGCCTGCGGCTTGGGCATTCCGCTCAGGCTTAAAAAATGCAGCAGCGAGGTGTGATCTTCATACAGCGTGCGCAGGTGACCTTCCATCTCATCCAGCGTGGAATCCAGAATGCTTTGCAGAATGCGCCGCTGCTCGTCACGGAAGAGGGAAGTGAGCGAGTAGGCCGTATCTCCAAAGTAGCGGTCGAAGAGGCGAATGACCTCCGGCAGATGGGCGCGGGCCACGGCGGAGCGCACCTCCTCCGCAAACCCGGCGAAGGTGCCTGCATCCCGCTGTGCGGGCGTGGAGGGATTCGTGCGGCGGACGGCAGCGGAGAGATTCTGGTCGCCCAGATGAAGAACCGCAAAATCGACAGGCTCGCACTCCTCCGTAATGTGGGAACGTATCTCTACCTGCCCGATGGCGATGCGTCCGCGACCAGAGCTGAAAACTTCAAAAGCATTGCGCTGGATGTCAAAGCAGAAAAGCTGTCCTTTATCGGGATATGCCTCAAAAATAGAACGGATGGCGTAGTGGGCACCGACTTGCTCCAGTCCAATCCGCTGGTTTTGTACATATCGCCGATAGATTGCCGCGCCATCTTTTTGCTCTGGCACATTGCTTTTGGCCGCTTGGAGCTGCGTTAGAAATTCTTTCTCCAGCGCCACGCCAGCGTTGCCAAACAACTCGGCGGCCAGTTGCAGCACGCGCCCGGCGTAGGCGATAACCTGTACAGTTTCGATGCCGGAAATATCATCGAAGAACCAGCCGCAACTGGTGTACATCAGCAGGGCGTGGCGTTCCATCTCCATCAGTTTGAGAGAGAGCGCGCGTTCCGCAGGGCTGAGCGGATGCGTGGCGTGCTCATCCAGAAAATGCTGCACAGTCTCTGTCGAGCGATGGAGAATGACGTCAATATACGCATTGCGCGCGGCCCACATATCTTTTAGCAAGGGCTTTGCCATTGCTTCGGCCAGTGGCGCGATGGCATCGCGCAGCCAATCCAGAGACTCCCGCAGGGGAGTGCGCCATTTTTGATTCCATCCGGCGCGACCTCCGTTGCAACCGCAATCGGAGCGCCAGCGCTCCACGCCATGCGCGCAGCTCCAGGAACTATTCTCGTTGATTTCCGCCTCCCAAGTGGGCGGAAATTTTTCCAGAAACTCCGCATAGTTGGTCAGCTTGGCATCACTATGTTGCTCCAGCCATTCCAGCGCGTAGGAGAGAGCCATTTCGCCATACTTGTGATGATGGCCGTAACTTTCGCCATCGGTGGCGATGTGAACCAGTTGGGCATCGGCGCTCTGCTCACCAAAGCCGGAGAGCAGGCGCTGCGCGAAGCTTTTGCCACTGTTCAGGATTCCTTCAAAGGCGACGGCGCGGGCGATGGGGCCGTCGTAAAAGAAGACTGCGATGCTGCGTCCTTCGTTCAGGGCGATGCGATAGGGCCGTGTCGGGGGAACCGTCCCGTTGGGCGTTTCGATCCAGGGATCTTGGGGTTCGTCATCCCAGGGGTGGTGGAGTGGTCCCTCATCAGCCTCTTCGGGCAAAGGTGGCACTGGGGGTGGTGTCGATGGTTCTGGCGTGGAGGCTGTCAGCGGACGGATGCGCGCGCATTGGTGTGGGGCCAGAATTGTGAAGCGAATGCCCTGCTGCGCCAGCAGGTCAAGGCTTTCGAGATCCACGGCGGTTTCGGCCAGCCATATGCCCTCTGGCTTGCGGCCAAAACAGTTTTCAAAATCCGCGATGCCCCAGCGAATCTGCGTGATGCGGTCGCGTGTGTTCGCTAGCGGCAGAATGATGTGGTTGTAGACCTGCGCCAGCGCGGAGCCATGCCCGCCAAAACGTTCGCGGCTGGTTCGATCCGCATCCAGAATCGTCTGGTGCGCGCCCCCGGCATTTTCCTGGAGCCAGCAGAGCAGCGTGGGGCCAAAGTTGAAGCTGATGCGCGAGTAATTGTTGACGATGCGGATGATCTTGTCTTCTGCATTTAGAATGCGCGAAGCTCCGTTCGGCGCGTAGCATTCGGCGGTGATGCGTTCGTTCCAGTCGTGATACGGGGCAGCGGAATCTTGAATCTCCACGGTTTCCAGCCAGGCGTTCTCTCGTGGCGGCTGGTAGAAGTGGCCGTGGATGCAGATGTAGCGCTCGCCGGATGCCATACAGTTATTGTTTCCTCCGTGAAACGGGCTTGGAATCTTTTTGTTCAGCGGCCAGATCGCAGGCGCGCCCCAAGTCGCAGGCGCGCCACAGATACCAACTGGCGACACTGCACCAGGGCTGCCAGCGCGCAGCGCGACGGCGCATCGTGGCGGCATCGGGCAGGTTCTCCGCCTGGACGCGCTCACCGGGACGCAATGTGCCGAAGGTCAGCGCGAAGCCTTTACGCACTCCATAATCGCCGACGGGCAGCACGTTGGGTCTTCCCAGACGAAAGATCAGTAGCATCTCAACCGTCCAGATGCCGATGCCGCGTACTTGAGTGAGATGCGCGATAACGTCCTCATCGGGCGTGCGCCGCAAAGTGGAGAGAGTGGGAACGATGCCGGAGATGGTTTTTTCCGCAAGATCACGGAGCGCGGCCTGCTTGCCCGCTGACAGGCCAGCGGCGCGGAGTCGCTCTTCCGGCAGCCGCAGCAAGGTCTCCGGCGTGGGCGCGTTTTTCTGAAACAACGCCAGCACACGGTCATGGATGGTCTTGGCTGCGCGTCCATTCAGTTGCTGGTGAACGATGGATTCCAGCAGCGCCTCGAAGGGAGATTCTGTTGGCTGGAGTCGCAAGGTGAACGGGCCAGCGCGCTCGATCAGTTGGCCCAGCTTGCGATCCTTGGCGGCCAGCGTGCTGCAAGCCAAGCCGGAATCGTAGCGAACGGGGCGTGGGCGAGCAGCAGGTCGCGGGCGAAGCGTCATTGTCCCAGTTTATACACTGCGGCGTGATGGCGAGCTTGGCGGCCTTGGCGCGTATACTGGGGTGTCGGCTTTCTGCGAATTTTCCAGGGTGAATGGCAATGTATCTGGTTTGGCTGCGCATCGCGCTTGCACTGTATGGAGCCTCCTGTGTTGCCATCGTGCCGGATGTAATCAGCGGAGGCTCCCGATGGCGTCGAGTTGTGCTTCCCGCCTGTGTTTCCGCATGTTTTTTTCATCTGGTTGCGCTGGTGGAGATGCTGAATCTGTCGCATCATTGGGTGCCATCCACGGTGCATGAGATCGACACGTTGCTGGCTTTTCTGCTGGCCGTGGCCTTTTTGCTGGTCTACTGGCGCTATCGAGCCATTTCCTTGGGAGTTTTTGTTTTGCCCTTGATTTTTCTGTTGCTTTTACTGCCGGCAGCGGGGCCGGATCGCGGCGTTCTTTCTGTACCGTGGATGCGCAATGGCTGGCTCTTCGTGCATATCTCTCTGGTGTTGGCCGCCTACACCGCGCTCACGCTGAGCCTGCTGGCCAGCCTACTCTACCTGATGCAGGAGCGGCGTCTCAAGCACAAGCAGGTGGATGGAATCTTTCGCCATCTGCCGCCGCTCGACACCATTGACCAGATCGCATACAAATCTCTGCTGGTGGGATTCCCCTGCATGACGGCGGGCCTGCTGGCCGGATCGCTGATTGCGCAGGAGAGCGTTGGCGCGACGTATTTTCTCGATCCCAAGGTGCTGCTTTCCATCGGCATGTGGGTGCTGTATGTCGGAATGCTCTATGTTCGCAGGCATACGGGCCTGCGTGGCAGGCGGGCCGTGTATCTGTCATCGCTCATCTTTCTATTTGCGCTGACGGTGTGGGTCGCCAATCAGTTCAGCACCGTCCATCGTTTTGTGACGCCATGAATCTTGTTCTTGTCGGAGTGAACCACAAATCGGCGCCGCTGGAAGTGCGGGAGCGACTGGCGATTCCGCTGGCTCGGCTGCCGGAAGCAACGCAGTCGTTGCTGAGCGTGCCGTGCGTGCGCGAAGGCTTGATTCTCTCCACCTGCAACCGCGTGGAGATCGTCACCTATCAAGAGCCAGCGCAGGCGAAGCTGCTGGATTTTATCCATGATTATTTTGCCGTTGATCCGGCAACGGTGCGGCCATATCTCTACGAATTTCGCGCCAGCGAAGTGGTGCGCCACTTATTTCGCGTCGCGGCCAGCCTCGACTCGCTGGTCGTAGGCGAGTCGCAGATTCTTGGACAAGTGAAGGAATCCTACACGGTGGCGCGGGCCGTTGGGGCCGTGCAGTCGAATCTCGATCCCCTGTTGCAGCGCACCTTTACGGTTGCAAAAAAAATTCGCACAACGACCAGCATTGGAAGCTCCTCTGTCTCCATTGCGTCGGTGGCTGTGCAACTGGCCAGTCGAATCTTTGGCTCCCTGCACAACAAGACGGTGTTGCTGGTTGGCGCAGGCAAGATTGGAGAACTGGCTGCGCGCAGCCTGATGCAGCAGGGCGCGGGAACCATGTATGTCTGCAACCGAACCTACGAGCGGGCCGTGCCGCTGGCGCAACAATTTGGCGCGCAGGTTGTTCCCTTCGAGAGCCTGCATGAGTTTGCCGCCAAGGCCGATGTCGTCATCAGCTCGACCGGTTCGCAGCAGCCCATCTTTGGGCCGGAGCATGGACACCTGTACGCGCAGCAGCGCAAACAGCGGCCCATGTTCTTTATCGACATTGCCGTGCCCCGCGACGTCGATCCTGCCATGAATCGCGTAGAGGGAATTTTTGTTTACACCATCGACGATTTGCAATCCGTGGCGGCCACGCACATCTCCAATCGGCAGAAGGAAGCGCAGGATGCCGAGGCCATCATCCGCAAGGAAGTGCAGCGGTATGAAGATCGTCAGCACTCGCTCGACGGCGTTCCGGCAATTGTGTCCTTGCAGCAGACGCTGGAGTCTCTACGTCAGAGCGAGTTGCAGCGCTTGAGCGCTCGTCTGACGAATCTTTCGTCGGAGCAGCGGCAGGCGGTGGAGGCATTGACCCGCTCATTGGTCAATAAAATGCAGCATGCGCCCATTCAGGCGATCAAGCGCGCGGCGCGGGAGGGCGACCGCGAGACACTGGCCGTGCTCCAGAATCTCTTCGATGCGCCAGAACGACACTGCGGCAACGATTCCGGCGCTGCCTGTTCCAACAGCGTGAAAAGCGAGTCGGATGGAGATACGGCGCGTGCGCTAAAAGAGGATGAACCCGCTTGATCCGCATCGGCAGCCGAGGATCGCAGCTTGCCCGCTGGCAGGCGCAGCACATCGCCGAGCGCTTGCAGCAGGTGGGCTGCCCGTCCTCCATTGAGATCATCACGACCACGGGCGACCGCATCCAGAACGCTCCTTTTACGCAGGTTGGAACCAAAGGAATGTTTACCAAGGAGATTGAAGAAGCCTTGTCTGCGGGCCGCATTGATCTTGCCGTCCATAGCATGAAAGATCTGCCAACGGAGTTGCTGCCGGAGTTTTGCATTGCCGCTGTTCCGCAACGCGCCGATGCGCGCGATGCGTTTGTTTCGGTGCAGCACGACAGCCTGCGTGATGTGCCTGCAAAGTCCACGATTGGCACCAGCAGTCTGCGGCGTCAGGCGCAGGTACGCGCCTTGCGGCCCGATGTCCGCGTCCACGAACTGCGCGGCAATGTGGATACACGGCTGCGCAAGCTGGTCAGCGGGCAATACGATGCCATCATTCTGGCCGCCGCCGGGCTGGAGCGTCTGGGGTATACGCAACATCTGCGTGGGCATTTCGAGGTGGAAGAGATGTGCCCCGCAGCCGCGCAGGGCGCGCTGGCCATCGAATGTCGCAGTGACGACCAGCAGACGCAAAAGATTTTATCTGCATTGCATCACGCGCCCACGGGCTTCGCAGTTGCGGTGGAACGCGCAGTGCTGGCCCAGTTGGGCGGCGGCTGCCATCTTCCCGTTGGCGTGTATTGCGAGCCGCAGGATGCAGCGCATTGGAAGATCACGGCGATCGTGGCGCGTCCAAATGGAACGGCCATTCTGCGTGAGCAGAGAACGGAATCAACAACGGAGTTGTCCGATGCCGCCGCGCAAAGCCTGGGAGATTCCATCGCCCAGAGCTTGCTGGCGCAGGGAGCTGGGGGAGTGCTCGCTGCAATGGCTCTCGCAGCAGGCAACGAGGAGACGGACAACGGAGACAAGGCGGGCGCATGAAACCTCTCGCTGGTCGAAGAATTCTCATCACGCGCGCGCGGCATCAGGCGGGATCGCTCCACCAGGCTTTGCAAGCTCTGGGCGCGGAGGTGGTGGTCGCGCCCATGATCGAAATTGCTCCGCCGGATTCCTACGCGCCGCTCGACGACGCGCTCCGCAATCTCTCTCAATATGACTGGCTGGTGTTGACCAGCGCGAATGGCGCTGCCGCGCTCTGGAGCCGCATGGAGGCGCTCGGCCTTTCCGTCCGCGAGATGCCCGCCGTGCAGGTGGCCGCTGTTGGCTCCGCAACCGCGCACGCATTGGAGCAGCAGGGATGGACGATACACGCTCTGCCCAAGGCGTATATTGCCGAGGCCGTTGTGGACGCGCTACGAGACAAAGTTGCAGGCAGGCGCGTCCTGCTGATTCGCGCCAAAGTTGCGCGGGACGTGATCCCGGAGGAACTGGCGCGTCTCGGTGCCCGCGTGCAGGTTGTTGATGCGTATCAAACCGTGATCCCAGTCGATGCCCGCCAGCAGATGCAAGCCATTTTTGCAGATGTGATGCAATTCCCGCAGGTTGTTATGTTCACCAGTTCTTCCACCGTGAAGCATTTTTTTCTGCTCTTCCATGCGGCGGGATGGGCCTTGTTGCCGAAGGGAATTGTTGTGGCTTCCATTGGCCCCATCACCAGCCAGACGCTACGCGAGCATGGCGTTGAGCCGGAGATCGAAGCGGAGGAGCACTCCGTTCCCGGACTGGTGGAGGCAATGACCGCGTATTTTTCTGGAAGACCGTAGCCACTTGCATCGGCGGAATCTCGTCAGAGAATGCCAGCAAAATGCAGGCGCAATCGCTGCTATGCCCGATGTACAAACAGGCTGTACAGCAGGACGACGAGAACAATGCCTGAAATCGCAACATACAGATAGTCGCGTTCCATCCAAAAGGCAATCACGGAAAAAAGAACCCGCGCCACGGGCGTGGCAATCAACAGCAGCAGTCCAAACTGGATGATGCCGAGATCGTGCCCATGCAGCGCCTCCTGCACGATGCCCGATACGTTGTTGAGCGGTGCCTGGACTCCATGAAAAACACGATAGTCGGGAATGGAACGCCCATGATGGAGCAGAAACAGCGCCCCTCCAATGAAGATGACGATGGCGGAAAGGATCATGCCTGATCGCAGAAGCACGCTGATACGCGCATCAATTACAGTGTCGTCCATTTCTTGTATAGCGGGCATTTATAGCCTCCCGGTAAAGCCGTTGTAGATCATTTCGATTCCAAGAAACGCAATCACAATGGCAAAAATGATGCGCAGGGCATGGGTCTTGGCCTGAACCAAAAAACGCGCTCCGAGGAGCGAGCCTGCCAGAACGCCCAGCGTGACCGGCATGGCCAGGCCGGGGTCGATGTAGCCTCGGCTCAGATAAACTCCAGCGCTGGCGGCGGCGGTAACGCCGATCATGAAATTGCTTGTCGTGGTGGAAACCTTGAAGGGAATCTGCATGGCTTCATCCATCGCCAGCACTTTGACTGCGCCAGAGCCGATGCCGAGCAACCCGGAAAGTGTTCCTGCGCCGAACATGATGCCAAAGCCCAACGGAACGCGGCGAACCAGATAATGCTGCTTCTCATCTCCGACAGGATAGCTTCCATTCATGCGCAGCGCGGAGGCGATGGGATCTGGCGCGCGTCCCAGATGCGCATCGGTGCGCTTGCGATTCGACATTGCCGCTGAATACAGCAGAACCAGGCCGAAGATGATGGCAATGGCTGCCGCAGGTGTCTTGGTAGCGAGAAAAGCGCCGCAGATCGCGCCAATGGTCGTGGCGATCTCCAGAAACATGCCGATGCGGATGTTGGAAAATCCCTCCTTGACATACGCGGCGGCGGAGCCGGAGGAGGTTGCGATGACGGACACCAGCGAGGCTCCGATGGCGTAGCGAATATCCACGCCAAAGGCGAGCGTCAGCAGCGGAACGATGACCACGCCTCCGCCTAGCCCAGTCAATGCTCCCAGAAATCCTGCGAGAAGCGCTCCGGCTCCAAGAATGGCGGTAAACTCTGCACTGTTCATGAACGATTCCAATTTGATGATAGATGAAAGTTGGGCAGCGAAGCATTATGGAGCTTCGTTGAGGCGTGCAAGCGTTTATTGTGGTTGTGGCTGCGCGGCCTGTGCGGGCGAAGCGGCTGGCGCGGACGAAGCTTGCGGCAGACTTTCGCTGGGAAAATTCTCCTGCGGTTGCCCGGTGATGGCGGCCCGCATGAACTGCATCCAGATGGGCAGCGCAGCGCGCGCGCCTGTTTCCTTATTGCCCAGGCTTTGGCGATTGTCATATCCCACCCACACGCCGCAGGTGTAGGACGGAGAAAATCCAAGAAACCACGCATCGGTAAAGTCATTTGTGGTTCCGGTTTTCCCTCCCAGCGGATGATGGAGTTGGCTGGCTGCCGCTGCGGTGCCTCCGGGCTGCGTGACGGCTTCCAGCATTTGCATCATCTCTCGCGCGGATTTCTGGTCAGTGGACAGATGTACCTCTGTGGCCGCTCGATATAGTGTCTCGCCGTCAGCATTGGTGACGCGACGAATAAAGTACGGTGTCAGGCGGATGCCGTCGTTGGGAAAGCTGCTGTAGGCGGCCACCTGCTCGTACAAGCTGACTCCGGCAGAACCAAGCGCAAGGGGCAGATAGGGAGGAAGACTGGATGTCACGCCGAAGCGGCGCGCCGTTGCAATAACTTTCTCTATTCCCAATTGATTGGCCAGCTTCAGCGCCGGGACGTTGCGCGAGTCGGCAAAGGCGCGCAGCAGCGAGATGTTTCCCAGATAGCGATTGTCGTAGTCATGGGGAACATACGGGCCGGACGGGGTGGAAAATGTGATCGGCGCATCCAGAATCTTGCTCTCCGGCATCTCTCCAGCTTCCATTGCCGCCGTGTAGACGTAGGCTTTGAATGAGGAACCAGTCTGCCGTTCTGCCTGCGTGGCGCGGTCGTATTGCGACAGATTGAAGTCGCGTCCGCCCACCATCGCCAGCACTTCTCCGCTGGCGTTATCCACGGCCAGCAGCGCGGCTTGCGCTCCGGAGTCCTGTTCCAGCGTGGCGTGCAGCAGCGTTCCGTTGGCATCGGTCGGCTGCGTAATTTTGACGTAAACAATATCGCCAACGTGGAGAAAATTCGTTGCTGTCGCGTGTTTCGTCCAGGCCCAGCCGTCGGAATCGATCAGTACGTTTCGCTGGCCCACGCGAACCGTCACTTCGTAAGGCAGCACCTCCGTCACCAGGCCGTGGATGTAGGTTCCCGGCGCTAATGGAAGGCTCCAGTCGGGATGGCGAAAGGCATTCAGGGAACTGCCTCCGGCAATTACGTTCAGCAATTGTCCCTTCCATCCCTGCCGACGCTCGTATGCGGCCAGTCCGTCCAGCGTGGATTGGTTGGCCACCTGTTGCAGGCCCAGATCGAGCGTGGTGTAGACGCGCAAGCCTCCTCGGTGAACCATCTCCGCGCCAAAGCGCTTGTCGAGTTCCCTGCGAACCTCTTCTACAAACCATGGTGCCACGGTGTTCGGTGGTGGCTCAATGCGCAGGCCCAGCGGAGCGGCCTTGGCCGCCTCCGCCTGTTGCTGTGTGAGGATGCCGTCCTCCAGCATGGCGTTCAGAACGCGATTTCTGCGATGCAAGGCCCGTTCTGGATAGGTGATGGGCGAATAACGGGAAGGCCCGCGCGGCAACGCGGCCAGCAACGCGGCCTCTGGCAGCGTCAGGTCGCGCGCCCGTTTGCTGAAGTAGTATTCCGAGCCGGCTTCAAACCCATAGACACCCTGACCCAGATAAATCTGGTTGGCGTAGAGCGTAAAAATTTGTTCCTTGGTAAAGTTTCGCTCGATCTGGATGGAGAGAAAAACCTCCTGCAATTTACGGCGAAAGGTGCGATCCGGAGAGAGAAAAAGATTGCGCGCCAGTTGCATAGTCAGGGTCGAAGCTCCCTGGGCGCGGCTGTCCCGCGTCAGGTCGCGATAGGCTGCTCCGGCCACGCGAAAGAGGTTCACCCCCCAGTGGCGCTCAAAATTCTTGTCTTCGATGGAGAGCACGGCATAGCGCAGAATCGGTGGAATATCGTCATAACCAACCACCACGCGCCGCTCCAGCGCAAAGGAACCGATGATCGCGCCGTGGATGTCGTAGAGTTCTGTGATGGCGCTGGGGCGGTAGCGCTCCAGGTCGTCGATCTGCGGCAGATCAACGGAATAGATCAACACGAGTCCGCCGAGTGCTCCAAACAGGGCAGCCAGAAGCGCCAGAACCAAAAATACGGCGCGTCCTGCCAATTTTCTTCGTCGGGGAACGAAGGGGCGGAATCCATGTCGGTCGTTTTGAAATTTGCCTTGCGATGGAGTGGGATATTTCAATGGACGACCCTGCTGGTTTCCGCGTGCTGCAACTCCGGGGAGCGATCTTGTTGCGATTGCATCTGGCTCGCGCTCGCAGCGGTTAGAGTGTCTTCTGGCGCAGCAACGTCAACGCCTTGTCCAACTGCTCGTCGGAGATGGCTGGCGCAGGCGCATTCGCGCTTCCTGTTGGCGCGCCAGTTCCAGAAGCGGATGCCGCAGCGGGTGTCGTGTTGCTGGCTGCCACCTCCACATTGGGAGTGACGCCCTTTTCCTGAATTATGATGCCCGATGGACTCTGGTACTTGGCTACCGAGAGAAACAGCATGTCGCCATTCGGCAGAGGAATTTGCTTTTGTACCACCCCGGAACCGAAGGTGGGATTGCCCACAACATCCGCCCGCTTGTTGTCGAGCAATGCGGCGGCAACGATCTCCGCCGGGCCGGAGGTTCCCCGATTCACCAGCACGGCGAGCGGGGCAGCGGTCATAAATTTCTTCGGATCGGCGGTGAAGGTCTGCTTGGGTACGGTCTGGCCTTCCAGGATGGACAGGGTTCCGGTTCGCAGAAAGGCATTGGCCAGCCGTAGCGCGGAATCCACATCTCCATCAGCAACGTCCCGCAAATCCAGCAGGACTTTCTGGTTGCCATTCTTCTGCATGGCGTGCAGTCGTTCGATCATCAGATGCACGCGATCCTTGGATAATTTGTAGGGCCGCAGATACAGAATGCTGTTGTTTTCAAACTGCTCAATGCCGACGGCGGGGTACGGCAGTGTCTCGCGGGTCAGCGTTAGCATGTCGGGCGCGGCGGTAGCTGGCCGAATCACCGTAAAGGTGACTTGCGATCCGGGCTGCCCCTGCAACAGAAGACGAAGAATTGCTGGCGACATTACCCGCGTGCTTTTTCCGCCGACGGATTCAATCACGTCGCCGTCTTTGATGTTGGCTTTTGCGGCGGCGCTTCCCGGCTCCACGGTGACGATGGTGGCGTAGCCGAAGCGCTTGGAGACATCGACACCAATCTGGGCCGTCCCGACATGTTGCAGCGCCTGGTACTCTTCATAATCTTTGGCGGTCAGGTAGCTGGAGTCAGGGTCCAATCCCTCCAGCAGGCCGCGCAACGCGCCTACAGAGACGCGATGAATGTTCGGCGTGACCACATAGTCATTTTGGATGTGCTGCAACACTTCGCTGTAGACCTCGATCTGCCGATAGGCATTGTCATCGCCAGCGGCGCGAACGCCACCGGGCATGAACCCGCCGAGGAACACGAAGACGACCAACACGACAGAGATGGCGAGGATGGAGAGCTTAAAAGCCTTGGGCATACGCGCAATGCGGCCCTTCAGAACCGCTGCCAGTAGTGTACATCGGTTGCGGCGTGGCGTTGTGGAGATTCTTAGGGCGTGTTCACGCTACCCGGACGGCAGCGACGGGAGGGGATTTTTTCGAGTTCAAGGAGCGAGGAGTGACGCATACTGGACGTAAGCAAGCGACGAGCGACGAAGAAATCGAGAAAATCCACCCCGTCCCTTCGGGTTGCGGAGAAAATTGGGCCAGACTTTGTTCTCGTCCTCGAACTTGGAACCACCAAGCCCATCGGACTCCGCCTCGTCTGACCCAATTTTCTCTTGCAACGCTGCCTGCCCGCGTAGCGTGAACACGCCCTGGCAACGCATGGGTTTGGTGGCGGCGAGTGGGATCGAACCACCGACCTACGGGTTATGAGTCCGTCGCTCTAACCATCTGAGCTACGCCGCCGGAAAGCCTTCTACAAAGAGTACAGGAGGGCGAGGGAAGAATGTCCCCGTCGCGGAGACCGGAGGCTATTCGGACGATGACGGGACGCGGACGCGCTCCCAGTCGTCGTTCTGTCTCAATGATACGGAGTGTCAAAATGCAGTGTCAAATCCTGGCCGCAAAGATCAGACTTTGCCTGCGAAAAACAGGTGCGCCCATCCATGCCGCCCATCCATGCGCCGTGTACGGTGCTGCGCGCGGGGGAGCAGGACGCGCATTTTCTGTCGCGCTGCTGATGTATTCCAATCCCGCAGGATGGTACTCTGGGGCCAGACGTATGTCATCGCCCCTCCATTTTTCCAGTTCCAGATTTCGCGCGCTTCCGGGCATTGCGCGTCTGCTGGCCTGCGTGCTGCTTGCAACGGCTTCTGCGGGCGCGCGTTCCAAAGCGGAAGCAGCGCCCACTCCGCCGCCGCTGTTGCCGGTGACGTTTTCCGCGTGGCAGCAGGTGGGAACTCCGCAACGCAGCGACAGCCCTGCCGCTGCCGATGCAGGGAATGCTGCTGTCTTGCAGGAGTGTGGCTTCCAGCGTTTTGCTGCGGCCAACTACGCGCGCGATGATGGCAAGCTGGCGCTACGAGCGATGCAGTTTGAAGATGCCAGCGGAGCCTTCAGCGCGTTCACCTTCTATCGGCATCCGAACATGCTGCCGGAGAGCATCGGCGCGGGAGCAGCCTACGACGGCGCGCACATTCTTTTCTGGAGCGGAAATTTGCTGGTCGATGCGACCTTCAATCATCTGACGGCCATGTCCGCCTCCGAGCTGCGCGATCTGGCGCAGCAGTTGCCGCGGCCTGTGGGCAGCGCCGCCATTCTTCCCAGTCTCGATGGCTATCTGCCCGCGCAGCACTTGCAGCGAAGATCGTTGCGCTATGCGCTTGGGCCGCAGACCTACGCGCTTGGTGGAGGCGCGCTGCCCCCAGCGCTGGTGGATTTTGCGCGTGGCGCCGAAGTGGTGACGGCGCAGTATGAAGCCGCCGACGGTTCGGGCCTGCTAACCTTGGTGGGGTATCCAACGCCGCAGATTGCGATGGATCGCGAGCGCGCCATGCAGTCATATCTGAAGGCAGGGAATACCGCGCAAAGCAACTGGTCGCAAGCGCTGGTCAGCAGCAATGCTGCCGCGCTGCAAGTGCGACGCTCCGGGCCGCTGGTCGCCGTCACCGCTGGAGATTTTTCCGCTGCCGAAGCGCAGAATGTTCTCGACCACCTGCACTATGAAGCGGATGTGACCTGGAACGATCCCAAGGGGTACATCAGCGATGCCTCCAAACTGGGGCGGCTGATTGTCGGCATCTTCACTCTCGTGGGCATTCTGGCAGGCACAGCGGTGCTCATTGGATTTTTCTTCGGTGGCGGACGCGCGCTACTGCGACGGCTGCGCGGAAAACCGGCTTCTGCACTCGACGAAACGATGGAAATTATTACGCTGAATTTAAGAAATTGACGAGAGACAGCAGACAATTTTGAATGTGGAACGCGGGGCGCTTCGGTAGAAACTGAACCATTTCTAGTGCAAATCCACTCTAACTCTCTAAGAAAAGAGGCAATTGGGAGACAAAGAACTCAAAATGGCGAATGCCTGGCGAATCTGCAAAATGGCATTTCGCCTTTTGTTTACAATTTATCCTGTTGATTCATAACGACTTATTTTGATTCTTAAATTGACTTGACACCCTCGAACGCGGCCCATAAGATTTCGCCAGAAAGTTCTGATGGCTTTGCCTCCGTTGGAACTATTCTCCCTAAAGAGGAGGCCGCCCTGTTGCCGGGTGGCCTTTTCGTTTGTGCCGCAACACTTCGTTTGCGCCGCAATGCTTTTGATAGGTGAGATATGTTCGTACTTCTTTGCATCCCGATCATCACCACGCTCTACGCCTTGCCGCTTGTATTTGGGTGGGTGGCTCCGAATCGCTTCTATGGTTTTCGCCATCCCCGGACGCGCGCGAATCCAGGTCTCTGGCGTCGGGCCAACCGGATCGCCGGAATTCATCTGATTGCGGCAATGGCGCTCTGCGTGGGCATTGAGTTTGCCGTGCCGAGCCTGCATCGCGGAACAGGGGCGCATGTGGCCGCTCCCCTAGTGCAGATCAGCGGCCTGATTATTGCGAATGCGCTGACGCTGCTGCGCGTGCTCCGCATGAGTTCCATGCGTGGCCAGCGGCGCTGAGCATTACGGGGTTCCCGGCGCGCTGTCCCGCCGGGCAGGATCGTGAAACTGCGCCGCCAAAGACTCCGAAGGATTTTTTCCGAAAGGATTTTCGTTTGTAACGGTCAGTTCTCCCAGGCGTTGCAGCGGCAGGCTCTGCGGATAGGTCTTCCGAATGAAGTCAATCATTTTTTCCCGAACATAGCAGCGCAAATTCCACAGATCCAAGGAGTCGCGCGCACTCATCAGGCAGCGTAGCTGCATACAGCGCTCGTTTAACTCCGTTACCTGGAGACTGCATACCTTTTTGGTGGTATCCCAGAAGGGCGTGCTTTCAAGCACTCTTTGCAGTTCCTCGCGCAGCGGCTCAACGGGGACGGTGTAGTCCACATAAACAAAGCAGGTTCCCATGAGCGCCGTGCCTTTTCTTGACCAGTTCTGGAATGGCTGATCAATGAAATAGCTCAGAGGCACGATCAGGCGACGCCAATCCCAGATGCGAACCACCACGTAGGTCGTGGTGATGTCCTCAATCCATCCCCATTCGTTATCTACAATCACCACGTCTTCGATGCGGATGGATTCGCTGATCGCGATCTGCAATCCGGCCAGAACATTGGAGACGCTGGATTTTGCCGTCGCCGCCAGCGCCAGACTGACGATGCCGGCAGAGGCCAACAGCCCAGCCCCATATTTGGCCAGCTTATTATCGAAGCTGTACAGCATCATGCCGAGGGCGGCGATCACAATCAGGATAATGGCCAGCCGACGGATGACCTTCATCTGCGTATGGATGTGCCGCGCACGGGCATTGTCTGCCTGGGTGATGTCATAACGGCGCATCAACATATCTTCAAGGGCGTAGATGCTGGCAATGGCGATCCAGGCCAATTCCCCGATAAAAATCAACTGCACTGCATGGCGCAGCAAAATGTGGGAATGCTTTGTAATGGGAAGGTATGCGGATGCCAGCATGGCCCCGGAGGTAAGAAATAACCAGAAAGCCGGCTTGCGAAAACGCCGGACGATGTGTTGTGTATTCGGCGTATCCACTGCGTTCCCACGCAGGATATAGCGAAAGACAAGCGCGTGTACGGCGTAGCCAGCCAGGATCGCTCCGCTAATGAGGATCGCGCCGACAAGCAAGGGGTGCTGGTGCAAATTGAAATTATGCATGGTCAAGGAAATCTTCTCCACCCTCCAAATAGATGCAACTTCCCTCACGGAATTTGCCTGGAGAGAAATTTTTCGGTGCAGCGCAATTACGAAGATGCGCGTCGATACTCCCCGCTTTTGCCGCCGGACTTATGCTCCAGCGCAATTTCGCGGATCAGGATGCCCTTGTCGAGCGCCTTGCACATATCGTAGAGGGTGAGCGCTGCAATCGAAACCGCCGTCATGGCTTCCATCTCCACGCCAGTGTTGGCCGTGGTGGCTGCTGTGGCGTGGATGCGCACGCCATCGGGACGCATCTCCATCGCTACATCAATAAAGCTGAGCGGCAGCGGATGACACATCGGGATCAGATCGCTGGCGCGCTTGGCCGCCTGAATTCCAGCGATGCGAGCCACCTCCAGCGGATTGCCCTTCGAGTTATGGGGTAGCGCGTTCAGCACGGCAGGCGAGAGCGCGACAAAGGCTGTTGCTGTTGCCTCGCGCCGCGTCGCCACCTTGTCGCTGACATCGACCATGCGCGCGCGACCCTCAGAATCGTAATGCGAGAGCGGAGCCATGTTCCCAGCCTAGCAGCCAGAGATGCAAATGCGGAAATGGTTGCGTCGGCGAAAAAGGCATCGGGGCGTGTGGGCGGGGGAAATCAGGAGACAACCTTGCTCAACAACTCAACCAGCGCGTCCACACTGCGAACCGATGGCTGGCAGCTTGTGCCCGCGCATATCACGGCAAAGCTGGTGTCATCTGCCAGTTCCGGCAGATGCGGCAACGTCTCGGCCAGCAGTGGCGGCAACGCGCCTTGCTGCATCGCGGCGCGAGGAATGCGCAGCACGGTCTTGTTGATGGCATACCGCGCCATTGCCGCCACCGCCAACTGTTCCGCTGCGGCATCTTCTCCGATGACGCAGACCTGTATCGGCGGCAGTAAAAATCGCTGTAGCGCCAGCCCGTAAGCTCCGGCGTAGAGGCCAAAGTGCTCCACTACGCTGGCAAAGGTTTCCAGCGTATCCTGCGTTTTCTCGCGCCAGTCTGCGCGTCCGTTGTATGCCTCCAGACGTAGCAGCAGCGTTGCAGCCACTGGGTTTCCTGCCGGAGTGGGCGCATCCTGTAGCGGCTTGCGACGCGCTCCCAGCACGCCCAGCGGCATCGCGCCCGGCTCTGGTGTCGCCGTGTCGAAGAAGCCACCGCCAGTCGCGTCATAAAAACGCGCAATCATCGCTTCGGCAATCGCCTCGGCAGCGTGGAAGTAGCGCATCTCCGCCGTACACTCCCAGGCATCGACGCAGGCTTGACCCAGCATGGCGTAATCGTCCAACATGCCGACGACAAAGTTGGCAGGAGGCTGGCCATCGGCTGCGGCAACTACGCGGCGCAGCGTTCCCGTCGGGGAACTCTCGATCTGCCACGCCTCGCGCAAAATGCGGTCAAGCGATTGCAAGGCGAATTGCTTCGCGCTCTTCATCCCAAGAACACGCGCCGCTTCCAGGTACGCGGAGATGCACATTGCATTCCAGTTCACGTACAGCGTGGTATCCACATACGGCGAGGGGCGCTGCAATCGCGCTGCGTAGAGCTTCTGCCGCGCAGCCACAAGCAGCCGCTGCGCTTCTTCGACGTTGATCGCAGCCCGCCGCGCCACTTCGCTGAGCGCGTACTGCACATGCAGCACATTCTTTGCCGGATTGTGGTGCATGTCGCCAAGTTCGCCAATGTCGTAATAGATCGCGGCCACGTCCATCTCGCTGGAGGTCAGCACGGCAGCGGCCTCCTCGCGTGTCCAGGTAAAGTAGTCGCCGTCGTCGTCGAGCGAGACATCGGCATCCTGCGAGGCATAAAACCCGCCGCGTTCCCGGTCGCTGAGGCAGGCATCCATCCAGCGAACAATATCTTTCGCGACGCGGGCATGTTCGGGATCGACGAAGCTCTGGAAGCTGTGGACATAATTCTTCAGCAGCTCGGAGTTGTCGTAGGCCATCTTCTCAAAATGCGGAACCACCCAGCGCTCATCGACGGAGTAGCGATGGAAGCCTCCGGCAAGCTGGTCGTAGATGCCGCCACGCGCCATCTTGTCCAGCGTGATCTGTGCGACGTTGCGCGTGCCCGCATCGCCGGTGCGCGCGGCGTGGTCGAGCAGCAAATCCATCGCCGCCGAGTGGGGGAACTTTGGCTGCGCGCCAAAGCCGCCATTGCGCGGATCAAATTGCTGCACGGCAGACTGAATCAGCTTTTCCACCAGGCTCGCGTGCAAGTCGCCAGAGCGCCCGGAGAAGGTCTCGTTGTACTGGATCGCGCTTACCACGCTCTCGGCGGATTCCATTACTTCGTCGTACTTATTGCGAAAGACATCCACCATCGTCAGCAGCACGCGCGCGAATCCGGGCCGCCCATAGCGCTCTTCTTTGGGGAAATAGGTTCCGCCAAAATAGGGCTTGCCCTCCGGCGTGAGAATTACGGTTAATGGCCATCCGCCGGTTCCGCTCATGGCAGAGACCGCAGCCTGATAGCGACTGTCCACATCGGGTCGCTCGTCACGATCCACCTTGATGGCGATGAAGTGTTCATTCAGAATCGCGGCGATCTCGGCATCCTCGTAGCTCTCGCGATCCATCACATGACACCAGTGGCACCACACCGCGCCAATGTCGAGCAGGATCGGCTTATTCTCCTGCCGCGCCAGGGCAAAGGCTTCCTCGCCCCACTCATTCCACGCAATCGGCTGGTGCATCGCCGAGCGCAGATAGGAGGACGATGCCTGCGCCAGCGCGTTGGTCGCGTGGGTGTGCGTGTGCGATGTGCTGGTATGCGATTCCATCAAACTTCCTTACTGGGAAAATGTTTAGCTGACCAGTCGCGTTGCAATCTCAGTGTAGAGATCAATGGCCTCGAAGAGTTCCTTCTTGGACAGCCGCTCCTGCGGGGTGTGCGCTACGTGGATCGATCCCGGCCCAATCAGCAGTGGCTCGCCCCAGGCTGTCAGCGCGGGAACATCCGTGGAGAAGGCCGCAATCATCGTCGGCAGACCTTCGATCTTGCGAAAGCGCTGGAAGGGAATATCGAGCGTGAAGTTTACGCTGGCCGATGCTCCAACCGCAGTCGTTACCGCTTCGCGCACGGGCTGCGATGGCCCCACCAACCGAATGAGAACCAGCGCTGCGGCTTCGTCGGCGATTACATTGGGCGCGCGTCCGCCTTCGATCCAACCGATGTTCAATGTTGATGGCCCAACTTCTTCATTCGCAGGCAATGGAGCCTGGAGCAGGCGATCAAGCGCTGGCACAAGTTTGTGAATCGCCGACTCGCCTAATTCTGGATAGGCCGAGTGTCCCATCTTTCCCGTGGCGCGAACCTCGGCGCGCAATGCGCCTTTGGAGGCAAGCGCCAGTCGATTGTCCGTCGGCTCCCCGTTAATGAGAAAGCGGCTGCCCTTGGGATGCAGGTTGGCTACGCGAGCGCCAGCGCTATCGCGCTCCTCGCCCGCGACGAAGAGCAATCCCACGCGCGCGCCCGCGTCGCGCAGTCGTTCGGCGGCGCAAATCTGCGCGGCGATGATGCCCTTGGCATCGCAGGCTCCGCGCCCGTGGATGAACTCGTCATCCTCCGAGCTGGCAAAGAATGGCGGCACCGTATCCATGTGCGTGGAGAGAACCACGTCCGGCGTCTGCCCGCTGATGCCCGCATAGACGTTGCAGCGCTCGCCGCCAGCCGATTGCGTGACTGGCATTTTCTCTACAACAAATTTTTTCGCAGCAAGATATTCGGCCAGAAATTCCCCCACGGCTGCTTCATGGAAGGTGATCGACGGAATGTCGATCAATTGGCGCGTTAGTTGAATCGGATTGGTAGGCATTCTCTTCCAGCATATCGTGTCGCGCCCGAAATCGCGCTTACAATGGAGGGTTGCAGACCATATTTTCCATGCCCCAAACTCTTCCTCCTGTCCTCTCCACCGTGCGCGCGCTTGATCTGGACGGCCCTGCGGGTCGCCTGGAAGCCCTGTTGAACACTGGCCAGCCGGATGCTCCCTACGCCGCGTTGGTTTGCCATCCGCATCCGCTGGGTGGAGGGACGATGCACAACAAGGTCGTCTACCACGCGATGAAGGTGCTCCACGGATTTGGATTGCCCGTGCTGCGCTTTAACTTTCGCGGTGCCGGGCGCAGCGAAGGCGCGCACGACAACGGCCACGGTGAGCAGGAGGATGTTCGCAGCGCGCTCGACTGGCTGGATAATGAATTCCATCGGCCCATTTTGTTTGCAGGGTTTTCCTTTGGCGCGAATGTGGGCCTGCGCGCCTGCTGCGGCGATGCGCGTGTGCGCGGCCTGATGGCGCTGGGACTGCCCGTACAGGCCGAAGGTCACGCCTACACATATCTCGATCTGCCAGCCTGCGCGCAGCCCAAGCTTTTTGTCAGCGGCGATCAGGATGCGTTCGGGCCTGTCGATGCCATTGCGGAGATTGTGGCCACGGCCCCAGAGCCGAAGCAACTGGTTTGGATCGAGGGTGCCGATCACTTCTTCGCAGGAAAACTGGACGCGCTGCAAGCCGTCCTGCGCGAATGGATCGCGCATAATTTTTTCAGCAATCTATAAATGGAGCAAATGCCAATGTCCACACTTTCTGATGCGCTCGGCTCCCAACAGGAATTTCCCCAACAAGAATTTTCCGAACTGGAATTTCTGAAGCGCGCTGCTCGCGACATCTTTGCCGCCACGCTGGCGGAGTGCAGCGTCGAACGAGCCTTTGCCCGCAACGTCATGGTTGAGGGTTCTGAGATTCGCTTCGACAACGAGGCTTTTGACCTGGAGTTGTATGATCGCATCCGCATTCTTGCTGTCGGCAAGGCCGCGACGCCCATGCTGGATGCGATGCTGGCGCGCCTTCCTGCGCGCGCAGATTGCGACATTGCCGGAATTTTGGCAACGCCGCAGCCGCCGGAAAATCTGCCGCCGGGCTTTGTACACTTCGCCAGCGATCATCCCTTGCCCAATCAGGCATCTCTCGATGCCGCGCGCGCAGCCCGCGCCATGCTTGCCGCGCTGCCACGCGACGGGGAGAGCGCAGAACGGAGCTTGTGTATTTTTCTGATCAGCGGTGGAGCCTCCGCCATGATGGAAGAGCCGCTGGATGCCGCGATTTCGCTGGAAGACATGCAGGCATTCCATCGCGCGCTGGTTCACTCTGGCGCTTCCATTGCGGAGATTAACTGCGCGCGCAAACACTTCTCCGCCGTAAAGGGCGGGCGATTGGCGCTTGCCGCGCCGCGTGAAAGCGCGTTGCTGGCGTTTTTTGTCTCCGACGTGCCGGGCCTTCATCTTGCCGATCTCGGCTCCGGGCCTGTTCTGCCCGACCCAACCACAGTGGAGCAGTGCCGCGCCGTGCTGGAGCACTACGCGCGGGTGGAACAATTTCCTGCTTCCGTGCAGCATTTCTTTCAGCAGCCTTCTCTGCCGGAAACTCCCAAGCCCGGAGCCTTCCCGTTAAGCGCCTGCACGCTGCTGGATGCGAACAATCTTATCCAGGCCGCGCGCGCACGCGCCGCAGAACTCGGCTTTCGCGTGGGCGTGGACAATACCTGTGACGATTGGGAGTACATGGCGGCGGCCCGTTATTTGCTGGAGCGACTGCACGCGCTGCGCCAGCCGGGAATCGCCGATTCTGCAGCGCTGGACTTGCCCCAGCCAAAATATGTTTGCCTGCTCTCCGCAGGCGAGGTGACGGTGCGCGTGCAGGAGCCATCTGGAGTTGGCGGGCGCAACCAGCAGTTGGCGCTCTACGCCGCCACGCAGATGAAGGTTGCGGACGCGCCGATTGTTCTGCTCTCTGCTGGTTCCGATGGCGTGGATGGCAACAGTCCCGCAGCCGGCGCCCTGGTGGATACGGAAACTCTGGCCCGCGCCGCGCAGCTTGGCCTGGATGCGGAGCTTGCGCTCGCCCGCTTCGATACCTATCCGCTCTTCGATGCCTTGGGCGACACCGTAATGACCGGGCCAACAGGAAACAATCTGCGCGATCTGCGTATTCTGCTGACGACGGCACAAGAGAGAATTCCACCCGCCGCAAAGCCTGCGCCAGTAAAGCCACTACGCAAGCCGCGTCAGCCAAGAATCATGCGGTAGAGTCTGCGCGGGCATCCTGTCCTACGCCAAGGATGGGGCACCCGGTGCCCGCGTTCACTGAATTTTCTGGCCGCTTGGCTATTTCTGATCGGTGGGCACGCTCGAAGCGCAGGCCTTTTCTGCATCGGAGGCAATCGACAACAATTCATGCAGAATTGTGATCGCCTGATCGACGTGTTCCTGCTCCAGAATGTATGGAGGCAGGAAGCGAAAAATGTTGCCCTGGGTCACGTTGAGCAACAGGCCCCGTTGCAACGCGGCTTCCGCCAAGGGTCGTCCGGGGATCGACATCTCCAGCCCTTGCAGCAGGCCGCGCCCGCGCACGGCTGTTGCCACGGGCAATTCCTTGGTGAGCATCAGCAATTGCTGGCGCAGGTAGTTGCCTGTCTGATGAATGCGATGGAGCATGCCTTCTCCCTCCATGATGGAGAGAAACTCCAGCCCCAGACGGCAGGCCAGCGGGCCGCCTCCCAGCGTGCTGCCATGCTGGCTGAGACGGAAAACATGAAATAACTCTTCCGTCACAAGAAATGCGCTAAGAGGAAGTCCTCCGCCCATGGGCTTGCCAATCACCAGCACATCGGGACGAACGCCCGCAGTCTCGTAGGCAAACCAGTCTCCGGTGCGACCCAGGCCGCACTGAATTTCGTCATAGATCAGGAGCGCATGATAATCGTCAGCCAGACGACGCGCTTCGGCCAGATACTCCGGCGTACACTCCCAAATACCGCCTTCGCCCTGCAAAGGCTCAATCAGAATGGCGCATACCTCATCGCTCATCGCGGCGCGCAGTCCGGCGATATCGTTCCGCTCGACAAAGCGAATATCGGGCAATCCCGGCGCAAAGCCCTCGCGATAGCGCTCCTGTCCGGTAACGGAAAGGGAGCCAAAGGTGCGGCCATGATAACTGCCCTGCAAGGACACGAAGGCATGTTTGCGACCGCCAAAGCCATCCCAGGCCGCCAGACGAGCCAGCTTCATCGCGCCCTCAACGGCCTCGGTTCCGCCAGTGGAGAAGAAGACCCCGGCCATCCCGGTCAGATCGCAGAGCCGATCCGCGAACGCGGTTGTGTGGCGATTGTCGTAATGGTTCGACAGATGAACCAGACGGCCCGCCTGCTCCCGGAAAATGGGAACCAGGCGGGGATGAGCATGGCCCATCGCATTCACGCCGAGGCCGGAGACCAAGTCCAGATAGGCGCGGCCTTTGTCGTCGTACAAAAACACTCCTGCGCCCGTCTCAAACGCCACAGGATAGCGAGGATAGATCGGAAGCAGGTGGTGGCCGTCGCGGGGAGAAGTTGAATCCACAGAGTCCTTCTGCGGGATATCGTTCATCGTCACAGTATTGTCGGGAGCCAGCCCGCCTCGTCAGGAAAAAAATCGGTATTCGTTTGGCACGGATCCAAGTATTCCATCTTTCCGGGAAACATTTTTCAAGAATCCCTTTGAAACAGTATCCTCTGCCGAATGCAGAGCCAAAGACGCGAAAAGCAATCGTTCTGCCTATTATATTTCATATAAATGCGCGACAATGAATTGGAGAAATTTTCATCCGGGCAAATGCGAAGAAGCATCCGGTTCACCGCCGGGATATTGCCCTCCATGCGTCGCAGTCGGCACGCGATACATTTTGCTAGAGTATTCGTTGCGGAAGTTTGTGGTTCGCTTGCTCTCACACGGCGCAAACAGGTGCTAGGTAGAAAGAATCTCTGAGACCAATGCTGAGCAACTTTCAAGTGCGCGTTACAGCCGTTCTGCTGGCGTTTCTCACGCTGGCCGCTGTCATTCTGGCATCAGTCAACTACACGCGCGAAAGTGAATTCCAGGTTCCCACCGATGGCATTCTGTGGCGGGAAACTTCTGGCGGTCTGGTCGCGCAACAGGTGTTGGCGGGCGGCCCCGGCGAGCGCGCCGGCGTTGCAATCGGCGACCTGCTGACAGCCGTGAATGACCAGCCTGTCACCAGCGATGCTTTGCTGCAACAGCAACTCTTCCGAACCGGAATTTACAGTCGCGCCACCTACACGCTGGTGCGCTCCGGCATCCATCTCGACGTACCGGTCATTCTGGTTCCACAAGATCGCAGCATCAATCCTGGACTTCGGCTGATTGCGCTGGTGTATCTGCTCATTGGACTTTATGTTTTGTTTCGCCGCTGGACGGCTCCGCGCGCGACGCATTTTTATATTTTCTGTTTAACCTCATTTGTTTTTTATGCCTTCATCAACACCGGAAGTCTGGACATGTTTGACTGGATCGTTGATTGGGGCAATGTTGTTGCAGGAGCGTTACAGCCCGCGCTATTGCTGCACTTCGCGTTGACCTTCCCGGAGGAAAAAGCAGCGCAGCGCAGGCAGCGCTGGCTGGTTGGATTGACCTATTTGCCCTGCACGGCGCTGATCACATTCAACATTGTTGCTGTTCGGACAGGGTCTGCCAGCGAGTCGTTGGCCAACCGGATGAACCAACTGAGCCTGGCGTATCTGGCATGTTTCTACGTGCTGGCATCGGCTGCTTTTTTCGTCAACTATCGCCGCGCCAATAATCCTTTAATGCGCCAGCAGCTCAAATGGCTGATGCGGGGCACCATCATCGCCGTTGTTCCATTCACTGCGTTTTATGTCATCCCCTACCTTGCCGGCGCCTCGACCAACGGCATTCTGAATCACATTTCCGTGTTGTGTCTGGTGCTGCTGCCGCTGACCTTCAGCTATGCCATTGTTCGGTATCGCCTGATGGATGTGGATCTCATTTTCAAGCGGGGCGTCACCTATACGCTGGCTACGGCGGCGCTGGTGGGTTTGTACTTTGGCGCGGTCGCCGTTGCCGGGGAACTTGTTGGCAATCGCCTGCCCGCTGCCGGTGGATGGGGGCTGGCGGCGGCCATCGCCATTTTCGCGTTGCTCTTTGACCCGATGAAGCGCGCCATCCAGGATCGCGTGGATCGCATCTTTGACCGCAGGCGCTACGACTACCGGGAAACCCTGATTGAATTTGCGCGCGATTTGAATTCGCAGACCAATCTTGACACGCTGCTTGGAGCCATTGTGGATCGCCTGCCGCGCACCCTGCTGGTGGCCCGCGTGGCTGTTTTTTTGGCGGAGGAAAAAACTCCAGACCTCTATACCTTTGCCGCCGCGCAGGGAGTTCCCGCCTCGCTTCGTTCTGATTCCTCCGCGCTGGATCTAAGCTTTCTCAACTTCAATCCAGCCGATACCGCAACACATATTTTCTTTGAGAGTCCCCAACATGCGCCGCACCTGACCCCCACGCAACAACGCGCAGTGCGACAACTGGATTTGAATTACTATCTGCCCTGTTATGTGCAGCGGCGTCCCATTGCCGTCCTTGGCCTGGGGCGTACCACTGGAGGAGATTTTCTTTCCAGCGAAGATGTGGAATTGCTGGAGACACTGGCCGGATATATCGGCATCGCGATCCAGAACGCGCAACTCTACGCCAGCCTGAAAGAAAAAATCTCCGAGTACGAACGGCTGAAGGAATTCAACGAAAATATCGTCGAGTCCATCAACATCGGCATTCTTGCCGTGGATCTGGAAGACCGCGTCGATAGCTGGAATGCGCAGATGGAGGCCATGTATGCCGTGCCGCGTTCCGAGGCGCTGCGTCAGCCGTTGTCCTCTTTATTTCCCTCCGACTTCATGGCGGAATATGAGCGCGTCAAAAATGATTCCGCAGTACACACGCTGTATAAATTTCGCCTCATCACCCGTGCTGGAGAGGTATGCACAGCCAATATCGCGCTGGCTCCGCTGCTCGATAAAGACCTCGTGACCGTGGGCCGCATCATTCTGCTGGATGACATCACGGAGCGCGTGCATCTGGAAGCGCAGTTGATGCAGGCCGACAAGCTCTCTTCGATTGGCCTGCTGGCGGCGGGCGTGGCGCATGAGGTGAACACGCCGCTTGCTGTTATCTCCTCGTATACGCAGATGCTGGCCAAGCAGGTGCATCAGGACGAGCGCCTGAGCCAGTTGCTCCATAAAATTACGCAGCAAACCTTTCGCGCCTCGGAGATTGTCAACGGCCTGCTGAACTTCTCCCGCACCAGCGGGACAGAGTTTGCGCCGCTCAACATGAATCGAGTGCTGCAGGAGACGCTTGCACTTCTGGAGCATCAATTCCGCACCGCCAGCATCACGCTTCTGCTCGATCTGGATGCAACCCTGCCAGAGATTCTGGGCCACGCGGGAAAATTGCAGCAGGTGTTCCTGAACCTCTTTCTGAACGCAAAGGACGCGATGACCAATGGTGGCGTGCTGCATGTGTCCACGGCGGCCAATGGCCACGTCTCGGTTGTGATCTCCGACAGCGGCTCCGGTATCGCCCAGGAGAATTTGCGGCGCATCTACGATCCCTTCTTCACCACAAAATCTTCTCTGCGGGATGGTCAGCGTCGCGGTACGGGCCTGGGGCTTGCGGTCAGCTATGGCATCATTCAGGAGCACGCAGGAAAGATTCATGTGGAAAGCGAAGTGGGCCACGGAACAACATTTCATCTGGAATTTCCTGTGTTAAGAAAGGTTGTCCATGCCTGAAATTTTCTCCACGGCTCCCGAAGACAAGACGCTCGCGCCAGACACGCTCCATACCGAATCGCGGGTGTTGATTATTGACGATGAATCCATGATTTGCGAATCGCTGGAGACCCTGCTGCGACTGGAGGGATTTGTGGTTGCCAGCGCAGCCGATGGCGAGCAGGGCCTGCACAAGCTGGACGAAGGCGTGTACGATCTGGTGCTGCTCGATCTTGCCTTGCCGGGGCAGAGCGGTTTGGAGATTCTCCATTCCATTCGCGAGCGGCAGCCCCAGTTGCCCGTCATCATGATTACCGCCTACGGCACGGTGCAGAATGTCGTCGATGCGATTCGCGCCGGGGCCAACAACTTTACGCAAAAACCCTGGGACAACGAAAAACTTCTTGCCGACATTCGCTCGGCTATTGGGCGCTATCGCACGGAGCAGGAGAATATCCATCTGAAGCGCGCGCTGAAGCAGCGCTACAGCTTTGAGAACATCGTGGGCAAAAGCGAGGCGATGCTGTCGGTGCTGGACTTGGTGGGTCAGGTCGCTCCCAGTCGCTCCACGGTAATGATTCAGGGCGAGAGCGGCACGGGCAAGGAGTTGATCGCCAAGGCCGTGCATTCGCATTCGCCTCGGCGCGACAAGCCGTTCGTGCCCGTCAATACCGGAGCCATTCCCTCTGACCTGCTGGAGTCCACGCTCTTTGGTCATGTCAAGGGCGCGTTCACCTCGGCCAACGCCACGAAAAAAGGACTCTTTGAGGTCGCCCACACGGGTACGCTGTTTCTGGATGAAATCGGCACCATGAGCCTGGACATGCAGGCCAAGATGCTGCGCGTGTTGCAGGATCGCCGTTTTATGCAGGTCGGCGGCACGCATGAGATTCAGGTGGATGTACGCATCATCGCCGCCACCAACGTCGATCTGCGTCAGGCAGTGCGCGATGGGCGTTTTCGCGACGACCTCTTCTACCGCCTGAACGTGATTACCGTGGATTTGCCTTCCCTGCGAAATCGCAGGGAGGATATTCCGCTTCTCGCCATGCACTTTCTCAAGCGATATTGCGAGGAGAACGGCCTGCCCCTGCGCGTGATTACGCAGGATGCGCTGCGCATTCTGGTGGATTATGACTGGCCGGGAAATGTTCGGGAGTTGGAAAACATCATCGAGCGCTGCGTGGTGCTCTCCACCGGGCCGACGATTGGCGTCGAGCTACTGCCGGGTCACATCACCGGGCAGAGCTACTCCGCCAGCATGTTGGAACACACGCCCAATGCCTCGCTCTTCGACATTCTCGAAGAGGTGGAGCGGCGCATCATTACCGATCGTCTGGAACGTTGCAACTGGAACCAGACGGAGGCGGCGGAGCATTTTCATATTCCGCTGTCTACGCTCAATCAGAAGATCAAGCGCCTGAACATTGAAATCAAGAAGAAAAATAAAGAATGACCGCACCATTTCCAGCACACTGCAGGTGCGAAGGTGGGACATCCGCTTCTCATACTTTGGAGATATAGACCACTAGCCGACTGGATTTAATGTGATAGGGTATGCAGTAATACCAACAGGGAATCTGAGCGCCTATGAAATCTTCTCCTCTCAATCCGTTCGATCATGCACTCGTTGCGCGTGGGCATACGTCTATGTACGTGATGCACAAATACTGGGCAAGAAAGCCACACAACGTGGTTGCCGAGTATATCAAGCACTATTCACGACCCGGCGAAATCGTTTTTGACCCATTCCTCGGTTCTGGAGTAACGGCGTTAGAGGCCATGAAGTTGGGTCGCAAGGCAGTCGGTACCGATCTTAGCCCAGTATCTATCTTCATCACCCGTGCGACCGGCAGCCCCGTCTCATTGGAACTTGTTAAGGAAAGCTTTGAAAAGATACGTAGTCTCATCTGGTCAGACATAGAAGCTCTTTACCGGACGACATGTAGGGCATGCGGTGAGACCGCAACGCTAATTGCAAGTTGCTGGGATCGCGATACAAAAACATTGAAGGATGTCAGATACCATTGTGTACGATGCATGAAGCGGTATATCGATGTGCCAAAATCGCAAGACCTTGATCTGTTAAAAGCAATAGAAGGGAGACCAATTCCGCACGGGCTCCCAGACATGGAGTTCCCAGAAGGCATTACTTTCAACCAAGGAAGGCGAGAAGCAGGTCCAAGATTTTCAAATCTTTTTACTCGCAGGAATCTTTTAGCGCTGTACACACTCTGGAATGCTATCCAGACTGAATCAGAGAAATCGACAAAAAGCATCCTCACCTTTGCCTTTACTAGCATGCTGCACTTGGCGAGCAAGATGACACCTGTGCGTCCCAGTCGCCCGTTCAGCTCATTTTGGGCAATAAACAGCTACTGGGTGCCTCCTGAATTCATGGAACAGAATGTCTGGGAATTATTCGATAGCGCCGTTCAAGGCAAACAAGGAATTCTAAAGGGTAAGGAAGAAAGTAACGAGTCAATTCGTAATTGGGAACTTGCCAAGAAGTTCAATGACCTAGGAAAAAACGCAAATTGTCTACTTGGGAATCTGAACGTATTGGAGCTAGACAAGCTGATACCAAACAACAGCATTGACTACGTATTCACAGATCCACCATACGGTGGATCTGTCCCATACGCGGAATTAAGCACGCTTTGGGCACTTTGGCTTGGCTTAAAAATGAATTTTGAAGACGAGATCACGATCAACGACGACAAAGATTTTGAATACTACCATAAGATGCTACTAGCGGCCTTCAAGCAAGTGTATAGGGTGCTGAAACCTGATCGGTATCTTACGGTTACATTCCATAGTACAGAAATTCGAGTCTGGAACTCAATCATCAAGGCTGTTGCATCTTCTGGCTTTGATTTAGAAAAAATCATCTACCAACCACCAGCCCGCGCTTCGGCAAAGGGATTGCTTGTTCCTTATGGTAGTGCTGTCGGAGACTACTATATTCGATTTCGGAAGCCAAAGACCCCTATTAGTTTTAGTTCTGGAGAAACAGTAAGCAGAATCGAGTACGAGCGTGCCGTGTTAACCGCAGCCAAGACTATTCTTGCTGAGAGGGGTGAGCCAACAGCGTACACATTTATTCTAAATGGCATAATTGTTCATCTAAAAAAAGCTGGTGCATTACTTTCTGGAACCAGAAGCCCAGAAAAAGTAATGAGGGACTATTTAGGGAAGGAGTTCGTTCTGATTGACGACCACGAGTCGAAAGGTAACGGTGGTCAAAGATGGTGGTTTAAGGATCCAGCATCCATCCCCTACCTTGATGTGGTTCCTCTCACGGAACGCCTTGAAACCGCCATTGTTGGCGTACTTTCTCGCATGGTTAAAGTCAGCTTTGATGATGTGCTACAAGAGATATTTATAAATTTTCCAAATGCTATGACACCCGAAACAGAAAGAGTATCTACAATATTAGAGGAATATGCTAAGCAAACTTCTGATGGAATGTGGACCCTAAAACCAATAGTCAAGGTGAGAGAAGGCGAGCACACGACGATGATTGGAATGCTTGCTGAGTTGGGACGGTCAGAAAAGTACTCAATACAAATTGGTCTCCGGGAACAATCCGAGAACTATCGAGGTAAAAAACTAAAGCACTTCAATTCGGGTAAGGTTCCACTGCCGACATCTGTCACCAAGACCAACATAGATCGCATTCGGCAGATCGATCTGATATGGGCGACAAAAGAGACAATCACCGCCATCTTTGAAGTGGAGAATACCACTGCTATTACTGAGGCACTTGTACGCGGGTCAAATTTAACGGTGCCAAATATTGATCGATTCGTTGTGATACCCAAAGAGCGTGAACGACTACTATTCCGGAAATTACAGGAGCCGATGTTTGCAGAGAAGGTGCAACGAGATGGTTGGAAGTTTATATACTACAGTGAGTTGGAAAAAGCTTTGTCCAAAAAACGAACAAGGCCCGCCCTCGATCTCTTGCGTTCGATTACACAAACCCCTACAAATAAAGTGCCGGATCAACAGACTGAGCTTTTCGATTAGATGTAGGGTGGGGGGCGAAACTACGCCGAGTGCCCCACGCTTGTCGCATTTTGCCATGTGTGGGGCGGAACGAGAGAGTATGATTCAATCAGGGATCGTGGTATTGGCAGCGTACCGTTGACCCTCCCACACTTCGCAAATAATGCGAAGTGTGGGCCACCTGTGATCTTTCAATATGTTGTTCCTCTCCTAAAGAGAAAGAAAGAACGGTCGTCGGGGAGGTGCGAAAGTGGAAATCGGTTGTTTCTATTTTCAAGACGCGGGTTCCCCCACGATCCTCTGACAGCCGAACTTGTTTCGAGCTTCCTATGCGTCCAGCTTTTTAGTCACCAGTTCATTGAGGAGTGCCGGGTTGGCCTGACCCTTTGATAGCCGCATCACCTGGCCGACGAAGAATGCGGCGACGGTCTTTTTGCCGCCACGGTATTGCTCCACCTGCTTGGGGTTGGCGGCGATAATTTCGTCGATCATGGTTTCCAGCGCAGCGGGGTCACTGATCTGCTGTGGTTTTTCGCGTTCATAGACGACGGGAAAATCCTCGCTTGTCTCAAAGCAGTGGTCGAAGAGTTGCTTGAGCATCTTGCTGGAGAGTTCGCCGCTTTCGGTCAGGTCGGCGGCCTGCGCGATGCCGCGCATGGAGATGGGCGATTGCGTCAGCTCCAACCCAGCGGCTTTGAGGCGGCCCATCAACTCCCCTTGCACTAAATTCGCCACGCGCTTGGGACTTTTCGTGGCCTTGGCCGCAGCCTCGAACTGATCGGCAAATTCTCGTGTTCCCGTGAGCACCTGCGCGTCCTGCTCGGTGATGTCATAGTCGGCGACCATGCGCTTGCGCCGCGCTTCGGGCAGCTCCGGCATGTTGGCGCGAATCTCATGCTGCCATGCGGCAGAGACGACGAGTGGCGGCAAATCCGGCTCAGGAAAATAGCGGTAATCGTGCGCCTGCTCCTTGGAGCGCATGGAATACGTCCGCCCCTCGTTCGCATTCCACAGGCGCGTCTCCTGCTGCACGCGCCCGCCGGATTCGAGGACTTCAATCTGGCGTGCAATCTCATACTCCAGCGCTGCGCGAACAAAGCGGAAGCTGTTGACATTTTTTACTTCGGCCTTGGTGCCGAACTTCTCCGCGCCCTTCAAACGCACACTGACGTTGGCATCGCAACGCAGTGAACCTTCTTCCATATTGCAATCGCTGACGCTGGTGTAGAGCAGAATCTCCTTGAGTCGCGCCAGATACTCGTATGCCTCGTCCGCAGTGCGGATGTCGGGTTCGCTGACAATCTCCGCCAATGGCGTGCCGCAGCGGTTCAGGTCGAGATAGGTGCGTTCCCGCGAATCGGCAAAGCCATCGTGCATGCTTTTGCCTGCGTCCTCTTCCAGGTGCAGGCGCGTAATCCCGATGCGCTTGCTGCCGTTGGGTGTGGGGACGTCGATCCAGCCATGCTCGGCCAGCGGCTTGTCGAACTGCGAAATCTGGTAGCTCTTGGGCAGATCGGGATAGAAATAATTTTTGCGCGCGAAGATGGACGTCTCGCGCACCTGGCAGTTGATGGCCATTGCGGCGAGCGCGCCAAACTCCACGGCGCGACGGTTCAGCACGGGCAGCGCGCCGGGCAGTCCCAGGCAGACGGGACAGACCTGCGTGTTGGGCGCTGCGCCAAATCGCGATGAGCAGCCGCAGAAGGCTTTGGTTTCAGTCTGCAATTGGACGTGAACTTCCAGGCCGATCACCGGCTCATACTTGGCGAGAATCTCAGGGGAAAGCGCAGTTGTGGATGCCATGCTGGCTTTAATTTTAGCAGCGATAAGGACAATTATACACTTGATGAATCAATAGAGGAGGTCTACCGTTATGGTATGGCGTGGACAACTCCGAACTATAGCCGAAAGCGCGTGAACGAGGCAGGGAAATATCTCACTATAGCTCCTCTCTGGGGACGGGATAGGGATGCCGCGCTGGATGTTATCAACAACTGGCGGGCGGCGCACAGTTACCCTCTCCATGTTATAAAGATGAATCTGTTACAGAGGGCGCGGCGGTTGGATCCAAATGCCATTATCGCTCAACGTCAGAAGCGGCTCTCTTCCATCCGATCCAAACTTCTTAGCAAACCCGACATGAAACTGTCGCAAATGCAAGATATAGGAGGCTGTAGGGCTGTGATGGTCGATATGCGCCGCGTCACTCAGTTAGTTGACCTTTACCGGGATGCAAACGCGCGCAATCCCAATAGGCACACACTCGCAAAAGAGAAGAACTATATCGCGGAGCCTAAAACGGATGGATACCGAAGTTACCACTTCGTTTACAAATATAAGAGTAGAGCCGAGGAATACAAGATATTCAATGAGCAGAAAATTGAGATTCAGATTCGTTCGCGCTTGCAGCACGCATGGGCGACTGCTGTAGAAACCATTTCTACTTTCACTGGCCAAGCCCTCAAATCAAGCATCGGGCACGACATCGGACATGACGATTGGTTACGATTCTTTGCTCTGATGTCGAGTTCAATAGCACTCCGGGAGAAGTGTCCCCCAGTTCCAGGAACCCCGGACGACAGGAAGGAACTCAAGCAAGAGTTGAAGGCTCTCAGCGACTCATTGCGAGTCCAGGAGGTATTGCAGGGATGGGGAACAGCCGTCCGACATGTTGTGACCAATGCGGCGAACGCTCACGCATTCCTGCTCGTGTTGGATCCAAACAAAAACACCCTGCAAGTGGTTCCTTATCTGAAGGATGAATTGGTAAGAGCGAATGATGACTATCTCATCGCAGAAAAGAGAACTGAAGTTGAAACAAATGTGCAGGCGGTTCTTGTTTCAGTTGACTCCATTGCCACACTAAAGAGTGCATATCCTAACTACTATCTCGACACAACCGCCTTTGTGAAGGCTTTACAAGAGGCGACTAAGTGAGCAAAAGCACACTGGAATACGATAGGTTCAATGCAGCAATGGACACTATTCTCCGCGCCGCTCCTAAAACTGTAAAAGCCAAAACTAGTTTTCCTATTTTGAACGTGGCGGCAGCGGCACTTTCACTGGCTTAGGCTGGACGTAGTTGATTGGCACTGAAGGCGTGAATTTGCGTGAACCACTGGACATAAAATCTTCCTCTTCAACATCACCACGTTTGCGTAACTTTTCAATAAGGATTTTTTTACTCAACGTCATCGGAATGCCTGGTGCCCCATTCAAGCCTTGCTTTTGGCTTGAGTGGGGGAGAATCCAGACGGTTCCGGCATTGTCATCGCAACCCGCACCCTCGGCACCCTTCGCTCCGCGCAAAATCCGCCTCTTAGAAATCTGCCCAACCCTGCGTTTTGAAGGGGCGGGACTTTAGTCCCGCCGTTAGCCCTGACATCGCCATCCGGCTTTAGCCGCTGAGGGAATCCTTAGCTCTTATGCAGAGCTTCCTCGTCTAAATTTCTAGCTGAATTATTTCTAGCTGAATTTCGGCTGCACCGCGTGTTTCACCTGCGGCGGTAGACAATCTTCAGGTGTTCACTTTCGAGCGCCTTCTGCGCCTGGGCGCGAGCATGGTCGGCCCAAGGGCCAGCGGGGTCGAGCCGCGTGTAATAGACCCAGTGCCAGAGCGCCCGGCGCGACTCCCCCTGACGCTCATAGGCCAGCGCCAGATTGTAATGCGCGTCGCCATAATCGGGCACCAGATGAATCGCCTGTTTGTAGGCGTCGATGGCCTCCGGTAGGCGCTTCATTTCATCCAGCACATTGCCCAGATCGAAGAAGGCCAGCGCGTAGCGCGGATCGGCCTCGGTGGCGCGGCGATACATCTCCTCGGCGCGGGCATACTGGCGCAGGTTGTAATACATGGTGCCGAGATTGATGCAGGCGGGCGCATGATTCGGCTGGAGTTCGAGAATGTGATGGTATATCTCCATGATCTGCTTGACGGCTTGTTTTACAACCTGCCTGCGCGTGCCGCGCTCGTCCTCGCGTCGCACAGCCTCCATGAACAGTCCGGCGATATACGCATCGCGGCTGCGCTGGCTGATTCCCATGTGGGTCACGCTGCACATGGGCCGCTGTACATGATTTTCAAAATCGAACAGGAGCTGACGAGAAATAGGATCGACAACGGTACCCGCATGGCGGAAGACCACGCGGGAGCCAGTGGTGACGGGGGAGGATTCCTGTAATGGGTTTGCCATGCCGGAGACACGCCGCATGGCTGCCACCGAAGCATGAATGCTCGATGCCCGGATGCGCCGGGAAGAAAGATCGCGCACCGTGCGTACCTGAGAGAGATGCTGGAAGGTGTAGGTCTCCAACGCATCGACAAGGCCGACGCGCTCCCACCCGCTCAATTGGCGAGCGGTGATGTGCAGGATGCGAAGAACGTCTTGACGACTATATAGAGTCACAGTCCTGAGCGCGATATTTCCACCTACTATCGCTCATTATGCGGATTTTTCGCGTCCGCTACAAGGGAAATTCCAGATTTCCTGAGGAAAATCCGTCCAAAACCGAAAAAAACAGGTGAAACCGGGAATAAATTGACCTGTTTCATTTCATTCCGACATAGACTTCGACCGCCATCGGCCCCCAATGAACCTCGAAATCGCAAATGTAGCTGCGCGCCAACGTGGAAGTCCAGACGTGCTCCCACGCTGAGATCAGGGCATCTGGCTGTTCTCCGCGCGCTTCAATCACGGCATATTGGGCGGCGGGTATGTTGGCCACCACCAGCCCCTCTGGAGTATCCTCCACCGCCGCCGCAGTGGCCGGAATTTCATACCCAAGCACGAACGTGTACTCGCCGGTATGGTCGCTGTCGTACTCACAGTAGACCGCATACACGGCATCGCTGACGCGCTCCAGGACATGTGCAGCAATATTTTCCTCACGGAAACGCTGCCACAGCCCGTAGATGGTATCGGGCTGCGCGTTCGATGCCCGACAGGCGATGCCGAGGACGGTGAACGCGGGGCGGTAAATTTTCTCGTAATGCATGGTTAACAATTACCGTTGCAACATCTGGATTGTTCAGAACTATTCCATGCTGAGTGTTTGCGTGGAGCCGACGACCGGAGTTGAACCGGTGACCTACTGATTACGAATCAGTTGCTCTACCAACTGAGCTACGTCGGCCCTTCTGTCCGATTGTAATGGTGTGTTCGACTTCGGTAAAGCGCCCGGCCCGTTTATCCACACGCTGCACACCTGTCCACCGAGACTGCACCATTCCTGCGCCTTGCCTCAGACGCGCGCGGCGCGTAGCGTCAGCATTGTGTGAAGCGAAAATTTCCATGCAGCGATTTCCCAAAGGGCGGGCCGAAACGGGAAGATGTAAAATAAAAATACCAGATGTTGTGGTTATCTCTTGACATCCACAACCGACAGCGGTAGCTTTCCTCTTGCGGGCTTATATTTGCCTCGCTGGAACGGTAGCCCCTCACCGGAATATCTTCCGTGATGGTGGCCTGTTTTTCGGCGGGCATGTGCGATCCGGCGGTACATAAAAATGCAGGCTCCAGACGCAAGGCCAGGCATCAAACCAACACAGGAGGCCGACATGGTCGAAAGTATCCAGAAAAAAGCATCTGCAACGAGTGGCGCTGCCACAATCGTGGCGAAACCCTCTATCGCGGAGCCTGCCTCCGTCCTGACTGCATCCCCGGTCAAAAATGTTGATGGTCTCACCTGCCCGCGCTACTTCACCCGGCCCGGTGTTTCGCCTTATGACGAAATCACCTGGGAGCGCCGCGCGGCCAGCATCACCGACTCCAAGGGCAACAGCATTTTTGAGCAGAAAGATGTCGAGGTTCCTGCTGACTGGTCAATGACTGCGACCAACATTGTGGCCAGCAAATACCTGCACGGCCAGGTGGGCACGCCGGAGCGGGAAACCGGAGTGCGCCAGTTGATTGCGCGCGTGGCCGAGACCATTCGTGACTGGGGCATGGCAGACGGATACTTCGCCACGCCGGAGGATGCCGCCATCTTCCACGACGAACTGGCGCATTTGCTGGTGAATCAGAAGGTCGCCTTCAATTCTCCGGTCTGGTTCAACGTGGGCTGTGATCGGCTGGAGCCGAACTCCGACGCGCAGAACTGGCACTGGAATCCGCACACCTGCGCGGTGGAATTTTCCGTCACGGGCTATCGCAATCCGCAATGCTCGGCCTGTTTCATCAACGCCGTGCAGGACTCGCTCGATTCCATTTTGACGCTGGCGAAAACCGAAGGCATGTTGTTTAAGTGGGGTTCGGGCACGGGGAGCAACCTGTCGGCCATTCGCGGATCGACGGAGAATCTCTCCGGCGGTGGCGTGGCCAGCGGCCCGCTCAGCTTTATGCGCGGCTTTGACGCTTTTGCCGGAGTGATTAAATCCGGCGGCAAGACGCGCCGCGCCGCCAAGATGGTCATCCTCAACGTGGATCATCCAGACATCGTGGACTTTATCGAGTGCAAATCCAAAGAAGAGGCCAAGGCCTGGACGCTGGTGCAGGCGGGCTATGATGGCTCCGGGCCGGACTCCGAGGCATTTACTTCGATCTTTTTCCAGAACGCCAACAACTCCGTGCGCGTGACCGATGAATTTATGCGCGCGGTGGAGCGCGACGAGGAGTTCTCCACGCGCAAGGTGAAGGATGGAACGCCCTTCAAGAGCTACAAGGCGCGCGATCTGATGCGCAAAATTGCCGAGGCGACCTGGCAGTGCGGCGATCCGGGGATGCAGTATGACACCACCATCAATCGCTGGCATACTTCCAAAAACACAGGTCGCATCAACGCCTCCAACCCCTGCTCGGAATACATGTTTCTGGATGATTCAGCCTGCAACCTGGCCAGCTTCAATCTGATGAAATTTGTAACCGCGACAGGTGCCTTTGACGTGGCCGCCTACCGCCATGCCGTTGATGTGATGATTACGGCGATGGATATTTTGATCGACAACTCCGGCTATCCGACCGAGGCCATTGGCAAAAACTCGCATGATTATCGCCCGCTGGGATTGGGTTATGCCAACCTGGGCGCGCTGCTGATGTCCTTCGGCCTGCCCTATGATTCCGATGCCGGACGCGACTTTGCCGCCTGCCTGACAGCCATCATGTGTGGCGAGGCATATCTGCAATCGGCGCGTCTGGCCGAGCAGTGCGCGGCGTTGCCTTCGGCCACGCCATTAACGCAATCGGTCAGTCGCGCAGGTGGAGCCTGCCCCGGCTACTACGTCAACCGCGAACCGTTTCTGGACGTAATTCGCATGCACCGCGCAGAAGTCAACAAGATTGGGGCTTCGCGCGCCAGCAATGAACCTTTCAGCGTGCCGCAGTTGGATGCGTTGATTGACGCCAGCCGCGATTGCTGGGACAAGGCGCTGGCGCACGGAGAGAAATTTGGCTATCGCAACTCGCAGGTGACGGTGCTGGCTCCAACGGGCACCATTGGCTTTATGATGGACTGCGACACCACGGGCGTGGAGCCGGATTTGGCGCTGGTGAAGTACAAAAAACTGGTCGGCGGCGGCATGATTAAGATCGTGAACAACACCGTGCCCGCAGCGCTCTTCAAGCTGGGCTACAACAACGATCAGGTGGATGCCATTGTCAGCTACATCGACGCCACGGGCACCATCGAAGGCGCGCCCGGCATCAAGCCGGAGCATCTTTCGGTCTTCGATTGCAGCTTCAAGCCGGCCAAAGGCACGCGCGCCATTCATTACATGGGCCATGTACGCATGATGGCCGCCACGCAGCCCTTTCTCTCCGGCGCAATTTCCAAGACCGTCAACCTGCCCAACGACGCGACGGTCGATGACATTGCCGAGGCATACATCGAATCCTGGCGGCAGGGTTTGAAATCCGTGGCCATTTATCGCGATGGCTCCAAGGGCGTGCAGCCGTTGAACGTTGGCGATGGCAAGGATGCCAGGGATCCGAAGACCTCGCGCAACAATACTGCGCTGGATTCCGTTGCGGCGCAGGCGCTGTCCGCGCTGTCCAGCGCTCCGCTGGATGCCGCAGCCTTCGAGTCGCTGCTCGCGCAGCTTGCGCCCAACGCTGCGGCCACCGTCTCGGTTCCGGCAGGCTCCGTGGAAACGGCGGCGCGCGCCGCGCTGCAAATGGCCGCCGCAACCTTCCAGACGCAGCAGGATCCCAGCGCTCCGCCTCGTACTGTGCGTCATCGCCTGGCCGAGGAACGCGCATCGTTGACGCACAAATTCTCCATCGCCGGACATGAGGGCTACATCACCGTTGGGCTGTACCCCAATGGCCAGCCGGGAGAAATTTTCATCAAGATGGCCAAGGAAGGCTCGACGGTCAGCGGGTTGATGGATGCCTTTGCCACGGCAATTTCGCTCTCGCTGCAACATGGCGTGCCGCTCAAGGTGCTCTGCGAGAAGTTCGCGCACACGCGCTTTGAGCCATCCGGCTGGACGGGTAATGAGCAGATCGGCTTTGCCAAGTCCATCATGGATTACATCTTCCGCTGGCTGCAACTGCGTTTCCTCTCCGGCCACCAATTGCCGCTCTTCGCGGGATTGGCGGGCGCGGGATCGGCAGGGAAGGGCGCGGCCAATACGGATCCCGCAGCGACTTCCGTGGATGTCCCGCAGCTTCCGGCGCAGGGTTCGGTGGCCCAGGCAGCGTCCTTTGTCGGAACCTCGGCTCCGCTGGCCGGGGTTGTTCCAGAAATGCGCGCCAAAGCGGCGGAGACAGATGGCCTCCGCGCCGATGCCGCCTCCACATCGTCCGGCGGCGTGCATCTGGAGGATCGCGGGCTGTACCATGCCGCCGATGCCATGCGCTCGTTGGTCGATATGGGGGATGCTCCAAGCTGCCACACCTGCGGCGCCATTATGATTCGTAACGGTAGCTGTTACAAATGCGTGGAGTGCGGCAGCACCAGCGGCTGCAGCTAGGAAAATCCTGCCCGATCCCGGTTTTTGAATGGGCGCGGCGTTAGAGCGTGAAGGGGACGGGCTTCAGCCCGTCCCAGGCTGCTGAAAAACCCACTATTGTTCGAGGATGTTGCCGCGTTTTGAAAGGTACGGGCTTCAGCCCGTACATAAGTCCTATTAAAACCAGGTGGGCTTCAGCCCCCGAGGGGCAGTCTTTTTCCGCCTTACACCTTTGTCAGCAATCTGGGACGCGGCTCCAGCTCGTCCGGTATTTCAGCAAAAACAACGCGGGCTTCAGCCCCTGAGGGCGGTTCTCTTCAACTGCCCCATTTCCCCTTCTTTCGCTGCGGATTCGCCCATGAAAATAGTGATATTTTCATGGAAAAACCTGCGAATCCGTGGTACAAAGATACGGGCATCATTTTCACGTGCTGAGTGTCACGTCTTCGCGTGACGAGGAACACGTTCCCCTCGCCCCATCCAAGTTTGAGTGGGAGGCTGCGTGTGGATGCAGCGGGTTCGATCCGAGCGTTCCAATTTTTGATTTCTGGGGGATTTTTTCCATGACAACGTCAACCTTCGCGTCGCGCATTCTCGCGCTCTGCTCTGTCGTTCGTAGGCAGAGCTTTCCCGCGCAAGCCCAAAGAGGTCTGGAATGCATGGAAGCGATCCCAGGTCTCAAAAACGAGACCTGGGGCACCCGGCGTACATCTCTGTCATCCCGACCCCTTCGGCTGCGCTCAGGGCAGGCTGGAGTGGAGGGATCTGCGTTTTCTGTCCTGTCATTCGCATCCGGCCTGTTGCTGACCGTCTTCATGCTGGCGGCGGTGAGCGCCCACGCCACCACCTACACGGTGACGGACTTGACGGATAACGCCAGCGATACTGGCTCGATTCGATATGCGGTCAACAACGCAGCCAATGGCGACACCATTGACTTCTCTGGCGCGGGAGCATCGGGCACCATCACGCTGACCAACGGCGCGCTGCTCATCAAACAGAGTGTGACCATCGTCGGGCCGGGCGCGAATCTGCTGACCATATCGGGAAACAATCAATGTCCGGTCTTCCTCCTTAATGGCGGTCTTACGGTGAGCCTCTCCGGGCTGACCATCGCCAACGGCAACAGCAGCATCGGCGGCAGCGGCTTCGGCGGCGGCATTGCGAACGGTAGCGGCACCACATTGACGGTGAGCAACAGCACCTTCTCCGGCAATTCGGCTGGCAGCAGCGGCGAAGGCGGCGGCATTGCCAACACTGGCACATTGACGGTGAGCAACAGCACCTTCTCCGGCAATTCGGCCAGCAGCGGCCAAGGCGGCGCCATTGCCAACGGTAGCGCGTCGGCGACATTGACGGTGAGCAACAGCACCTTCTCCGGCAACACGGCCAGCGGCGGCCAGGGCGGTGCCATTTACAGCGGTGGCACATTGACGGTGAGCAACAGCACCTTCTCCGGCAATTCGGCCAGCAGCGGCGGCGGCATTCTCAACTACAACAGCGGCGCTACGGTGACGATCACCAACAGTGTTGTGGCGGGCAACACGGATACTGCTTCAGGACAGGCGGGCAACGACTGCTCTGGCTGCGGCACGCAGAGCAGCAACAATCTCATCAGCACGTCGTCGTCCAGCCCCAGTCCGAATCTCGGCCCGCTGCAATACAACGGCGGCCCCACGGAAACCATGATGCCGCTGCCAAACAGTCCGGCCCTGAACGCAGGGTTGTCCAGCACTCTGGCCACCGATCAGCGCGGATTCCCCCGGCCCACGGGCACTGGCGTGGTGAGTGATCTGGGAGCGGTGCAGCTTGGCCCACTCACCGTGACCACCACGGCGGACAGTACAGACTCCAGCGCCGTGTGCGGCGGCAGCGATGTCTGCTCCCTGCGCGATGCCATTACGCTGGCCAACAGCCAGGGTTCCGGGGACATCAGCTTTGCCTTCAACGTAACGGGAACGATTACGCTGAGCAGCGCGTTGCCTGCCCTTGCCGCGAGTATCACCATCACCGGGCCGGGAGCGAATCTGCTGACCATATCCGGGAACAAGCAGTATCCGGTCTTCAACATCAACTCCGCCTCTACGGTGAGCCTCTCCGGGCTGACCATCGCAGACGGCGGCGGCAGCGGCGTTGTCAACAGTGGCACATTGACGGTAAGCAACAGCGCCTTCTCCGGCAACACGGCCAGCGGCAACGGCTACGGCGGCGGTGGTGGCATTTATAACAACGGTGGCACGGTGGTGGTGAGCGACAGCACCTTCTCCGGCAATACGGCCAGCGGCAACGGCTTCGGCGGCGGTGGTGGTATTTACAACTTCTTTGGTGGCACGTTGACGGTGAGCAACAGCACCTTCTCCGGCAATATGGTCAGCTACGGCGGCGGCGGCATTTTCAACGGCGGCGGCACGTTGACGGTGAGCAACAGCACCTTCGCG
>JAJZIJ010000054.1 GCA_021810625.1 Acidobacteriota bacterium
GGATACTGCGTCGAATATCGCTTCTCCATCCCTCCATACTGCGCGAATGCTCGCCCGCTGCAATATGAAAATTACCCGCAGGTATAAAGTTCATAACAGCCTCTAGAGTTATTAATCTTCAATAAATATGGTTACGATGCGCTTCCGCAGGTTGGGATGCCGTCCTCAATTGCTGAACCTTCCTCATGATCATTCCAGGTTTCTATCATTACAAATGGGATAGGGTCATCGACTGGAAAATATTTTTTCCAGAAGTTGAGCGTGTCTTGAAAGGTCTTACCGCATCGCGCTGATATGTGCCGATTCAAGCTCCAAGATGCCTTACTATCATCAAACATGGCCCATGCGCCACCAACAATTATTTTGTTGGGATACTGCGACAGCATGGTTTGATAGAAATTTCCCAAATACTGCTTACCCCAGTTGCTGCCATCCGCGGCCCATCCCATTTTTCCAGGATTTATCCAAGCATAAAATCCATCTAAAGCGCTTGCATACTGATCGGGAAGATTTTCATCGATAAGGAATGGTGGGGTGTCCCATTTGTCAACCGCAATTCTCACCAGACTCCAATCGGTGTGCCCTCCCTTTGGAAAGATAAAAATTATCGGACGGCCTTCGTAGGTAAGGTACGCATGATGTCCTGGGGATTTCGGTGAAAGATATGTTTCATGAAACATGGTGAGATCGGCGATGGTTTCTTCAGTAGATCCATCTTCTTCTTCCGTCTCGTCATACATCATAGCGACGTGGAACTTGTTCTTGTCTGCAATGGTCTGCATCAAAGCGTAGCTCTGATCAATGAATGGCTCGCGATTTCCGTACCAATCCACCACAAACGTAGAAATTCCAAGCGCTTGTGCTTTGTGAATCTGCCTGCGTATTACTGCAGGATCATGCGAAGAATAGCCGATGGAAATATGTTTAGGGTGCCCGAACCACGCCTCATATAAAGCCAAAACCTCAGGAGATTTCTTTACCGCCCTGTATTTCAACTGCACAGGCAAAGACGATCCAGAATTAGAACATCCATGAGAGATAAACAGAGAAAATAGCAGAAAAATATTTGCACGAAACATCATCATAATACCTACAGTCATTAGAAGCGCATAAGGATGCCATGAGTTGCCAAGGTTGCAAAATATTATCAGTCTACACATTTATTTCAGGCATCTGTAATGCAATTTTCAGCATCGAATGAGTTATTGCGGACTCGGATCGCACTCCTGAGACTTGCTTGGAAGTCTATGCTGACGTGCGATAGTCAAATTATTAAGAAGAGTATCTTTCGAGTATCTGGAGAAGCAACTACATGTTCAACTGTCCAGCCAGAAATTCAAAAGTGCTACGAGCGCGCATTCTTTCTGCAAGCTTTGTATTGCTCTCTGGAGCTGGACTTGCAACCTCTATAAACCTGGCCTACAACATTGCTGTTGCGCGTTACCTTGGACCGGATGGATTTGGAAATGCTACAGCGGTCTACACGCTTCTAACTTTAATATCTGCGATTACTCTTTCCTTTCAGATCATTTCCGCAAAGGTTGTGGCTCAACAAAGTTCCATAGAAGGAAAATATGCAGGCTATATCGGGCTTCATCGAGGAGCATGGGGATGCGGTGTATTTGTTGCTATTTTATTGATACTGTTCAAAAAAACAATTGCAGATTATCTGAATTTACCGACACCAGTTTTAGTTGTCCTGCTCGCCATAGGGGTTGCTTTCTACGTTCCCTTGGGGAGTCGACGCGGCTACCTCCAAGGAGCCTACGGATTTCGTCGTCTTGCCATAAATCTTATCATCGAAGGGGCTATTCGACTTGGAGGATCTATACTCCTGATTCAGTTGGGCCTTGGTGTTCGTGGAGTAATTGCTGCTAATTCTGTCGCCGTTGCGGTTTCCTATTTCTCCATTGTGCCAAAGGTTTCTGCACTGGTTCCAGATTCGATTCAGCTATATTATGCCATTCGCGAAACAGCGCAGGCAATGGTATTTTTTTTCGGACAAGTGATCATTAATAATTGTGACATTGTATTGGTGAAGCATTTTTTCCTTTCAGAGACTGCTGGACTCTATGCAGCTATAGCAATGGTTGGCCGTGTAATTTTTTCGTTTTCCTCTGCAATAGTAAATAGCATGTTCCCACTTGTGGCTGGAACAGGGAAAGATGCGCGAAGAAATATATCAGTTATTGCAACTTCCTTATTGTTGGTTCTGAGTATAGGATTCTCTCTGGCAATCGGATTGCGCTTTACCCCACCTTGGATATGGACGGAACTATTCGGAAATAAATTTTCGATGGCTGGAAAATACGGACTGTCTTATATGTTAGCACTCTACGCCATCACAACCGTGGTATATTCCCTTAGCGCTGTAATTATCACATATGAAATGTCGTATAAAATCTCAAGCACAAGTTGGATTCAGTTGGTATTTAGCGTGATTGTCATAGTTGGTATTCTCCGCTTTCATTCATCCTTAAGGCAGGTAATTTTAGTGCAACTCTGGCTGTTGTCTCTTCTACTAATTTTTGTGGCATTGCCATTCGTTGTAAATTTAATTTTCGCCTCAGACGACATGCAAGAGGACGAAGCATTTCAATCCATGAAGGTGATTCGACGAGTCTTGGAATGCGAAGTAATCGCAGAATTTTTGAAGAGCGATTTTGAAAATCCAAAATTTAAGGATTACCGTGAAGTGCTTCGCGATGTTGTTGCCAATCCCAATTTCGAGGATTTTGCAGAAAATGAAAAACGACGCGCCCTGTTTTTCATTCGACACCTTGCATTGTGGAACGAACTTCCACCGAAGACAGAATGGTATGAAATGGAGGTGATGGAAAGAAACCTTGGCCAGATTCGCGTATTTCCACGCGCGCAGTGGAGAAAAATAGCGCGAGGCAATTTTTCAATCACGCAGATTGTTGAATATATACAGAAGAATAAAAGCAGTATTAACTATAGGTTCATTTCTAAAATAGATGAAATACGCAACCAGCTTCTGCTCGATCATACCACCTTTGGTTCCGTGGTTCTTATTGGTGTTAGCGAAAGAGAGTCGTTGACGATTCTAGATGGAAATCACAGACTTGTAGCAGCCATGCTTGCATATCCAAACAGAATGCACAGGCTTAGATTTTTGTGTGGACTATCCCCAAAGATGTCAGAATGCTGCTGGTACAAAACCAACATTATTACACTTTTCCGGTATGGAAAAAATATTTTAAGGAACTCTGTTCGTAATCCAAAATCGGAACTTGCACGTTGCTTGGAAGTTGCTGAATAGCCTCGGAATACGTGTACTCCAAGCAAGATAGATTACACATGGAATGCATCAAATATGTTAAATGCCAGATTGAAGCCTTCGCCATAATATCTATGGGGGAAACATGAAATCTATAAAGCGTTCTGTGGCGGTGGAAAAAATGCCAAGGGTAGTGAGTGCGATGCAGGGAAAAGTATTTCTCCGCGAATTACAGAGGCATATAAATGCTGGCCGCCCCCTCATCGTGCTTGACTGTTCCAATTTGTATAAACTGGATGATTGTATTGTTTATGTTTTGCTATGTTGTCTGGAAGAAGCCATGAAGTGCAACGGGGATGTTAAGCTTGCAGCCCTACCATCGGATGTTGTTAGCGCTCCATATATCGCCAGATTAAACCGAATTTTTGATATTTACAATACAACATCTGACGCTGTGAGTAGTTTCCCCAATAGTAAGTAGATTTTTGGCATCAGAGCCAAGGCTCCCCAACCTCAAGACGGAGAGCGCCGATTGAGCATTTCTAAAATCCGTCTAATTCGGAGGAATCAATGAAAAATCATAAATATTGGCTATGGCGACAGATATCCAATTTTCTTATAGTATCCCTTACCATGCTGACCGGGAGGGCAGCCTCTGCACAGAAAAAACAAACGTTCCTCAGTCAGCAAACACAGCAATCATCTTCCGTACAGTATCTACAAAAACAATCCAGGCAGGCGATCAAGATATCGACTGAAAGCATCACTCCGCCCAGAGCATTTCTTGTTAATCCAGAATTTTTTCGTTCTCAAGAAATCGTACTCAACCAGTCATCTAGTACCGTTCCCGATGCTCCAGAAGAACAACAAAATAACACATCGAAACCTCTAGGAACAGCAGCCGCACCTTATGAAAAGACAACAGGTGTAGCAGCCTCCAAGCCTGCAGGAGCGGCGATCGCTCCAGCCAAACAGAAGCGAGCGCGTTCCATTCTGATAAGGGTGGGTGTGATTTTGGGAGTCGGTGTTGCTGTTGGAACGGTTATTGCTCTATCCCTCGAAAGCCCCAGTCAGCCTCACTGATAGACAGTCGAAAATACCAAGAAAGTTCTACGGGGACAGAATTTATGATTACAAATTCAGAAAATTGGCGCTGCAAGGTTGTAAGTTTCTCTGGTATTGATGGTGCTGGGAAAAGTACGCAGATAATCAATCTTCAAGCCAACATGAAAGCGTTTGGCCTTCGCGTCCAACTGATTACATTCTGGGATGATATTGCAAGATTTACCAGGATACGAGAAATAACAGGCCAAACATTGTTTCAGGGAGACAAAGGCGTTGGAACTCCTGCAGCACCCATCAACCGCAGAGACAAAAATGTACGCTCGTGGCTGATGACTTTAATCCGACTGGGCATTTACTTTGTGGATGCTGTCTCCCTCCGAATCGCATTGAAGAAAGCGTTACGCTCGGATGTAGATTTTGTGATTTTTGATCGATATATATATGACGAGCTTGCAAATCTAACGCTGCACAATTCAGTTATTCGCATCTATGCTCGGTTTATCATGAAGGTCACACCAAGGCCAGATATCAGCTATTTACTTGACTCAGACCCTGTTCAGGCACGCGCAAGAAAACCAGAGTACCCCATCGAATTTCTCTATTTTTGTCGTGCATCGTATCTAACTCTCAGTGACTTGGTGCCAGGTGGGATGACGGTCATACCTCCAATGCCGCTACAGGATGTTGGGCGGCTTGTTTTGCAGTATTCGCAAAATTTATTTTCCGCAGAGGGTATTCAGCGTGAGCAGACGACAAATAGTCTTGGATAAAAGGATCGCGGAGCCTACGGATGACCATACAGGCGATGTGCCCGTATGGTTGATTTTTGTTTCACTTCATTTCCAATTTGTTCAAAATGGAAATGCTGGCTCACCCTTGCCACTTCAGAAACCTAGTTCTTGCTTCTGCGAATTTTCCTTCCTGACATTATTTTGCGTCAGATAGAGCCTGCAACACCCATTCGGCAGCGCGTTCGATAGCTGTCTTTGGGGACGTTGCCGGATCATTTTCTGACATGGCAGGAATATGCAGGGCTGCGCGTACAGCCGTCAAATGGCGCTGCATGGTGGCTCGTTCCGGTGTGTCGTGGAGCAGCGGCGTGAGATGCCGAAGAATATTTTGCGCGGTGCAATCCTGCTGGATCAGTTCTGGAACAATGCGCGCACCTGCAATAAGATTGGCCATCGCTACATGCGGCACTTTCACCATTCGGCTGGCGACGGCATAGCTGAGCCGGGAAAGTCGATAGACGACGAGGAAGGGATTGCCGATCAGCGCAGCCTCGACGGTCGCGGTGCCGCTGGCAACAATGCTGGCTCGCGCATGATGCAGCACGACGCGCGCGTCCGGGACGACGTGAATTGTGGGGGCAGCGAGGCCGCCGCGCTCACCAACATTTTTGATCTGCCGACGAATCCAGTCCGCGTCCAGCGTGGCGGCTGCGGGCAACAGATATTCATATTGCGAGCCAAGCTGTGCTGCGGCTGCGACAATCTCCGGCAGGTTTAGCCGCAATTCTTTTTTACGGCTGCCGGGCAACAGGCCAATCCATTGCTTTGCGGCATCCAGTCTGTACGCCAGGGCAAACTCCTCGCGCGAAATTGTAGGCAGTGGCACATCGGCCAGCGGATGACCCACAAAAGCTGCATCGACGCCGCGCTCGCGGTAGTACGATTCTTCAAACGGAAAGATGACCAGCATTTTGGTTACGCGCTCGCGTACCCAGCGAATGCGGCGCTTCTTCCACGCCCACAACTGCGGGCCGACAAAGTAAATCACTGGAATGCCGAGCCGATGCAGGTGCTTGGCCAGACGGAAATTGACATCGGGGAAATCAATCAGCACGGCGATATCCGGGCGGCGCTCGACGATGCTGCGAACCAACGCGCGATATTTTGCGTAGATGGTAGGCAGATGGCGAACCACCTCGGTGAGGCCCATGACGGCGATTTCTTCGGCGCGAACGATGCATTCGCAGCCTGCGGCTTCCATCTGCGATCCGCCCAGGCCAAAGAAGCGCGCTTGCGGCGCGCGGGTGCGAATTGATTCCAGCAGCATGGCTCCGTAGCGCTCGCCGCTGGCCTCGCCGGCAGCGATAAAAATGAGTGGGGCTGGCGTGTTCTGCAACGGGCTGTCAGATCGAATGGGCATCACGTATCCTGATCTTCAATTCGCGCTGACAACGGGCGTGGGCAATCCTGTGGCGGAGATTTCCTGGTCTTTGTATTGCAACTGATAGAGCTTCCAGTACAGGCCGCGCTGCGCTAAAAGTTCCTGATGCGTGCCCGTCTCGCGCAGTTGGCCCTTGTGCATGACCAGAATGCGATCCGCCTGTTGGATGGTCGAGAGCCGATGCGCGATGATGATGGAGGTGCGTCCCGTAACCATGCGTCGCAACGCAGAACGGATGCGCGTTTCCGTGTCTGTATCGACGCTCGACGTGGCTTCATCGAGGATCAAAATGCGCGGGTTGGCTGCCAGCGCGCGCGCGAAGCTGATGAGTTGCTTCTGCCCGGTGGAGAGCGTATTGCCGCGCTCCCGAACCGGCTCGTCGAATGTGCCTGGAAGTCCGCGAATAAAATCGCCGACATGCACTTCATCCGCCGCCTGCTCGATCTGTTGTTGCGTAATCCAATCCGAGCCAAGCCGAATGTTGCTGGCAACGGTTCCCGTAAACAGAAACGGATCTTGCAGCACCACGGCAAAGCGTCGCCGCAGAACGTTCAGATCGTACTGGCGCACATCCACGCCGTCCATCAGAATACTGCCGCGTTGCACGTCATAGAAGCGCATCATCAGATTGGTCAGCGTGGTTTTTCCCGCGCCGGTATGACCAACAATGGCCGCTACTTCATTGGGTTCGATGAAAAAGCTGACATCGCGCAGAATCCACTCGATGGAGCCATCGTCTATAAAATTTCCGCGCTGTATCTGCGCCAGCGTGGTCGCGTCGAGTCGCTGGTAGGTGAACCAGACGTTGCGAAATTCGATGCTGCCGCTGCCGTCGCCCGCGCGGGGACGAGCGGGAGAGACAATCTCCGATGGCGTATCGAGCAGCTTGAAGATGCGCTCGCTGGCAGCCATAGCCGCTTGCAGGATGTTGTACTTGTCGCTTAAATCCTGGATGGGCCGGAAGAAGCGCTGCGCGTATTGGATGAAGGCAACCAACACGCCCAGAGTGACGGCGCCGCTTACCGCCGGGCTGATGGAGGGCATGGCGTGGAGAAGGACGCTGCGTCCGCCAAACCAAACCACCAGCGCGATGGCGGTGGAACTGAGGAGTTCGATTACGGGATAGTAGACGGCGTAGGCCAGAATGGCATCCTTGAAGGCATCCATGTGCTGGCGGTTGACTACTTCAAAATCGCGGGCGGCGCGCTGCTCGCGGTTGAAGATCTGTACCACGCTCATGCCGCTCACATGCTCCTGCAAAAAGGAGTTGATGCGCGCAATGGCCACGCGAATGCGTCGATAGCTCTCACGCACGCGCTTGCGAAAGATATTGGTGGCGAACAAAATGGCAGGCAGAACGGAAAAGGCGATCAGCGCCAGCCACCAGCTCATGCTGAGCATGACCAGCACAATGCCAGCCAGCACCAGCACATCCTCAAAGATGGAGACGACGCCGGAGGTGAACATTTCGTTCAGCGCGTCCACATCGCTGGTGACGCGGGTGACCAGCCGCCCGGTGGGATTGCGGTCAAAGAAAGCAACGTGCATCTGTTGCAAGTGGCGAAAAATCTGGCTGCGCAGGTCGTACATCACCTTTTGCCCCGCCCATTGCATCAGGTATATTTGGACAAATTCCAACGCATAGCCGAAGAGCAGCGAGCCAAGATACATTGCTGCAATCTGGCTGATGCCCGTGACGGCGTTGGCGCTTAGATGGCGTCCCAGCCAGGAGTGCTGCGCCTCCGGCGTGTGCGCCATGTAGCGATCGATGGCGATTTTTGTCAGGAACGGGCCAAGGACATCCGAAAATGCCTTGAGCGCAATGGCGATGAGGGAGACGATGACCTGCAAGCGATACGGGCGCAAATAGGTGAGCAGCCGACGCATCAGTCGATGGTCGTACGCTTTACCCACGACATCTTCGTCGTGTTGCTGCGGCGTGCTGGGTGCGGCGTCTGCCATGCGACACTACCATTGTACCGGGATGGTTGCAGTGGCTTCGCTCGTCGCGCCCGCCCGCCACGCCCGGAGGGTGGTTCCATGAGGGACAACGGTTCTTCGATGCTTGGCGTTTACATTTCGATTCCGTTTTGCCGCGCGAAATGCAGCTATTGCAACTTCGCCTCTGGCGTTTTTGGAGGGGATCGGCTGGAGCGCTACGTCGAGCGGCTGGCGGAGGAGATTCACTCCGCGCAAGCGCAGGCGGCAGACTGGCAGACGATTCTTCCGAAGCAGGTGGACACGATCTACTTTGGCGGTGGCACGCCGAGCCTGCTGCATCCAGAACAATTGCGGAACATTCTTTGCGCCCTGCGGGAGAAATTTTCCGTCGCCCGCGATGCCGAAATCACGCTGGAGTGCGCGCCAGGACAGCTTGCCGACGCGCTGCTGGAGGCGTTGCCGCAGCTTGGCGTCAATCGCATCAGTTTTGGCGTGCAGTCGTTTGTGGATGCCGAGGCAGCGGCTGTGGGTCGTTTGCATACCGGAGCGCAGACGCTCACGGACATTGCCCGATTGCGGACTGCGGGCATCGAAAACATCAACGTCGATCTGCTGGCCGGATTGCCGCATCAGACAGAGGCAAGCTGGCAGGTCTCGCTCGACCAGGCGATTGCTAGCGGCGTGCCACATGTTAGCGTCTACATGCTGGAGGTGGACGAGGATTCGCGCCTGGGCCGCGAGATGCTCACCGGAGGCCAGCGATATCACGCCAGCGCCGTGCCGGACGATGCAGAGATTGCCGATATGTATCTTGCAGCCTGCGAAGGTCTGAACGCAGCGGGCATCGCGCAGTATGAGATTTCCAATTTTGCGCGTCAGGGATGGGAGTCGCGACACAACGAAAAATACTGGCTGCGCCAGCCGTATTTGGGTCTGGGCATGGACGCGCATTCCATGTTGCACGGCAAGGACGGCCATCCGCGCCGCTTGGCCGCGACTGACGATCTGACAATTTTTCTGGAGCAGGGCGCGCGGCACAAGAGTACGATGGTGGACGTGGACGCCAGTCTCGAAGAGGCATGGTTCCTGGGTTTGCGGCGGAATGCGGGTCTCCGGCTGGCCGCGCTGGAAGTGGAGTTTGGCGCGGAGGTCGTCGCTGCCTGTCGGCCCGCGCTGGCCGCCTGTGTGGGCGCTGGTTGGGTGGAAATGGTCGATGACACCGCCCGCCTGACCGCGCAGGGAAGGTTGTTTTCCAATGAAGTCTTCGAGCGATTTCTTGGGCTTGCGCCGTGCAACATTCACACTCCTGTTACAAAGGATTCACATTCTGTTGGCGATCCATTCTTTTCCGTGCTGTAGCCTGAAAGCGGCGGCGAGGCGTGTCGTCAGTTGCGGTATAGAAAGGGAACCGGCTTGAAACAGACGATCTTTGTTCTGGAAGACGATACCGATATTTCCCGGTTGGTGCAGCATAATTTGGAGGCCGCCGGGTTTGTCGCACGGATTTTTGTTGCCACAGCAGCCGTTCTTGTGGACGCTGAACGCAAAGCGCCAGACTTGTTCCTTCTGGACATCATGGTGCCTGAGGGCGATGGTCTCGACCTTTGTCGCCGGATTCGCCGCAACCCGGCGCTGGCCAGCACGCCCGTCATCTTCCTTACCGCGCGAACCAGTGAGAGCGACCGCGTGCTGGGGCTGGAACTGGGCGCGGACGACTACATCACCAAGCCGTTTTCGCCGCGTGAACTGATTGCCCGCGTCAAAGCTGTTCTTCGTCGCTTCGAGCGGCCCACCGTGCCGACACAACTCCAGTTTGATGCGGTGGAGATCGATGCCAGCGCGATGCAAGTGAAGGTGCGTGGAGAGATCATGGCCACCACCGCTACAGAGTTCCGCCTTCTGGATTATCTGGCGCGTCACCCCGGTCGCGTTTTCAGCCGCGATCACCTGCTGGATGCCGTTTGGGGCGATGCGCGTTTTGTTACGCCGCGTTCGGTCGATGTCTATGTGCGCCGCATTCGCGAAAAAATCGAGACAGACGTGGAGAATCCGCAGTATCTTGTAACCGTCCGTGGTGCGGGATATCGCTTCGAGATTCCCAGGTAGGCGTGGGCGGATCGGGGCCATCCAGCGCGGTACGCTCCACGACCAGATTGTATTTATGACACGTAGACTTTTTTTCAAAGTATGGCTGCCGCTACTGCTGGCTCTGTGGCTGGGAGTTGGGGTGTCACAGATCGCGCCGCACCACTTTTTATGGCTGGCGTTGCTGCTCTCTGCGTTGCTGGTCACGCTGGTGTCCGTGTTGGCTGCTTATGCGGTGGCTCGAAAGATGACCCGGCGTTCGGATCGAATGGTTGGGTTTGCCGGTCGCCTTGCCGATGGAGACCTGACCGCGCGCCTGGAGGAAAATTCCGACGGGGGGATTGCGAGTGTGTCCTGCGCGCTTAATGTCGCTGCGGCGCGGATGGAGGAAAGCTCCCACATTCTCGAAAACAGACGCAAGGAACTGGAGACCGTGCTCGACAGCATGGAAGAGGCTGTAGTTGCGGTCAATGCGCAGGGTCACGTTCAGTGGACGAACAAGGTGATGGAGCGTCTGGCAGACGGCTCCATCCGCGCCGGGCATGCGTTGGTGCAAACGGTGCGCGACCCCGATCTGCTGGCCTGCGTGGAGCGGGCGCTGCGCGAGCGCGTGGTGGCCAAAGGCCGCGCGCGGTCGATTTTTCCGGGCAGGATATTTGAGATCAGCGTGGCTCCCATGCTGGGTGGCAGCGCCGTGGTTGTGCTGCATGACGTGAGTGAAATTGAGCGCGTGGAGAAAACGCGCCGCGATTTTATTGCGAATGTCTCGCATGAATTGCGCACGCCTTTGACCTCCATCTCCGGCTACGCGGAAACACTGATGGAGGAGGACGAGCAACTCTCTCCGCAGGCGCGGGAGTTTCTCGGCATTATCCGCAAGAATGCTGCGCGAATGAATCGGCTGACTGAAGACCTGCTGGCGCTGGCCCGCATTGAGTCGGGTGAGTACAAATTGCGATGCCATCCGGTGGCCGCATCCGCGTTGGTGGAGGATGCGGTCGAGCTTTTCTACGGTTCCCTGCGAGACACGGAAATTCAACTGGAGGCTGGCGAGCGGGTGAGCGCGCGCGTCATGGCCGATACAGATGCCGTGTTGCAGGTCTTCTCGAATTTGCTGGAAAATGCCGCAAAATATGGCGGCGTTGGCAAGCGCATTGTGATCGGAGCGCAGAGGATTCCCGGCGCGGTTGAGTTTTCTGTGCAGGACTTTGGCACAGGTATTCCCTCTGAGCATCTGGATCGCATCTTCGAGCGCTTCTATCGCGTGGACAAAGGCCGATCGAAAGATTCTGGAGGCACAGGATTGGGGCTTGCCATTGCCAAGCACATCATTTTGGCGCACGGTGGCAGCATCCGCGTGAAAAGCGAACTGAATTGCGGCAGCACATTTTTCTTTACGCTTCCCCTAGCCGCAGAAGAGGCAGCAATGGAGCCGGAGGCCGCCAGTGCCGCATAGGGTTGCCCGCTTGTGTTGCCGCGTCCATTGCGTCGATGCCGCCTGACGACAGGGAAGACTAAAATAGAGAGTCGCGGCAGGTAGTCGGACAAAACAGTTTAAGGACGAGGGAAGCAGGGAACGCTATGGGCAATGCTTTTAAGACGACATTTCTGCTGACGCTGCTCACGCTGCTGCTGGTGTTGATCGGCGGGCACTTTGCCGGGCGCGAGGGATTGGTCTTTGGATTTGCCATCGCCGTGGCGATGAATTTTTTCACCTACTTTTATTCCGACAAGCTGGCGCTCCGCATGTATAAGGCGCAGCCAGCAACGCGGGAGCAGTTGCCGCGCGTCTATCAGGTGGTGGAGCAGATGACGCAGCGGCTGGGCCTGCCGATGCCGAAGATTTATGTGATCCCGTCTCCTTCGCCGAATGCCTTTGCTACCGGGCGCAATCCGAAACATGCCTCGGTCGCGGTGACGGAGGGCATTCTGCAATTGCTCAATGACGAGGAGTTGGCGGGTGTGTTGGCGCATGAACTGGGCCATGTGCAGAACCGCGACATCCTGACCAGTTCGATTGCGGCCACGCTGGCTGGCGCGATTACATTGATTGCGCGCATGGGTTACTGGGCCGCGCTCTTCGGTGGCTTTGGAGGGCGCAATAGTCGTGAACGCAACGGCGGCCTCGGTGGTCTGTTTATGCTGATTCTCGCGCCCATCGCCGCAACGCTGATTCAACTGGCCGTCTCTCGTTCGCGGGAGTATGAAGCGGACGCGACGGGCGCAAAGACGACAGGCAATCCCTATGCGCTGGCCAGCGCGCTGGAAAAGCTGGAAGCCTATTCCAAGCGCCTGCCCATGACGGCCTCGCCTGCAAGCGCGCACCTGTTTATTATTGCTCCGCTGCTGGGGCGCGGAAGTTTTGGCAATCTTTTTTCGACGCATCCGCCGACGGCCAGGCGCATTGAGCGCCTGATTGGGCGCGCTTCCGTAAGTGGAGTGACAGAGGGATGACCAGATGACCAGCGGAAACAATCCACCCGTTGCGCGAACGTTGGCGCGTACCTTGTTGTTGCTCTGTCTGGTGGTTTGGCTGGGCGGGCTTGTGTTCTTTGGAGCGGTCGTCGCTCCGGTCGCCTTTGGCACGTTGATGCCAATGTTTCCCGACCCGGCCTTTGGCGTTCATGTTGCCGGAACGATGGTGCGTCATTCTCTGCTGGCATTGCACTGGATGGGATTGGTCGCCGGGGCGATCATGATCTTCCTATGTGCTGTAGAGCGCGGGATGCAATGGACGCGACGCTCGGTTGTGCCATATCTCGCAGTGTTGGGCGCGATGTTGGCGTTGACGGCATTTTTGCAGTTTTCGATTCTGCCGCGCATGGAGACGCTGCGCCAGCAGGCGGGCAACGCCATCGACAATCTTGCGCCGGACAGTGCCGACAATCCTGCGCGCGCCGAGTTCAATCGGCTGCATCATCTCTCAACGCAGCTTGAAGGCGGCGTTCTGATCGGTGGGTTGGCGCTGACCGTGCTGCTGGCGCGCCCAGAGCCAGAGCCGGAATTAGCCCCCGAGTTATATAAAGAACCGGTAGTATCTTAAGGAAGCTCTACATAAGCCATTTTTTTTGAAGGGGCAGGACTTTAGTCCTGCCGTATATCCTGGCATTGCAATCCGGCTTTAGCCGCTGAGGGAATTCTCGCCACCTGTGCAGAGCTTCCGTAAATTGAATTTTCCTGTACTGCACACAGTCAGTTCGGCCTGAAATAGCATTTTGAGAATACCGTCGAATAGCTAGCAGAGCAGGACGGACAGACGACACCAATGGGGTGGTCAGGTTTCAAGTTTGATGAATCTGACAAGGGATCATGCCAAACAACTGGAATTTCTTTTTTGCAGTTGCTACACACCGTTGCAAGTACATTCATATGCACACCTCTGGAGATGAAAATAGCATGGTTTTGAGTGGAAAACTGGGGCAATGTAAATTTAGGACACAACCAAAGAACCACAAAGCGAGCCATAAAATCTGAGTTCCACGTAGCATTCGCGTATCATCAAAGATTGGAATTCGATTGAAATTTTCGTTACTTATTCCTCAATAGGACACGCATGAAAACTGGAATTATTGGCCTGCCGCAAGTAGGCAAGACCTCGCTGTTTCGGATTCTCACCAAGGCCAAGTTTGACGATCATGGCTACTCCAACCCCAAGGAAGTGCATGTGGGGGTGGCTCGCGTGCCCGATGAACGGGGAGATGTTTCTTGCCCTCGAACTTCTTCACCTCATGCGGATATGTAAACACTTAAATCGAAAATACTCTAGAGGCTGTTATGAACTTTATACCTGCGGGTAATTTTCATATTGCAGCGGGCGAGCATTCGCGCAGTATGGAGGGATGGAGAAGCGATATTCGACGCAGTATCCGAGCGATGTAAGCG
>JAJZIJ010000055.1 GCA_021810625.1 Acidobacteriota bacterium
ACAAAGTAAACCCCACCCCCTAGAATTTATGTCAACAATAATTTTGAGAAAGGGTTTTAGGAAGCAAAGCTCCCTACGCGCCTGGGTTTCAGAGGAACTTGGATCAAGTCAGGCTGCGCCCTTCCAAAACGCCGACTTGCCCCGATGATCTTTGGAACGTCCACAGCAAAACGCGCTACTCTTGGAACATGCTTCGTTGCACCGTATTGGCTTCAGGATCGAAAGGGAACTGCACGGTCATCAGCACGGGCAGCACCCGTATTCTTCTGGATGCAGGGCTGAGCTGCCGTGAGATCGTCAAGCGAATGCGTTTCGCCGGGGAAGACCCGGAAAAGATTGACGGCCTGCTCATCACGCACGAGCATCAGGATCATATTCAGGGCGTGTCCGTGCTGGCGCGACGTTGGCGCGTGCCCGTGTACTTTACTGAAGGCACGCATCGCGCCTGGGCGCGCTGGATGACGCCGCGCCAGACGATGAGCTTTCCCGCCTGGCTGGAGACGCGCAAACAAAAAGCGGCGGCGCTGGCGCTGGCAGTGGAAGAGTCCGAAGAAAACCTATCCACGCAAAATCTAACCGAGGCTTCGCTGGAGACCAGCGAGATCACAGAGGCCATAGAGATTGCCGCTGCTGCCGACGATCCGCAACCGCTTCCCGGCGAGGTAGGGGGGGGCAATGATCCCGCCTATCTGCCAGCGGTGGAGCATTTTTGCGCGGGCAAGCCCTTTGTGATCGGCGATATTGCCATCACGCCCTTTACCATCCCCCACGATGCCGCCGATCCCGTGGGCTTTGTGCTGGAGGCGGAAGGAATGCGCATCGCCGTGGCCACCGATCTTGGCTACATGCCGCCGAATGTACAGATGCAATTGCGACGGGCCGATTTGCTCGTTCTGGAGTCCAACCATGACGTGGAGATGCTGCGCGACGGCCCCTATCCGTGGGCGGTCAAACAACGGGTGCTTTCGCGTGTCGGGCATCTGTCAAACGACGCGGCGGGCGAATTTCTAGCGAATGAATTTGATGGTCATGCGCGCTGGATTATCCTGGCGCATCTTTCGGAAAGTAACAATCTGCCAGAATTGGCGCGGCTTTCCGCCGAGCGCGCCCTACAGCGCCGCTCGAATGCCACAGGCAATCAGGTGATGCTGGCAACGCAAAATACGCCGTTGGAATCCATCTGCCTATAGCGCTCCACCGCCGAACACGTTACAATTACGTGAAGAGAAGTGGAATACGCTCCAAGGAATCAGGAAACTATGCAAAAAGATATGTGCGTGGATCCAACCGTGGGCGACATTCTTTCCGGGTGGCGTTATGACATCTCTGGAATCCATTCGGAGATGCGGAAAGATTACGAAGAACATCTTCGTAGTTGCGCCTATTGCCATTCTCGCCAGCGTCTGCATCGCACCATTGACGTGTTGCTGATCGGCGTTGCGACGCTTTCCATTGCAGCCTTCGTTCTGGCGCTGGATGTGGCGCATAAAGTTGAGCCACTCGGTAGCTGGGTTCTGCTGCATTTGCAGCTTCGCCAGATGTCGGTTGCGGTTAGCGTCCAGTTGATCGCCGTGTTGGGCCTGCTGGTGTCCATGCTGGCCTGGATTCTGGTTGCCATCACGACGCCCGCGCCAACCTTCCTCTCCGAGCAAGCCAAAGCGTTACAGCATCGGCTTCCCGTGGAAGTTCGCGAACGGTTTGCAAAACACTCCGCATAAATTTTGTGAGATCAACGATAATGGCCTGCGCATTGCGCGGGCCATTTCTCTTGCGGAGGTGTGCGGCGCGTGCTCCAGATGGACGCGCGATTTGCCAAAGATGTTTGCCAAGGTAGACACTAGTGAGTCCACCATAAACGCAACCCCAGGTAATTCAAATCCAAGCAAGAAGGATGGTTCTATACAGCATGGCAACAAACGAGACCGGCAACAATCCGTCTGCCGGGGCAAATACGATTGCGCCCGCCAAAGGCAAGCTTGGCATCATGATCCCCGGCATGGGAGCTGTCGCCACCACATTCATGGCCGGGGTCGAGGCCGTTCGCAAAGGGCTGGCCAAGCCCATCGGTTCCGTCACGCAAATGGGCACGGTGCGCCTGGGCAAGCGAACCGACAACCGAACCCCGCTGGTCAAGGACTTTGTTTCTCTGGCCGGACTGGACGATCTGGTATTCACTGGCTGGGATATTTTTCCCGGCAATATGTATGAGGCGGCCAGCACGGCCAAGGTTCTCGACAAAGATCTATTGACCTCGATTCGCCCGTTTCTGGAATCGATCAAGCCGATGCCGGCTGTCTTCGACCAGTATTACGTCAAGCGGTTGCAGGGAACCAATGTCAAGCAGGGAAAAAACAAGCGTGAGTTGGCCGAGCAGGTGCGCGCCGACATCCGCGAGTTCAAAAAGAAGACCGAGCGTCAGGTGATGATCTGGTGCGGCTCAACGGAAATTTTTATCGAGCCGACAGCGGTGCATCAGTCGATTGCCGCGTTTGAAAAGGGCATGGAAGCCAATGACGTGGCCATCGCTCCCTCGCAAATTTATGCCTACGCCGCGCTGATGGAGGGCATTCCCTTCGCCAATGGCGCGCCGAATCTGACGGTCGATCTGCCCGTGATGCAGGAGCTTTCCCGGAAGAATAACGCCCCCATTTGCGGCAAAGACTTTAAGACTGGACAAACGCTCATCAAGACCGTGCTGGCGCCTGCCTTCAAAGCGCGGATGCTGGGCGTTAGCGGCTGGTACTCGACGAACATTCTGGGCAATCGCGACGGCGAAGTTCTGGACGATCCAGAGTCGTTCAAGACCAAGGAAGAGTCCAAGCTGGGCGTGCTGGATTTCATCCTGCAACCAGAACTTTATCCCGATTTGTATGGCGATATTTACCACAAGGTTCGCATCAACTATTACCCGCCGCGTGGTGATAATAAAGAGGGTTGGGATAACATCGACATCTTTGGCTGGCTGGGCTATCCCATGCAGATCAAGGTCGATTTTCTCTGTCGCGATTCGATTCTGGCCGCGCCCATTGCGCTCGATCTGGTGCTCTTTTTAGACTTGGCGGCGCGTAGCAGCGAGTTGCGTGGTCTGGGTATTCAGGAATGGCTCAGTTTCTTCTTCAAGTCGCCCATGACACGCGAAGGACTCTATCCAGAACACGATCTGTTCATCCAATCAATGAAGTTGAAGAATACCCTGCGCTACATCCAGGGCGAGGATCTGATTACGCACCTGGGGCTGGAGTATTACGACTAAGCCATTGTCCTGAATATCGAAGCCTTGCCTATCGACCGCAGACGGAGAAATGTCTGCGGTCGATTTTTGTTTCGACAAATCTGCACACAACGCTACTCCTGGTTTCGAGCAGCAGGCCGCATGATTCTCAATAACGGGTGGCCGTCGATGTTTTCAAGGGGAAAGTAGACGAGATGCGTTTGCGGATCGACGGCTACGGTGTGCGCATGAGGCATGTTGAGCGAACCCAGTAAGGCAAGTTTTCTGTTGCGGTATTGGAAAATCGTCACGGTGCCGGACTCGGAGGAGACATACAGCCGCTTCAGGCCGGGATCGAAGGCCAGCACATCGGGGTCGTCGCCCACCTCATAACTCGACAACATCTTCATCGCGTTCAGGTCAACCACGGCCAGCGAATGGTTCTTTTCTCCGGCGACGAAGGCCATGTGGTCAGCCGGATCAAGCGCAATCCCATGAGGATTCTCAATTCCTGGAAGTGGATATCGGCCTAAGATTTTGTTGGCTGCCGGGTCAATGACAACGAGCATATTTACGCCATGCACCCCCACCAGGATGTGTCCAGATACCGGATCGTACACAGTGTTTCCCGCTCCGCCACCGAGAGGAATCGTAGTGATAAGCGTGTTGGTTGTGGCATCCATGACCGCATCTGCGCCGCCATGCTCATCAGAAACAAACACTTTCTCTTCCTTTGGCGCGTATGCCAGCCCGTCGGGATAGGGAATCGGCCCTGCCGTACCCACGATTTTGAGCGTCTGCGTATCGACAGCAGCGACCTGGTGATTTCCCGTTACGGAGGCATATAGGCGATGAACTTCAGGAGCGACGAAGACGCCATGCACCTGCTTGAAGCCGTCGAGGTTGGCGACCACAGCTTGTTTCCCGGTGTCAAAAACGACGATCTGGCCAGCATTCATGTGAGCGATATAAAGCCGACCGCTCAACGTATCGAGGCTTTGGTAATCAAAGCGAACGGCTGAACCCGGCATCGGAATATCCGCGACCAGGGTCAGCACCGTATTAGCATTAGCGGATTTTGTGGGCTGCGCGAAAGCTACGATGGAGATCAGGAACAAGGCTGCGGCCATGCAAACCGCAAGCGTTTGCAGGCTTCGAGGGTTGACCATCATGTTCGCCTGAATAAACACCCGCGGCTCAGGCCTCAGGCGCATTTACGCACAATAGCCAGAACGCGCCCCTGAATTGCCACGTTCGCGGCGGGAACGTAAATGGGCTGCATCTCGGTATTCGAGGGTTGGAGTCGCACCGTGTCGCCCTCCAGATAATAGCGCTTCAGCGTGGTCTCTGATCCATCCACCAGCGCGACAACAATCTCACCCTGTCGAGCGGTTTGCGTTTGCTCAATCAATACAAAATCGCCGTTGACGATGTGCTCGTCGCGCATGGATTCGCCGCGAACTTCCAGCGCAAAGATGGTTTTGTCGCCTAAAATATCGCCCAGGGAGATGGTCTCCTGGGTCTCTACCGCTTCGACGGGCCTGCCTGCGGCAATGCGCCCCAACAGGGGCCACTGCGGGCTGCGGGCTGCGTGGGGCGTTTCTTCGGGGGGCACATCAATGGAGCGGCTGCGGTTGTGCGCGCGATGCAGCATCCCTTTCTTTTCCAGGTTGCTGATGTGTTTATGAACAGTGGCCAGGGAACTGAGATCAAGGCCGCGTGCAATTTCCTCAAACGACGGCGAATATCCGCAGCGCTCGACGAAGTTGCGTATAAAATCCAGGACATCCTTTTGCCTGCGCGTGATTGCCATAACGGATACCATGTTAGCGAATGAAAGGCGAATTGGCAAGAGAAATCTGAAGCATCGCAAGCGTTGTAAACTTGGAGCATATGCTGGAGTCCGTTCTAACTTGTCCGCAGTGTGGCTTCGCCCAGCAGGAAACGATGCCAGAGGATGCTTGCCAGTTCTTCTATGAATGCGGGCAGTGCAAGTCCGTACTGCGCCCCAAAGCGGGGGACTGCTGTGTCTTTTGTTCCTACGGAACCGTACCATGTCCTCCGGTGCAAAGCAGACAGAGCAACAGCCACGGTTGCTGCGATTGATTTGCGTTGATGGATACTGTGTTCCTGTATTGTGTTCTTGAGCAGAGGAAAAATTGGCCCCGTAGCTCAGGTGGATAGAGCGACGGTTTCCTAAACCGCAGGTCGGAAGTTCGAATCTTCCCGGGGCCACCACAAGTCATTTATCTGGAATGTCATACAGGAAATGCCTAATCTTTCGCATCAATTCTTTGTGTCCGATAACAAGTATTCTGTAATGTAAAAGGTGGCGACTTTTGACGCACACCCACATGCCTATAGGAAAACATCTTGATCGTGCAGCGAATTGTGGTACCCTTTCTGTTCGGCGAGGGACTCACAAGGCAAGCTCTTAGATCCGTCTCCCCTCCCGCTTGACTCCCTTCCAATCTGCAATTTGAACATAGAGGCCAAAATGCTTTCAGCCGTCCTGCCCCAAAATGTCCGCAATCTATTAAGACATACTTTTGATGCTGCCTTTTGCAAGTCATTTCCAGATAAGCAACCTGTGGGAGGAGCATCCCAGTGGACAATGCTCACGCGAGATATGAGATCAGATAGCGTTGTTTACAGTGGAGGAGTCGGCGAAGATATTAGCTTCGAGCTGGAATTGATTCGTCTTTATGGAGTCAGGATACATATCTTTGATCCGTCTCCTGTGGGAAATAAAACTATTGCAAAAACATTGAACAATTCCGAAAAATTAGAGAAACACCTTGCATTCAAACCCTTAGGACTTGCTGCGACTTCTCAGGTGAATTTCTCAATCGGCGGAGGGAATGGTGAAACCGCATGGCTAAGAGCGGCAACTGGAGATAAAAGCGAAAGTGTTCCGTGTACCACTATTCCGGATGAATTGCTCATGAATGCCCACGATCACATCGATCTGCTGAAGATAGACATTGAAGGGTTTGAATACGAAGTCTTGCAAAGCTGTTTTGAAGCAAAGATTCCAATTAAGCAAATCTGCGTGGAATTCCATGATTTCTTTCCCGACATCCCGAAAATGAAGACCTTTCGCGCTATTAATGATCTGAGGCGGAGAGGGTTCATACTCGTGCATAAAAATAGGCACGATCACACGTTTTACAACTCCGAGTATTTGTAGAAGTCCGATCTTCACACCCTTGGCCATCCCATTCTTTTCCCGATTCAAGTGGAAAGATTTTTGGCAATACTCCTCATATCGAAAAAGAAGAACGCGGCAACTGCCATCACTGTACTCACTCCGATGCCTGTGGCAACTTGAAGCCAATATGCGGAGGCACAGGTATGCGCCAGCACCATGCCTGCACCCAAAAGACCGACGAAAGAAATCCCCGCCAGACGGTAGACGTATTTTAGCGTGTGCTCTCCGGTGTGCGCGAAGAGGTCTTGATTGAGTCGGAGAATCCGCAATACCTGAAACATCTCAATGGTCAGCCATGCCAGGAGAAACCCGATCATCCCCAGCCAGTGGATCATTGGAATCGCGATGCCCACGAGTGCGACATAGCTAAAAAACATGATGCGCGCCAGGCTCTCATGGGTGTTGGTGGCAAACTGAAATTGAAATTTGTGTTCCTTTACGCTGAGCGTCATGGAGATGGTTGCCATCAGGACATACGGCAGCACGGAAAACAATTGCGGCCTGTGCAGCCATAGCACCAGCAGCACGGGTGAGATCATCAGAACGCCAAGATTCACGGGGGCAATCAGCGCAAAAATCAGCCGCTCGGAATAGCTGTAGACACGCGCCAGCGCATCCCATTCTTCCCTGCCAAACAAGCGCGTAATCTCCGGGGCCAAGGCTTGCGTGGGCGCATTCAACACCTGTCGGCACATGGAGAAGATGGTGCGCATAACGGTAAACGCGACCACGACAAACGGGCCAATCTCGCGTTGCAGCATCAGCACAGGTATTTCGTAGGAGAGAAATGTGCTCATGCTGATGAGGCCAAAGTACCCGCTGGGACGAAGAATGCCGCGCGCGGCGTTCCGATCCCACAGGCGCACATGCGGAAAAATCTCTGGAGCCACGCGCCGGACATGCAGCAGGATCAGCAACGTCCCCACAATATAGATTCCGAGTTGCAAGGCGGCAAGCGCGGGAAACGACCACCGCATCCATGCGCCAAATGAGGTCAGAATGACCATGCCCAGCCGCTGTCCGTTGACCCACAAAACTCCGGTGTGCGCGCGGCTCAGCACGGTGTACATGCCCGTGAAATGCTTAAACAGCACGCTCAGCAATACCTGAAGCGCGAGTAGATACAGCGTGAGTACCGCCGTGGATTGTGGAATGGTCAGGCGCAGAAGATGTTTTGCGGGCAAGCCAAACAAGAGCAGCGCCAGCACGGAGGCCGTACCCAGAATTCCAAGCAAAATGCGCAGCGCTGTGGATTGTTGCAGGTGATAGCGCTCCAGATCGCGCCGCTGGTAACGGACGGTCAAATCCTGCGTAACGTAGGTCTGGATGCCAAAATTCAGCGTGCTGAGATAGGCGACTGCTCCAGACAGAACAATCCATTCGCCGTACAGCGTGGTGCCGTACCGATACAAGAAGATGGGTGGCAGCAACAGCCGGGTGGCCAGGTTCACCACGTTGGAGGTCAGCAACGCCGCCAACACTTTCAGAATACGGGTCAGGATTCCCGTGCTCATGCGCGTACCACGGCAGGCTCATGATCGTGGAGAGCGGCCAGCAGTCGCGCCTTCCGCGCAGTCGCAGACGGAGGGTGGAGACGCAGCAAATCTTCCGTCGCCGCAGTCACCTGCTCCACGCTGATTTCGTCGATGAAGCGATCCGCAGTTTCCTCCGGGATTGGCCCACCCCAAAGAACGCGATAGCGGGGATGCTGCATCGGCAGCCACTCAATCGGGCCTTGCCAGCCGGGAGCGATGACCACTCCGGGCAATTGAACGGCACGCGCCACATGAAAGGTTCCCGTATCCAGACTGACCACTACGTCACACTGCGACAAAACAGCAGCCAGTTGCGGAACCGTTGTTTGTCCAGCGAGAGAAGTTCCCTTCTCGTTGAGTCTCTCCCGCAGCGCGTCAATTTTTTGCGCTTCCTGCGCGCTTCCAACAAAAATCGGAGGCGCGGCGAATGTGCGAGACAGCGCGTGGATGACTTGCTGAAATCGTTCGACGCGCCATTGATTGGGCTGTCCTCCGCTGTTCTGTGTGACGTAGACAATTCTCGGACGTGTCGCATCGCCAAAGATCGGAGAAAGCGCGTCCAAGGCGTAGTTTGCCTCTTCCCTGCCAAAAAACATGCGCGGTTCGGATGCGACAACTTCATGGCCCAGAGCGCGCAGAATGTCCACATTGCTTTCGATTTGCGAGCGGTTGGGATCAATGTCGAGCGGCAGATCATATAGCGGCGTTGCAAGCATGTATCCCGCTCGTACAGCCTTGCCCGCGAACATGGCGAGAAAGGCCAGCCTGGATCGTTGATTGCCGAGCGTCGTGGCCAGGCACGCCGGGCCAGGCGGAAGCTGCCGATGTATCTGGCGGACAGCGCGAACGACACCACGAAAATCCTGCCAGGGATTCGGCGTGACCACGCAGCGATCCACAAAAGGATTGCGATGGAGAACGCTGGCGGCCATCGGGCTGGCAACTACGGAGATATGCGCGTCCGGCAATGCTGTCTTGATCGCCTCGAACAACGGCGTTGCGTGGACGGCGCTGCCCAGCGGCGTGTCGTACTGCAAAAATAAAAAGTTGCGAATGGAGCGCAGATGCTCCAGTTGCAACGAGAGCCTGCCGCGCAAGGGACGTTCCAGCCCGGCCAGCAGATGAAAGAAAAAAAGTTTTGTCGGGCTATGCTTGGCGATGGGCGGCATCGAAGTCTCTCTTTTCATTTGCAATCGCGCTTGCCATCTGCGCCGGATTCGACAAAGATCGCTTCAGACGAGCATACCGCGCCGCTTCCGAGGATGGAAACGCATCCATCAAAGCCAGCATGGCTTGCAGCGCCGGCTCCACGCCAATCTCCTCCATCCAATAATCCAGCGTGGGCATGGGAATGGAATCGCCACGCAGGATGCGGTACTGCGGATGGTCAACGGGCAGCCACTCCGCAGGATTCTGCCATGCTGGCGCAATCACGACTCCGGGTAGTCCCACCGCGCGCGCAACATGAAATATCCCCGTATCCAAACTGAGGACAAAATCACACTGCGCCAGAACCGCTGCCAGTTGCGGAATGGCTGGCGTCTTCCCGGCCAGGGAAATACCTCGCTCAGCCAACGGCTGCCGCAATACTTCAATAGCGGCGGATTCTTCTTCCGTCCCTAAAAAGATTGGGATCGCGCTGCGCGTGGAGTGAAGTGCTGCAATCACACTGCGAAAATGCCCCTCGCTCCACTGCTTGGGTTGGAGGTCGCTGCATTGCGTGACCACGGCAATGCGCGGAGTTTCAGAAGTGAGTCCTGAAAACAGATGCGTCGCGTATGCCACCTCTTCCCTGCTGAAAAACACGCGCGGCTCCGGGGCCAATGCTTCACGGCCCAGCGCGCGCAGGATATCCAGATTGTTTTCTATCTGGGGGCGATGCGCGCGAAAATCGAGCGCCACATCATAGAGCGGCAAGGCGAGCGTATATCCCATGCGCGTTGCTTCGCCAGTCAGCAGGGCGAGCAGCGCGAGAATCGGACGTTGATTGCCCGTGGTAGTAGCGATACACGCGACTCCGGCGGGAAGCTGGCGATATAAATTTCGTACAGCGCGAAGGGCACCCAGAAAATTCTTCTTCGGCGATGGCGTAACCACGCAGCACTCGACAAAAGGATTGTGCTGCACGACGCTGGCCATCATGCGGCTGGCGGCAACGGTGATATGCGCCTCCGGCAATGCTGTCTTGATCGCCTCAAACAACGGCGTGGCATGAACAGCGCTGCCTAGAGGCGCGTCATATTGTAGAAAGAGAAAATTACGAATGCTCGCAAGCTGTTGCGGCGTTGTGGGTCGATGGCGGCGCAGTACGTGCTCCAAGCCCGCCAGAATGCGGAACGCCTTGTACTTTGCTGACCGAGGAGAGATGGCGAGTCGATTGGGCATCTGCGCGGTAGGAGCCTCGGCTACATCTTATAGCGGCCAAGGTCTTCGTCGTTCAGATTCTCCAGCCAGCGGCGCAATTCCTCTGGGGAGAAATTTTCCGCTCCGGCATTGGTCAACCTTGCCGCGCGCGCCACCTGATCGGCGACAAAGATGGGACAATCCATGCGCAGGGCCAGCGCCAGAGCATCCGACGGTCGCGCATCCATGCTGATCCATTCCCCACCGCGCTCCATCCAGAGTACGGCGTAAAAGGTATCGTCTTTCAATTCGGAGATGACGATGCGGCGCAAAACCGCATCCGTGCTGCGAATTAGATGAATCATCAGATCGTGCGTCATGGGCCGGGGCGTGGTGGTCTTTTCGATCTCAAGAGCAATCGCATTCGCCTCGAAAATTCCCACCCAGATCGGCACCACGGCATCGCTGTGGACATCCTTCAACACAACAATAGGCATGTTGGTGACGGGATCCATCATCAGGCCGCGGATCTTCACTTCGATCAATCCCTCGACGGGGGCCGCGCTGGCCATCTCCGATTTTGAGGAAGGATTGCTCATGCCGAGAGCGCTCCTATTGTTACCAGTTTCGGCAGACTCGCCTCGGTTGGCGTGGGCAAGGTCGGACTGTAAAGTGCGTCGCCTGGTAGAGCCTCCCCAACCAGTGTTTCGCCCAGCAGGCTGTTCGGAAAATTCCCTGTAATGCGTACCTGCACGTAGCTTCCGGGAGCGGGCAATATGGGTGATCCCGTCGTAAAGTTGAGCGTCTTGTTCTGCGTCGTCCGTCCCATCACCTGACCGCGCGCCGCATTATGACCTTCAACCATCACTTCAACTATTTCCCCTATATGCTTGGCGTAGCTAATCCTTTGTAGTTCGCGCTGGTGATCCAGCAGGATTTGCAGTCGCCGACTTTTCACTTCGTCCGAGATGCTGTCTGGCATGGAAATCGCCGGAGTGTTCGGACGCGGCGAATACTTGAAGGCAAAGACTGCGTCGTAGTTCACCTCGGCCAGCAGCGTGAGGGTCTCTTCAAAATCCGCGTCGGTCTCGCCGGGAAAGCCAACGATGACGTCGGTCGTCAGGCTGATGGAGCGCTTGGCGGCGCGAATCCAGGCGATGCGCTCCAGATACCACTCGCGGGTATAGAGGCGCTGCATGGCGTGGAGCACCTGCGTCGATCCGCTCTGCACCGGTAGATGGACGTGGTCGCAAAGCGTCGGCACGGCATCAATGGCCTCAACAATGTCGCGGGTAAAATCGCGCGGGTGCGAGGTGGTAAAGCGCACGCGACGAATGCCAGCCACCTCGCCAACGGCGGCCAGCAATTCGGCAAAGCTCATCTTGCCCGATGGATCGCGGTAGGAATTGACGTTCTGGCCCAGCAGTTGAATCTCCGTGTAGCCAGCGTCGGCCATGCGTCGCGCCTCGGCCAGCACGGAGTCGGCGGTGCGACTGCGCTCCTTGCCGCGCGTAAAGGGCACCACGCAGTAGGAGCAGAATTTGTCGCAGCCTTCAATGATGGTGATGTAGCCGCGATAAGGATTGCTGCGCGCGGTGAACTCCGTCTCAAAGGTCTGGTCGGTCTGGCGGTCGTCCAGGCCGGTGATGCGCTCCTCGCCTGCTTCCAGCCGGGCCAGCATCTGCGGCAGGTTGCGATAGGAGGCGGAGCCAGAGACCAGCGAAACATAGGGCGCGCGGTCAAAAATCTTTTCGCCCTCCTGCTGCGCCACGCAACCCAGGACGGCAAATCGTTTGCCTTTTTTGTGCAGCGCCTTGGTGTCGTTCAGGCGGTTGAAGACCTTCTGCTCGGCCTTATCGCGAATGGAGCAGGTGTTGTAGAGGATCAGCGAGGCATCGGTCTCCTCTTGTACCTGCTGGTAGCCCTGCTGCACCAGCGTGCCAATGACTTTTTCCGAGTCATGGACGTTCATCTGGCAGCCAAAGGTCTCCAGATAGAAGGTCTTCTCGCCCGCATTGAAATTCGTCGCCATTCCTGCTGAGTATAGCGCAGACAGTGTGAGAAGGGTCGTCGGGAACCTTCCTCGTTCAAGACAAACGCAGGCTTGCATGGAGCCACAGCGCAAACCAGTTTTTCGTTGTACTGGGATATGATAATCTACGGTCTTCCAGTGTCAAATACCAGCAGTATCTCCACATCCAAGGCGCTTCTTTAGTTCTCCAATGCTCTGCCCTTGCGGATGGAAATGGCGAATGACGGTGCCGTAGCTCACATCACCGGAGACCCGTGATGTATCGGGGCATGCCCAGGAGATGCCCGCAGAATCGAACGTTATGTGGGAATTCGTTGAAATAAAATTCTGAACTCCCGCCTCAACAAGTAGGTGATTCAGCGATGTCTGGTCGTCCATTTCCAAGATGGCCTGGGTTGCGTAGCTGTGCATAAAGCGGATGGTTGCCGGATTGGAACGAATACGCATAAAGCCACAGCAAAGAACAAATCCAAGCTTGCGCGCAACATCGACCGGAATGGAATAATCTCTCTGTGCCACGATGTCTGCATCGGGCATGGACTGGAGCATCGGCTCCAGATCACCCACCAAAACAGCGTCGAGATCAAGAGAAATAACGGTTTGCCCGCGAGAGATCATCTCGTTCAACACCAGAACCCGAAGCACCCACAGGTGACGCTTGCTGAAATCCTCGACGCGGCCTGCGGCATCAAACCCGAAGTAAGGCGACAGATCGACGATGTCGCAAGCGCCATACTCTTGAGCAATCTCCCGCGCCTGCTCATCCATCGCCAGCACAACAAGCCGCCCCTTGGCATGGCGGTCAAGCTGCTGCTTCCAGAGTTGGAAGAGTGGGCTATATTGTCCGCCGAACGGCACCACAATCACTGGCTCGTCTGTCGATGGAGCGCTACAAATCGGATACAGCATATTGGCAAGCTGCTGCGCCAAACTTCCATTGACAAGGCTCGCTACAAACATAGCTTCCCGTTCGGCAATCACTGCTTCGGCTGTGCCACGGTTCCGCGCCGCAGTTTTCTTGAAAATCAGTACCGCCAGATTTTGGCATCCCAGGCATCCGGCAGTAAACGCCAGCCAGAGATTATGTGTGGCAGAAATATCGAGGTCGCGCCGCAACATCCCGGCGAAAGCTCGTCGGATGCGCGGGCGATCCCTTCCCATCAGACAAGCATAGGCAAAGCGCAACCGAAAATTCTCACCCAATCGGGTGGAGGGGCGAATTTGACTCAATGCAAACACCACCTGTGTCCATAGATCGAAACGAGAGAATATCCGGCTGCTGATACGCAGTATCCAAGTCACGGATCACCCCTTCAGGAAGTTCTTTCACTATATATCACTCATCTTCGACGCGGTGATAAGCTAGCTGTTTAGTCCCGGCAATTGATGGATTGGGTTGAGAGTAAATCTGTCTGGGGTTTGTGTCCAGAGTTTGCAGAGATATTCATAGGGCGTGAGTCCTTTGAGTGTCTTGAGTCTTCTGGCGAAGTTGTAGGCTGCGATGAAGTCGAACCAGTGCGCTTTGAGTTGGTTATGTGTGTCGTAGAAGTAACGCTTCACCGTAGCTTCCTTGATGGTGCGGTTCATGCGTTCTACCTGCCCGTTGGTCCAGGGATGGTTGGGTTTTGTTAGC
>JAJZIJ010000056.1 GCA_021810625.1 Acidobacteriota bacterium
GTTCTTGGCGTATACGGTCGTGTACGACGGTGTTTGATCTGCATCTGCTGGCAGGCGAGTCGGAAGAGTCCGGAGCGATAGCTGGAGCCGTTGTCGGTGAGCAGAGCGCGGATGCCGATGCCGTGACAAGCGAAGAACTCGACCGCCGAGCGCAGGAAGGCGATGGTGGTCTCGGCCTTCTGATCGGGCAGCATCTGGGTGAAGGCCATGCGCGAGTGATCATCAACGGCCACATGCAGCGCCAGGAAGCCGGGATGTTTCTGCTTGCCGCGCAAGCGCCCATCGCCGCGCAAACTGACCTCGGAGAAGCGCGTCATGCCTTTGATATCGAGATGCAGCAGATCGCCGGGTGCAGCGTGCTCGTAGCGTTGGATGGGCGGCGGCGGGTTGAGATCGCGCCAACGGCTGAGCCGCGCGCGGCGCAGGATGCGGCTGACGGAGGCTGGACTGGCACCGGTGCGGCGCGCAATTTCGTACCCGGGCATGTGCGTCCGGCGCAGTTCGACGACGAGGAGCGAAAGGCTCTCGGATAAACGGCGGGGACTGTGGAGCGGACGCGAGCTGTGATCGAGCAGGCCGGCGGTGCCGCTGGCCTGGAAACGGGAAACCCACTTGGCGGCTGTCTTGGGTGTCACGCGGAAGGCGGCCGCGGCCGCCTTCCGCGTAGCACCCTGCTGAATAACGAATCTGGCTAAATCCTCTCGACTGCGAAAGCTAAGTCGGGCATTCTTATGAATGTCCATTCGATCTTCTCCTTTGAAACAGATTGCTCGTCACAATCAGCTTCTCCGGTTCAGTTCGAATGGACAACCTCTTGAAAGATCACAGGTGCCCCATCCTTGGCGTAGCCAAGGGTGGGAGAAAGATCATCGACCAACAAACCGTGTTCAGATTGGGGAGCACATTCACCGATCCCACCCTTCGCAGAAACAGAAACCGCGAAGGATGGGGCACCCGGCGAACACTTGAATTCGCAAAGATTACTTCTTCTCGGGAAATAAGATCGCGTCCTTCGGCTCCTGCATGACCGAAAGAATGTTTTCGGCGACTTTCTCAAGTAGCTTTGTTCCCCAGAATGGATCGTCTTTGTCGTAGTAGATGACGCGCACATGACGAAGGTCGAATGGGACGTCCCCCTCATTCGCTTTGGAACAGACCAGAATCACGGGCTTACGAAGTGCGTGGGCGAGTCCAAGTTCATAAAGCACATTTGCATTGCGGTTTGTGAGTTCTGCCAATAGAATCCGAGCTGAAGTGATCCCCTTCCATATCTGATCGACAATTTTTCCGGTGCTGTAGAGGTCGTCGTCAGCACGGTCTGCTTTTAGCTTGGCTTTCTCGATTGCAGGCTTATAGAGCTGTCGTAGTAACCACCGACGGGGTTGACAAACGGCATCATGACGAAGCATGTATCATCAGCGGCTACCGTCAAACCCTTGGAAAGCTTTTTTATCTGATCCTCTCCAGCCTGTGTGCTGGTATCTGCTGGCGACGAAACATCGAGTACACGGAGCTTGCCGTTGCTTAGTTGTTCCAGCAGTTCCGCTTCCTTTAATGTTGTGGTGAACACCTCAATAAATTCACCTACTTGCTCACGAGGAACATTGAATGAATCCACTAAAGTGTTGACAAGGAACTCGGTGTCAGGAAGATTTTCGCTGCGATATTTCGTGTAGACCTCAGAGATAACAGGAGCATTCATCGCTGCCTGGCGCAATGCATTGAGCTTGTCCTTCGGATCATGCGGGCGAACAATCTTGCGCGCAAGATCTGTCGGCTTGATGTGTCCAGCGGAAGGGCGCTCTAATAATCCATACTTAAGGGCGGAGCTGATCTCTACCGCAAGATCGCCGGTCCAGCCAGTTTTCGCATAACCCGCTCCTTCGCGGTCGGTGCATGCTTCACCAGCGTTCTGGTCGATAATAGCTTGTGGAATTCTGATGCAACTGAGGATTGAGTGTTTGGGATATTTCACCCGTCCAGCACCACCACGAGCATTACCTCCCGCAGTGGCTCTCTTCCTGGTTGGCTTCTTAGCCGTCCGTGTGGTTCCGACTCTTGATCCGGGTAGGACAGTGTCGGACGATTGTTGCCTTTTATCGCTTTTATCCATGAAAGACCCCCGTGCTGCAACAAATCTATTTCGGTGATGATTCGTTGATTATTCTACTCTGCTTGGGACAGCCGACAGGACGGTATCAAGGTGAACCTTTCTAGGTGCCACGTTCAAGCCTGCTGTTGGCTTGAGTGGGATGGGAATGCTCCTACTATTCAATCACCTTTTCTGAAAACCCACGATCCAAAAATCCACGCATCTGCCGGGAATTTGGTATCCTCACCTGTTTATTGTCATTTTGTGACGAAACGAATCGTTGCTTCAAAGTCAGGTTGACCATGCCCGTAGATCGCGCAAAAAAACATCAGAAAGATCGCATGGCGGAGACGCTGCGCGAAGAGATCAGCTCCATGATTGAAGGCGAGTTGAGCGATCCCCGCATCAGCTTCACCTATGTTAGCGAAGTCGTGCTGGCTCCCGGAGGACGATCCGCGCGGATTTTTCTGGCCATCGACGGCGGCGCAGAAGCCGAAAAAGAGACGCTGGAAGCGCTGGAGGCGGCGCGTGGACACATTCGGCACGAACTGCTGGAGCGGCTCGGCAAGCGCCACATCCCGGAGTTGATCTTCCAGGTGGATCGGTCGCAGAATCTGAAGGCTCGCATTGACATGTTGATGGGCCGAACCAAACGCGGCGGGAAAAAGGCGCAACCAGAAACGACGGAGACCTCCCTTGCCGCCGGAATGGACGCGAAAGACGCTTAGGGATGGATGCACAAGCTCCAGCGCTGTCCCTCAGGGGCTAACGCCACGCTATCATTGCAGATACTTGCGGCGGGACTAAAGTCCCGCCCCGTCAAAACACCGATTTGTTCAGAGATTCATGCAGGGATGGATACTCAAAACTCCAACGAACGCAGCAGCAACAGGAGCAGCGGCGATGGGCGCAACAGCCCGGCGCGAACGCTCGAACCGGCTCCAGCGCGGCTCCTGGACGCTATTCGGCAGCGGCAGTCGTTTCTGATTACGGCGCACGCCCGCCCCGATGGCGATGCCATTGGCTCCATGCTTGCCTGCTGCCTTCTGCTGGAGCAGATGGGCAAACAGGTGGATATGGCGCTCTGCGACCGTGTTCCAACCATTTACCGAACCCTGCCCGGCTCGGAGCGCATCCGTTGCGTTCCCGCCATTGAGCGCGCCTACGATGCCGTGATTCTGCTGGAGTGCGACAGCATCGCGCGCACGCGGCTGGATGGATTGGATGGACAGTTCCTCATCAACATCGACCATCACGCCAGCGGGCGCGACTTTGGCCACATCAACTGGATGGACACCCGGTCAAGCGCCGTGGCCGAGATGGTCTATCGACTGGCCCAGACCGCTGGCCAGACCATCTCCCCGGAGATGGCCACCTGCCTGTACACGGCGCTGCTGACCGATACCGGAGCCTTCTGTTACGAAGGCACGAACGCGGATACCTTCGCGCTGGCGCAGGATTTAGTCCGCCACGGAGCCGATCCCTCGCGCATTGCGCGGGATGTCTACTTTAGCAACCCCACCTCCAAAATGCGTCTGCTGGGCGCGGCGCTTACCACGCTGCAACGCGAGGGAAACATCGCATGGCTCTGGGTAACGCATAGCGACATGCTGCGCAACGGCGCGGAAGAGGAAGATTGCGAAGGCATTGTGAACTATGCCATTGGCATCTCCGGGGTTGAAGTCGCCGTTTTTCTGCGGGAACTGCCCAACCATCAATTGCGCCTGAGCCTGCGCAGCAAGGGCGCGCTCAATGTGGCAAAGGTGGCCGAGCGCTTTGGCGGCGGCGGCCATGAACATGCCAGCGGATGCACCATCGAAGGCCCGCTCTTCGCCGCCATTGACAGCATTCTGAAGGAACTGCGAACATGCCTGCGCGCGCCCGTCCTCCAGAAAACCTCCCAGCCGCAGACGAAGTAGCACACATCAAAAGAGCGTCGCCATGCGCAAACCTGCGGACTTCTTGATACTCTGAACAGTCAGCCTTGTATGGGACAATCCTCCGCAAGCGTTTGAACAGACTTTTTTGAACAGACAATCAGGCCGCTTATCGTGATATCCCGCCCCAACAAAGACTGGAAACAGTACCTGCCCGGAGGAGCCTTCTGGCAGAATGCGACCCCGGCAATGGCCGCTGAGGTGGCCGTACTGCTCGCCTTCACCGTCTTTTTTCTCTTCTACGGACTGGTTCCCATCTTTGGCGGCAGCGTTCTGGGATTGGTGGGTGCCGATGAACCTCGCTACGCCCAGGTTGCCCGCGAGATGCTGGCGCGGCACGACTACATCACTCCAATTTTGTATGGTAAGCCCTGGCTGGAAAAGCCCGCGCTGTACTACTGGCGCGCCATGTTTGCGTTTAAGGAATTTGGCGTTCATGACTGGTCAGCGCGGCTGCCTTCGGCCAGCTTCGCCTTTGCGCTGATTCTGTTGATCTATCTGCACATGCGCCGCTTTCGGCCCGGTGGCCAGTTGGATGCCGCGCTTATTACCGCCTCCTGCGCTGGCATTATCGGCTTTGCTCGCGGCGCGTCCACGGACATGCAGCTTGCCGCCCCATTTTGCATCGGCATGTTGGGCTGGTATGCGTGGTACGAGACGAATCGAAAATTCTGGCTCTTCGATCTGTACTTTTTTATCGGCGCGGCTACGCTGGCCAAAGGGCCGGTCGCTCCGGTCATGGCGCTGTGCATTATTTTTCTCTTCACGGCCCTGCGTCGAGAGTGGTCGCTGCTGCGTCGTACCTTCTGGCTGCCAGGAGTGCTTTTATATCTGGCGATGGTTCTGCCGTGGTTTATTGCCGTGCAGCGCCGGAACCCGGAGTTTCTCCGCGTCTTCTTCTTGCAGCATAATCTGGAACGTTTTGCCACGGATCGCTTCCACCACGAGCAGCCGATCTGGTATTACCTGCCAGTGGTGCTGCTCGCGCTGCTGCCGTGGACGGCAGTCGCCATCAGCGCGCTGGGCGATGCCTTTCGCAGTTCCATCGACGAGTGGAAGGCGCGATGCGCGCCCGACCGCTATGTGGGCAATCCCCGCGCCGGCGATGCCTTCCCGGAGTTTCTTGTGCTCTGGGCCTTGTTCCCGATTCTCTTCTTCACCTTCGCGCGATCCAAACTTCCCGGCTATATTTTGCCCTCAATTCCGCCCATCACCGTTCTGACCGGGGATTATCTGAATCGCGTCCGCGCGCGTGGCCTGCATCCCTGGCTGTTGATGGCCCACGCCGTCGTGACTGGATTTCTGGTGGCCGTGGCGCTCATGTTTCCGCATATTCTCGTGCTGCCCCACCACATTCCGCCCGGACGAGTGATTGTTGCCGCCAGCATGATTGGTTTCTCCTGCGCCATTGCCATTCTCGTTATTGTCCTGCGTTTTGGCGTGGCACGGCTGCGCATCGCAACAATGGTTCCCGTGGTTCTCGTCCTTATTTTCGTGCTGGGAACCCGCAACGGCGCGGTGCTGGATCAGATGTACTCCGCGCGGACGCTGGCCGGGCAGATTGCCCACATTCAGGATGTGCCGCCATTGGTTTGCGTCTATCGCACGCGGCGCGATGTGCAGTACGGCCTCAGCTTCTATCGCAATCAGAAGATACAGAACTACGACAAGGATGGCATTCCACCCCAGGAGCATATTCTGGTGGTGCGTACCAACGCCGTTCCCACGCTGCGCCAGGAGCTTGCCGGACGCAGCTATGCGCCGCTCTTCGGCTACGCGCCGCAGGATTTAGTCATCTACCGGGTTCAGGCAAAATAGTAACCTACAATGCCCCCGTACAGTACAAATCTGGGTGCCCCGTCCTCGCCGCAGCGAGTGTGGGATAAAGAGGTGATTTCTGGAGACGGATTGCGTGGGGGCAAAGCAAAGCACCCTTTCCGGAGCAGGGTTGGCATCTGGGTTCCGCCAACGGCAAAATACTACAAAAGGCTTCCCGGAATGGCCGCGATGCCCTACACTCACCCCATTGGGCGCAGGTGGGTCGAATCTGGACATCTCCGCCGCGCATCCCCTGCTGAGACTCAAGCGCGAGCATACGCCGTGGCCGCCACACTCCAACTCGAATACCTCGACCTGCGCCACTTCCGCGCCAACGATCTGCGTGTGCTCCTCGACGAAGAAAGCGCCCTCTGGCGCGAACGCCTGCATTGGGACTACCGCAGTTCCGCCAACCTGCTGCTGCAATACGTCGATTCCCACCTGCTCGTAGGCTATGTCGCCCTGGATCAAAAGAAAATCTGCGGCTACACCTTCTGCGTGCAGGAGCAAGCCAAGGCCATCATCGGCGGCGTATTTGCCACGCGAGCCGCCCACGCCAGCGCTCCTGCCACAGCGGTGGAGGCAAAACTGCTGGATCATCTGCTGGAGACCCTGCTGCACACGCCGGGGCTGGAGCGCATAGAATCACAGCTCCTGCTGTATCCCCACGGAACGCATCGCGCCGCCTTTGAGAAAGCGGGATTTCGCCTCTTCCCCCGATTATTTATGGAACTCGACATAGATGCGGACACGGCACCGGAGCCTGCCCGGAACCATGACTGGGATCATGAAATTTCCCTGCTGGGCGGCGCGCTCCAGATCCGCCGCTGGCAGGAAACAGACTTTGAGGCGGCGACGCGCACCATCGCTGCCGCTTATGCCGACCACATCGACAGCGCGATCAATGACCAGTATTGCTCCATTGCGGGCGCGAACCGCTTCCTGCACAACATTGTGCGTTTTCCCGGATGCGGCCAGTTTGAGATCGATGCCTCCTGCGTGGTGCTGGACACGCAAAGCGGCAGCCTGCAAGCCGTCCTGCTGGCTTCGCGCATCAGCCCGGATATTGGACACATTACACAAATCTGCGTCTCGCCCAATCTACGCAGGCAGCACATCGGACAGACGCTTCTGGAGGTTGCCGCCAACCGTCTGCGCCGCATGGGATGCAGAAGCGTCACGCTGACCGTCACCGAGGCGAATCGCGCCGCCATTGATCTCTATACGAAGCTGGGCTACCGCACACGACACAGCTTCGATGCCATGCTCTGGACAGCGTAACGCGGCGGGAATTGCAGGCGTGATTTTTTAGCGGTGAATCCACCACATCAGCCAACTGGCGACGATGGTTCCCAGAACGAAGAGGCTGAAACAATAGAGGCCGTAGCGTATCTGAGCGCGCGTCTCCGAACGCTGCGTGATGCCAAAGACAATCGAGGCGAAGAGCGCAAAGAGCAACACTGCCGTAAAGTGGGAGGGCGAGAAGGTCATGGCTTGCGTCCCATCCGAATGCTATGCGCATCCACGGCAGAGATGAAATTCAACAATCCCGCCACGACGACGAATTTTGTCCCATAATCCGCCACCACTACCTGCGCAGCATTTTGTCCCCAGCCCGCAATGTTGGAGAGTATGTACAAGCCGCCGTTGCCCAGGTCGCCGAGAAAGCCCAGCATGTCCAGCACCTCACCCGTGTTCGGCGGGTAGAGTTTGCCCTGCATGGCAACTCCCATCGCGAACATGAGCGTGATGGAAAAAAAGAGGAGCGCGCCGCGCATCCAGCGGCGCTGCAAACAATGTCCCGCGCCCGGAACGAGCCAGCCTGCGGCAAACATCAGATATGCGGCTGTCGATTGCGATGTGGCTCCGACGGGAGCCACCTTGGTCTTGGTGGTCATCTCTTTGAATATATCAGCCTTGGAAATGGACGCGGGCATCGAAAAAACCAAAGACGCGCAACGGAATCCTCCGTGGCGCGCCCTTGCGGTTCCGTTGTTGCGCGGTTCCATTGTTGTGCAGTTGCGTGTTGTGCAGCTACGCTTTTACTCCTGCGCCCGTCAGCGTGCCCAGTTCGGCGGCGATCTTCTCCGAGCTGAAGGCTTCAATCACATCGCCCACCTTGATGTCGGTCAGATTGGCGAAGGCCATGCCGCACTCCATGCCGCTGCGAACTTCACTCGCATCATCCTTGAAGCGCTTCAGCGATGAGAGCTTGCCCTTGTAGACCGGAGCGCCATCACGCATCACGCGCACCTCGGAATCGCGCCGGATGTAGCCCTCTGTAACCGTGCAACCAGCGATAGTGCCGACCTTGGGGATGCGGAAAACGTTGAGAATCTCGGCGCGGCCCTGCGGGGTTTCCTTGATGGTGGGTTCCAGCAGGCCCAGCATGGCGCGCTTCATCTCATCCTGCAACTCATAGATGATCGAATGCAGACGAATGTCCACGCCCTCCTGCTCGGCCAGTTCTGAACCCTTGCGTTCGGGGCGCACATTGAAGCCGATGACGATGGCATTGGAGGCCGAGGCCAGCAGAATATCCGACTCCGTAATGGCGCCGACTCCAGTGTGAATCACCTTGACGCGCACCTTTTCTGTGGACATGCCCTGCAACGATTCGGCCAGCACTTCCACCGAACCCTGCACGTCACCCTTCAGGATGATAGGCAATTCCTTCATGCCCGCCTGCTTGATCTGCTCCGCCAAACCTTCGAGCGAGACACGCGAGGACTTGGACAATTGCGCCTCGCGATCCCTCATCTTGCGATACTGCGCGATGCCCTTGGCCTTGTCGCGATCCGCAACGACGAGGAAAACATCGCCCGCATCAGGAATGCCTTCGAGTCCGAGGATTTCCACTGGCGTCGATGGCCCAGCTTCTTCAATGGCGCGACCATGATCGTCGAACATGGCGCGAATTTTGCCGAAGGTATTGCCGACGATGAAGCTATTGCCCAGCCGCAGGGTTCCGTTCTGCACGAGAACTGTAGAGACAGCCCCGCGCCCGCGATCCAGCTTCGATTCGATGACCGTGCCGACAGCCGAACGATCCGGCGTGGCGCGCAGATTGCCGATGTCGGCCACCAGGCAGACCATCTCCAGCAGCAAATCGAGATTGAGCCGCTTCTTAGCTGAAACTTCGACGAAAACGGTGCTGCCGCCCCATGCTTCTGGCACCAGCCCACGGTCGCCCAACTGCTGCTTAACGCGATCCGGCTGCGCTTCCGGCTTGTCGATTTTGTTGACAGCCACGATGATCGGCACATTGGCCGCCTTGGCGTGATCAATGGCTTCGAGCGTTTGCGGCATCACGCCGTCATCCGCAGCAACGACAACAACAACAATGTCTGTGACCTTGGCTCCCCGCGCGCGCATCCGGGTGAAGGCTTCGTGACCGGGCGTGTCGAGGAAAACAATCTCGCGACCAAAGGCCGGAGAATCCGGCTTGGCGATACGCACCTTGTATGCGCCGATATGCTGCGTGATTCCGCCCGCTTCGCCTGCGGCGACATCGGTTTCGCGGATGGCATCCAACAGCGAGGTTTTGCCGTGATCGACGTGGCCCATGACTGTAACCACAGGCGGACGGGAGACATCGAGTTCGCCGATCGCCACCTGCGATAACAGGTTCTCGATGGACTCCTTTTCCATTTGGTCTTCGTGCGTGATGATCTCCGCGTCTGCGCCAAATTGGGCGGCAATGTCCTTCACCAATGCAGCATCCAGGGACTGATTGACCGTGACAAAGACACCGCGCGTCAGCAGAAGAGCAATTAAATCCTTGCCGCGAACGCCCAGCTTTTCCGCCAGATCCTTCACGCTCGTGCCTTCGGTCACGGTGATGGAGCGCGTGATCGGCAGGGGTTCCTGCGGAATCTGCGAACCGCCAAAACGCGGCGGCGGCACAAATCCCTTCATTGGCCCTTCTTTGGATTTTTCGTAGCGCTTTTGGCCACCGCGACGCTGCTGCGGACTGCGCGCCGGACGCTCTCCCGTACCCGGAGGCGCCATCATTCCCGGCGCGCCACCTGGGCCGCTTGGGCCACCCGGACGCGAGCCAAGTCCTGGATGCCCCCCCATCGGAGGACGCGATCCAGGTGCTCCGGTACCCGTGGGATACTGGCGCGTTGGGTGCATGGGCCGCTTGCCGCCCGGCCCTCCCCCTGTAGGACGGCTGCCGGGGCCACCGGCATACCCTGCACCCGATGTAGAACCGGAACCTTGCTGTGGACGCGGGCGTTCAAAAATTGGACGACCACGCTGTAGCCCAGCACCCGCCGCAGCATTCTGCGTCGCGCTGGGAGGCGGTGCCGTGTAAACCGGGCGCGGCCCTGTCTGCGGCATAATCATGCGCTTGGCCGGAGCCACCGGAGGTGCTGCGATCGGCTGCGTTGCCCCTGATGCTGTAGAAGCTGATGCCGCATCGCTGGCATCGCCCTCGACTGGGGCTGCCGTAGTGCTGATCTCTGGTGCGCCAGCCGCAGCCGCAACATCCGTCTTTGCGACCACGGGCACAGCAGTGGCCCCTACATGCCTTGTACTTGCATCGGATGCAACACCAGCATCTTTGGCCGCTGCGTGCGCGGCATGGTGCGCTGCTGGAGATGCATGGGCTGGGGCCTTGGCGATCACCGGGCCTGTCGGCACCTTGGAGGCGATGGCTGGAACAGCAGGCGGTGGAGCAACCACGATCTGCGGAGCCTGCCGTGGCTGCGGGACGATCTTACGCGAAGCAGCCTTACCCTCTGCGCTTGCGGGCGCGGATTCCTGTTTTCCTGGAACACGCGCCTGGGATGCTTCCGCAGCCTTGGCAGCCAACGTTTCTTTTGCTTGCGCGGCGGGCGAGACCGCCGATGGTTTCGCGGCCACGGCAATCGGCGGCGCGGGAATGGAGCGCTTGGCAGCCTCTTCTTTCTGCTGCAACACGGCCTTCATCACATCGCCAGGCTTGGAGATACGCGACAGGTCGATCTTCGGCTTCGGCTCCGAGGATGCAGCCTTTTTCGCCCCGGCAGAGGAGCTTTTCACGCTTCCGCGGTTGAGGAACGCGCGTACCCGCTCCGCCTCATCGTCTTCCAGAGAACTGGAATGGGTCTTCTTCTCGCTCACGCCGACCTGCGTCAGCGCGTCAAGAACCTCTTTGCTCTTGACTTCCAGTTCGCGTGCCAGATCGTTGATTCGAACTTTACTCATCCGCCTCTTTCGCCTTCTTCAACCCCAGATATTTCGTGGCCCCTCCCCACGACGCAGAATACCGCGTGGAGATACTGCTCTCATTATCCGCTGAAAGTACCTATCCCAGCGGATTTTCGCTTTCCATGAAAAATCCCCCATGTTCGCGCGTCCTTAAAATCATTCCGTATCGGCATTCTCTTCGACCACCACTTCTTCCCCGGCTGCCGCGCCTTCTTCGCTTCCAGCCCCATGTCCCTCTTCGCGCGCAACCTCTGCGTCCGCCGCCGGAGCTTCGCTCTGGACATCCGCCAGCGCTTCCCCTGTGTCCACAACCGCTGCGACTTCTGCCGCAGGCCGCTCTTCATCCGCAGCATACTGCCCAAAGTAGTGCCGCACGGCCACGCCAATCTTTTCCAGCGTCTTTTCACCGATGCCCGGAATCTCTTCCAACTGCTCTGGTGTCATATCGGCCAGCGCTTCGACAGTGGTAATTCCGGCAGCCACCAGTTTCTGGAGAACCGAATCGCCCAGTTCCGTCACCTGCTCCACCGGCGTTGCCGCAGGAGCGGCCATGTTTTGCATTTGCTGCTCGACCTCCTGCCGCTTCTCCTCTTCGCTCTTGATGTCGATCTTCCAACCCAGCAGCTTGGCTGCCAGACGCACGTTCTGGCCCTTCTTGCCAATGGCCAGCGACAACTGTGAATCATCCACAATCACCTCAATCTGCTTCTCGCTCAGATCGACGATGCTGACACGACTTACCTTCGCGGGTTGCAGCGCCTTCTCCGCAAACGTGGTGATCTCTTCGCTGTACTCGATGATGTCAATCTTCTCGCCGCGCAGTTCACGAATGATGGACTGCACGCGCATCCCCTTCATGCCCACGCAAGCGCCCACGGGATCAACATCCTTATCCCGCGACATAACAGCAATCTTGGTGCGCTCGCCTGCCTCGCGGGCAATGGCGCGAATCTCAACCGTGTTGTCGTAAATCTCCGGCACTTCGCTGTGGAAGAGGTTCTGCACCAACTCCTTGGATGCGCGAGAGACAATCACCTGTGGGCCGCGCGCGGCGCGATCCACGCGCAGCAGCACCACGCGCACACGCTCGCCCACGGAGAATTGCTCCAGCCGCGATTGCTCGCGTTTGGGCATCCGCGCCTCGGCCTTGCCCAGATCAAAGATCACATCCTGCGGCTCCAGACGCTTGACGGTCGCCGTCAGCACTTCGCCAATGCGGTGGTTGTATTCAAGAAACACAGTGTCGCGCTCGGCCTCGCGCACCTTTTGAAAAATGATCTGCTTGGCCATCTGCGCAGCAATGCGTCCCAGCACATCCGTCGGCTTGTAATAGCGCAACTCCGCGCCCACTTCCACCTCTGGAGCCACAGCCCGCGCCTCTTCCAGCGTGATCTGATTGATGGAATCCTCGACCATCTCCGGCGTCTCAACGACGGTTTTATAGACGTAGGCCCGGATTTCTCCTGTTTCCTTATCCAGCTCCCCGCGCATGTTTTCCAGCGTCTTGTAATACTTGCGCGTGGCCAGCGCAATGGCATCCTCCACGGCAGAGACCACAATCTGCGGGTCGATCCCCTTGTCGCGGCTTAACACTTCAATCGTCTGATATAACACGCTCGCCATAGTTCTTCTCTCAACATTCTTTCGTGAAAATTCTGTACTGCAACTTAAAAAATCCAGGATTCCATCCCACTGCCATCCCTCAGGGGCTAAAGCCCCCTCTTACTTCAATCACTTGCGGCGGGACTAAAGTCCCGCCCTTTCAAAGCCCTGAAGGGGATGGGCTTCAGCCCATCCATGTATCCCCAAAATCAACGCGGGCTTTAGCCCCTGAGGGAATACGGCCTCGCAAGGAGAACATATTCAAATCTTCCTCAAATCTTTACACCTTATATCTCCGGCACCAAATTCGCCTTCTCAATGTTGGAGAGGGGAATCGTTACGGCCCTGGCATCTTCCGCGCCAGCCTTGCCCTTCTTCTTTTTGACTACGCTCACATCCATAACGATTCCGGCCTCGCCCGCATTTATGATGCGTCCCTGCCAGTGGCGATTGCCCGCCATCGGCGTAAAGGTCTGCACCTTCACCAGACTGCCAGCAAATCGCTGATAATCCTCCAGCCGATTCAGCTTGCGATCCAGACCCGGCGAGGAAACCTCCAGCGTGTACTCGCTGGAGCCGGGAATCAAATCTTCCACGTCGATCACCGTGCCAAAATCCTGGCTGAAGCGCTCGCAATCCTCGTGCGTCACCCCGGCCAGTTGATCCAGCGAGATGTTGACAGGCAGTTTGACCGCATCCTGCTCGGCAACAGCGGCTAGTCGGGCGCGTTCTGCCGCGTTTTTTTCGATAAAGACACGCAGCAGCCGATGCTTGGCTCCGCCATGAAATTCCAACTCCACCACCTCCAGGCCGTGGGAGGCGGCAACGCGAGCAGCGGTCGAACGTATCTGGTCTAAATCCAAAGCCATAGTCGTTTTGCTGGACAAGCTATTTGCGTTTTACGAAGCAAATTTTTCCACAAATAAAAAGTGGGCTTCCGCCCACTCATCTTCCCCGGCCCGCTATCCCGCAGATTCAAAAACAGCGCCACCGAAGACAAACTCGTCTGCACCTACAGGATACGCCGCTTTGCAGGGGATATCAAACGGAAGAAATCAGCCGGGGATGCGCGTGCCAGAAACCTTCGGGGGGAGCGGCCCACTCAAGCCAAAAGAAGGCTTGAATGGGGCACCTGTGATCTTTCAAGAGGTTGTCCATTCGAACTGAACCGGAGAAGCTGATTGTGACGAGCAATCTGTTTCAAAGGAGAAGATCGAATGGAC
>JAJZIJ010000018.1 GCA_021810625.1 Acidobacteriota bacterium
CGCTGCTCATGAACGTCCATCGCTCCCCACGCCATCCCCGCACCCTCCACGTTTGCGCTTCACTTCGCGCCAAAGTGTAAAGCATCTCCCGGGACGTTGTGTTAAGTATGTCTTGAGACTGTACAAATCGAGACCTGGGGCACCCGGTACCCGGCTGACTTTTATTATGCGTGGCGTTCGCGGCGTTTGCGGTAGACAACGCGCACCTGATCGCGCCAGCGTTCGTCGAGCGCAATCAAAGTCCACTCCACCTGCGGCGAAAGATATTGCAGTACGATTTCTGTGGCTGGGTGAATGCGCAGCGAGGGCGCGACCAGATAGAGCAGCGGCGCGTCGGGATGCAAAGTTTTGCCTGTGAAATATCCAAAGCGCTGCAACTCGGTTTGCCCGGCGGCGTCTCGTTGCGCCAGATGCCAGCGCACGCGCATCCAGTAATCCAGCGCCTGGAGCGCCAGATGCAAATCCTCTTCCGCCTTTAATTCCAGCACGGCCAGTCGTCCATCGCGCCGCGCAGCCAGCAGGTCAAGCACGGCGCGGTCTGCGGCAGAAAACGCCGGCACCTGCGCGTAGACCGGTTGCGGCTCACATTGGGGATCAATGCTATCGAGGGAAAAACGCAGCACGGACTCCAGCCATCGCTCCGATTGCAGGCGATAGAGCGCATCGCGCTTGTTGCCATCGGGACGACGACGATCCACAAGCTGGCGCAGCAGCGCGCGCAGCGCTGGCTCGGTTTCCTCAGTCAGCGCGGTTTCGCTGGCTCCCGCGCCAAAGGTGATTTCCTCAATCCGCGCAAAACTGTTCGCAGCCAGATCCGCGCGCGCGCGCGCAAACTCCAACCCATGCCAGAGAAAGCCCACCTCGCTGCCACTCCGCGCCACAACTTCCATGCGCTCACGAAACGGCTCCGGCATCATCTCCCGCACGCGCCGGATCGTCGCGGCAAATCGCTCCTGCACCGCCTGGGTATTCGGCGCATGGATCAGATGCGTTTGCAGATTGCCCTGGTCGCGGTAATCGCGCAACCATAATTCTTCTGTGCGTTCGTCAAGTTCGTAGAGTTCCCACTTGGCCGCCTTGGGGTGCATCCAAGCCAGCCGCGCTGCCGTTGTCTCGGCTGCGCCCGCAGGCACGATGAGGCGTAGCCCTTCGACGACACGCTGGCCCGCGCGCTGCGTTGGATGTTCGCGGCAGTGATGCAGCCAGAGAATGCCCAGCGTTAAAATGCCGTCGATCATGGCGGGCGACTCCTCGGCATGGACGGCAATCACGGCCCAGGCCGCTGTACCGCGCACTTGCAGCCCACGCGCATAGGCAGGGCCAAAGCTGCGCTCCAAATCCATCGCCGCGCGCAGGCCGTCCACTTTATAGTCAGGAAATTGCCGCGTCAGCACGCGCTCCAGCAGGACGAGATACTTCGTCCGCGCAGCCTCGCGTTCACTGGGCTGACGCCGGTCGCGGTCTGGCACCAGCTCCAACGTCTGCGGACGCGCCTGCCCCATGCGCAGCACACTGATGCGCAGCACACCTTTGCGCTCGGTGATGCCCACCACGCGGCGGATCAGGTTCCGCTCCTCTGACCAGAGATGCAACACGCAGCGGCCATGCTCGGCGGCCACGGAGTATCGCGCCGAGCGAAAATCAAAGAGCAGCTTGCCATCTTCGAGCAGCGCTGCTGCGGGATGCTCAGCGAGAAAAACAGAGATGCGCTCGGATAATTCCGACGGTGTGGGCGTTGATATTTTCTCTGTCAAGACCGGACCAATCAATCCGGGATTTATGAGTGGGCTAGCTTAAGTTCAGAATTTCTAACATTCATTTCTAACATGTATGTTTCGTCTTCAATAGGCCGGATACTCCGAATCAGCATTTCCTGTCTATCGCGTTGCACATTCATCGGCTTTTTATGAAACAAACGTATCACCACGTAGGGAACGAACAGCAGCGCACACAGACAGGACAGCAGTACACCTGTCAATGAAGTATTGAGATGTCTCGCAAGGATAAGCTGCATCTTCCTGTGCGCATCTTGCATGAGCGCGCGTTTACCCTCAGGGAGTAATGCAATATCCTGGTTCCATACATCAAGGAAAGATTTTCGCGCGACTGGCCTTATTGCAAGCCAGCTAACGAACATCTGCGGAATTCTAAACCTATGAGCATAACGGATCGTTCCATTCATCAACATGCGCAATCGGACGTATGCGCTGTTGGAGAATTCAATCTCTCCCTTCGCAGCAGCTAAAAAAAGATCGTCACGAACGGCAAACAGTCGTTGCCGAAGGACATCCAAACGGTATTCGCTCCAGCAAATCAATAGATACCAGATAGCAAAGATTGCCAGAAGAAAGTGTAGTGCATTGCTAATGTTATTCATGGCAAATCCTCAGGATTGGTGTCTCCACGTTTAGTTAGACGGCTTGAAGAGCGATCAGGATCAATGATTTTTTACAACTGCTCCTTCATTGAGGATAACTCTTCACATTGAGGATAACTCTTCAATCTTCTTTTTGCGCAATTGGCGCTGTTGTTTTCCGTAGACAAGTGCCCCAGCGCCAAAAAAATACGCCAAAGTTTCGCTTATCTTGAAATCGCCTAAAAACTTAATGGCGATATCGGCGAAGGTATAGCGGCCCGCCAAATCGTGGATCATCCCACGCACAATCAATAGTCCAAAAACTGGCGCTGAAAATTTGATCAATGTGCGAGCCGTCTCAAAAATCTGGTCGATCAATCGAATAAGTGTAGGCGCATACGCCTCAAAGTTTCGATTTGGCCGATCAGCGGAATGGCTCATTTGGATACCGATGTTGAATTCCGTTGAGTATACCGCAAGATGTAGCAGGTTAATCTAAAAAATCATCTTACTGGTTTACCATCCCATACGCTGGCGCAGGCCGATGATGTGCGCGGTGTGATGACGATTGTGCCAGGCGTGCAACGCGAGTCCCTGCTCCAGCGTCACCTCTCCCATGACGGGATGTTTGTAGCCGCACTGCGTCCATTGTTTTTCCTGCAAGGAACAGAGGAGCACAACCCAGCGCGTTTGCAGTGCTTCCAGTAGTTGCAGTGAGACCTCCACTGGCAGCGTGCGGGCATCTTCAAGCTGCGCCCAGGCGTGCTCATCAAAGGGCTTGATCTCGGGCCAGTCTTCGGTAAGCGCCCAGCGCGTTCGCTCGTTGGCCGCTGTATTGCTATCTGCCAGATGATGCACCACCTGCCGCGCCGTCCATCCGCCTTCGCGGTACGGCGTGTCGAGTTGCGCCTCGCTCAGACCACGCACGGCCTCGCGTACTGTCTGCGGAGAGTTTGCCAACACAATAATGGCCTCTGCGCGTTGCTGCGCGGTCATGCTCTGGGGGCGAATGAATTTCCCAACGGGGTAGCGAATATCCTCTTCCATGCACATCACGCTATCACAAGAAGCGGCGCAGGTCTGCGTTTGCCGCAACCTTGCGCGGAACCTACAATCCAAAGTAGAAGCAGGAGTGTGTCTGTATGCCCAGAACCGTACCCAGTGCCCAGCCGAATGGAACTTCCAACACCACGTCGCACCCTGCAAACGACATGCGCGCCACGCGGCAATTTTTTTATGAACGACTCGGCCTCAGTGATCGCTTGCTGGAACGCTGCCTGGGCGAGGCGCTCTCTGCGGGCGGCGACTACGCCGATCTCTACTTTGAGTACGTGACGGCCAGCAGTCTGGGTCTAGATGAATCCCTGGTGAAATCGGCGAGCCAGGGCATCAGCGCTGGCTGCGGCATTCGCGTTGTCTCCGGCGAGCGCACGGGCTACGCCTACACCGACGATCTCTCCGCCGAACGCCTGTTGCGCGCCGCGCGCACAGCAGCCTACATTGCCAGCGGCCCGGCCAAGCAACCCATCGCCGGATTTACCGAAGCGGCTGCGCCCTCGCTCTATCCCATTGCGGGATTGAGCGTTGATGCTGAAGTCTCGGCCAAGCTCGAACTGCTGCAACGCGCTGACCGCGCCGCGCGCGCCTATGATGCGCGTATCGTGCAGGTGCGGGCCAGCTTTGCCGATGAGTTGCGCCGCATTCTGGTCGTCGCCTCCGATGGCAGCTTTGCCGCCGACACGCAGCCAATGGCCCGTTGCAATGTTTTTGTTATCGCAAAAGATGGCGAGAATATAACGCGCGGCACCTCTGGCGGTGGTGGGCGCGTGATGATGAATTTCTTTTTGACAGAAAAAACTCCAGAACACTTTGCCGTGGAAGCAGCGCGACAGGCCGTGCTGCAATTGAGCGCCGTAGCTGCGCCCGCTGGAGAAATGGAAGTGGTGCTCGGCCCTGGCTGGCCCGGCATTTTGCTGCATGAGGCCGTGGGGCATGGCTTGGAAGCGGACTTCAATCGCAAGAAAACCTCGGCCTTTGCCGGGTTGATCGGGCAGCAGGTCGCCAGCCCAAAGGTTACAGTGGTCGATAATGGCGTGATTCCCAATCGGCGCGGTTCGCTGAATGTTGACGATGAAGGCTCGCCCACGCAGGAGACGGTGCTAATTGAAAACGGCGTGCTCAAAGGCTATTTGAGCGACAAGCTTTCCGCGCGACTGATGGGCATTGCCGACACCGGCAACGGACGCCGCGAGAGCTACCAGCACATTCCCATGCCGCGCATGACCAACACCTATATGCTCAGCGGCGAGGACGCGCCGGAGGATATTCTGCGCAGCGTGAAGCGCGGCCTGTATGCCGTCAACTTTGGCGGCGGGCAGGTGGACATTACGAATGGAAAATTTGTCTTCTCCGCGTCGGAGGCGTACCTGATCGAAGACGGCAAGATCACCGCGCCGGTCAAAAATGCCACGTTGATTGGCAATGGCCCGGAAGCACTGAAGTATGTCTCAATGGTCGGCAACGATCTGGCGCTGGATGAAGGCGTGGGCACCTGCGGTAAGGCCGGCCAGAGCGTCCCGGTCGGCGTTGGCATGCCGACCATCAAGCTGGATAAGATGACCGTCGGCGGCACGGGAAATTGAAATATAACCGTTACGGCTGGCTACAACAACGAGAGGGTCATTCTGAACGAGGTCGCGTGAGCGACCGAAGGGAAGAATCCAGAGAATCATGGCAGCGCATACAAGGCGAGTACCTTCTGGATTCTTCGCTTCGCTCAGAATGATTCTTTTTATTTAGCGTGGTTTGTTTTTTTGATTCTGCATTCCCTCAGCGGCTAAAGCCGCATCTGTTTTCGACATTTACGGACGGGCTGAAGCCCGTCCCTTTCAGGATGATTTTTTTATTTAGCGTGAGGAACTTTAAAAATGAGCACAACCGAAACACGCAACGCGAACGCCGACATCGACCAGGAATTTGTAGCTTCCATTGTTACAAAAGCGATGCGCGCTGGGGCCAGCGATGCCGAGGCCGTCTATGCCGATGGCGATGAGTTTGAAGTCGAAGTTCGCATGGGTGAGGTGGAGACGCTGAAAGAATCCGGCTCGCGCGCGCTGGGACTGCGTGTGTTCATCGGCCAGCGGACGGCCTCAACCTCCACCAGCGACCTGTCGGCGGAAGGCATTGAGCGGCTGGTCTCCGGCGCAGTGGCGCTGGCTGCGGTTACGTCCGAAGACCCTTTCGTTGGGCTGCCCGATAAGGAGGATTTCGGCGCAATTCCTGGCGATCTTGAACTCTTCCACGAGGATGTGTACTCCCTGCCCGCGCAGGAGCGCATCGAGTATGCGCGTCGCGCCGAGGCTGCGGCGCTGGCCTACGATGCGCGGATTACCAACTCCAAAGGCGGCAGTTTTAATGCCGCGACCGGGCGGAAAATTCTGGCAAATTCGCGGGGCTTTATCGGGGAGTATCGCACCAGCTACTGCTCCATTGCGGCGCAGCCCATTGCGCAGGCTCCCGATGGCGCGATGCAGCGCGATTACTGGTATACCGATGCGCGTTCACTGCGACTGCTCGGCAGCCCGGAGGCGGTTGGGCAGGAGGCTGCGCGTCGCGCTCTGCGGCGGCTGGGCGCGCGCAAGGTAAAGACGCAGCGCGTTCCGCTGGTTTTTGCGCCGGAGATTGCGCCCTCAATTTTGAGCGAGGTGCTGCACGCCGTCAATGGCGATGCGGTCTATCGCAACGCATCGTTTCTGGCGGGCAAGCTGGGAGAGACCATCGCCGCCGCCAACATCACCATTGTCGATGACGGCACGATGCCGGGACGATTCGGAACCAAGCCGTTTGATGGCGAAGGACTCCCCACGCGCCGAACGATGGTGTTGGAACGCGGCGTATTGCAGAGCTACCTGTTGAACACCTACACGGCGCGAAAATTGAACTTGCGCTCGACGGGCAATGCGGCGCGCGGGCTGGCAGGCACGCCGGGCATTGGCGCGGGAAATTTTTATCTGGAACCGGGCACAGAAACGCAGCAGCAGATTTTGGCCGCCATTCTCAGCGGTCTCTATGTAACGGAGTTGCTTGGCCACGGCGGAAATATCGTCACAGGAGACTACTCCTGCGGCGCGTCGGGATTGTGGATTGAAAATGGCGAGCTTGCCTATCCTGTCGAAGAGATCACCATCGCCGGAAACATGAAAGAGATGCTGCACAACATTGCGGCCATCGGCAGCGATCTGATTTTTTATGGCTCGGTCGCCTGCCCGACGATTCGTATTGAAGGCATGACCATCGCGGGGGAGTGATGACTTGTTTCCCCCACTCTAGCCGCAAACAACGCGGCTAGAATGGGGCACCCGCCCGTCCCCTTCATAGTGGGTGCGCGCTGAGCGCCTTGGCCAGCGCATAGGCCGCTGCCGCCGCCACGCCACCGATCAGCGTTGTCTGCAACGCAGCCTTCCACGTTCCCGATCCGGTCAGGCGGCCCTTGATCGCGCCAAAGACGAAGAGCGCAACCAGTGTAATCGCCACCGAAGCGTGGAGAGCCTGCGCTCCAGCAGCAAGCAGCATGTACGGCAGCAAAGGGATAAATCCGCCTGCGATGTAGGAAAGCGCAATCACCAGCGCGCTCTGGCGGGCGCGATTGTGGGCCGGTTCCTCCAGACCGAGTTCAAAGCGCATCATGAAATTCACCCACGCTTTGGGATTGCGCTTGAGCGCCCACAGCACTGGCTTGCCCTCGGCGCGTGTCACTCCATACTCGGAAAAAATTGTGTAGATTTCCTCTTCTTCATCGGCGGGACGCTCGACAATCTCGCGCTCCTCGCGCCTGCGTTCGCTGGCATAGTGCTCGGCATCGCCGCGCGCGGCCAGATAGCCGCCCAGTCCCATCGCGATGGAACCAGCGGCAATCTCCGCCAGCCCTGCCAGCACGATGATGCGCGACGACCCCACAGCGCCGGAGAGTCCGGCAGCCAGGGCAAAGGGAACGGTCAGGCCATCGGACATGCCGATGACCACATCGCGCACGGTTTCCGTGGATTGAAAATGCTTTTCTTCGTGGGGATGCAAGGAATGCGCCGTCATAGGGCGCAGTGTACCGCACGCATGGGCCATTATGAAACTGAAAAATCTACATCTGCGGAACTGACTTTTTTCTCAAATCCATACGGACAATGGCGACAGCCCGACTGGCAGCAATAGCCGCGTCGCAGATGATAGGCCTCGGTGAAGACAATGTACGGGCCATCGAAATAGCAGTCTTCGTCCTCTACAGATTTTTCTGGCGTTGTTTCTGGAGTTTGCATCGCTCAGGCGATTCCCTCCGCGCTGCGGCCTGCCGCGCCATTCCCGGCGCGACCGCGAAGGCGCGCAATCAATTGCTGCGGCAGCGTGGAGCCAGTTGCGCGCAGCACTCCCCAACAGAGCAGGAACCACGCTGCGCTGCCGCACGTTAACAACAGCAAATCCGCGCGATAAGTTTCGGCAGCGGGCAACCATCGCGCCAGAAAAAAGATTCCTGCGCCGCTGGTAGTTGCGGCCAGCAGCGCGCGCCCCAGTTCGGAGAATTCCAGCCCCCGCGCTTCGACCAGTCCGCGCGCATTGAGCAGAAGCGCCAAAACTACTGTCTGCACGGTGATGCCAATGTCCGAAGCCAGCGCCAGGCCCACCACGCCCATGCGATGAAACATCCACCCATAGAAAGGGATCGAGATTGCTGCAATCAACGTGCTGGCGACCATTGGCGTCAGCGTATTGCCTGCGGCATAAAAAGCGCGCGCATAGATGGCCTGCGCGGCCCACATGCAGAGCGATCCGGCGAAGATGGCAAAGTACAACGCGGTTGCGGTCGCATCGGAGGAATGAAAATCTCCGCCACGCAGAATCAAATCCACCGCCGGACGCGCCAGCGCGATCATCCAGGCGGAGAGCAAAAATGCAAAGGCAAAGATGCGCGTCACCGAGCGGTTGACCGAGGCGGCAAATTCTTTCATCCGACCCTTGCCCGCCAGCGAAGCAAAAAACGGCAGCGAAGCCGCGCCAGCAGCCTGTCCCAGTATCGCCATCGGCGTGCTGAAGAGCCGCTTGGCATAGCCGAGGCGCGCAATGTCTCCACGTCCATGCGAGGCGAAGTAGGAGAGAATCCAGGTATCGACCGTGACCAGAGAAACGCCGATCATCAGGGGAATGGAGAGCCGGAGCCACTCGCGCAGGCCGGGATGTGACAGGTCGAGATGGAAGCGGAAGCGCATCCCCACGCGATACGCGCCAATGGCGTTCAGCAGGAACCAGCCCGCCGTCGCGCCCACCAACGCGCCGATAGCCAGCGAAGAAACTCCACAATACCGCGCCAGCAATACAGCGCCAGCAATAATGCCAACGTTGTAGAGCAGCGGCGCAATCGCCTGATAGGTGAATTGCTTGCGCACCATCTGTACCGCTGCCAAAATTCCTCCAGCAAAAAAGAAGAGCTGGCCGGGCAGCAGGATGCGCGTCATGCGCGTGCAGAGCGCGGCTTTTTCCGCATCGAAGCCAGGGAAAAAGATGCGCGTGTAACTGGAGGCAAAGATTTCCGCCAGCAGAATCGCCGCGCCCAGAACCAGCAGCATCGTGCTCAGAATTACCGACAGCGCCTCTTCGCCTTCGGCCTCCTTGCCCTGTTCGCGGTAGTGGCTCAGCAGGGTGATGATGGTAATCGAAGCCACGCCACCAACCAGTAAGTAGGTAATCATCTCCGGCAATTGAAAAGCGGCGCGATAGGCGTCCGTCTGGGAACCGGCACCGAAAAAATAGGCAATGATCTTCTCTCGCGCCAGACCGATGATGCGCGAAAGAAAAGTGGAGGCCATCAGCAGCAGCGTGGCGGAAAAGGCCGTGTGCTGGTGCGAGAGCCGCAGCCAGGCCCATCGACGCGCACCTGTACGCGGAGCTGCGCTCTGCGTCGCTGCCGATTTATTCTCTACCTGCTTCGCTTCGTCCATTCGTAGGCGCGCATCCGTAGGCATGATTGTATCCGGCTTACGGTTGTTCACGCCGATGTTCCACACTCAATCCAATGGCTGATAGTAGCGCATTTCTGGAGCGGCGCAGCCGTGGCACAGCGTTTGTCCTTCGCGCAGCACAAAGCGGTCGTAGTTGATGCCCTCGCCGCAAAGGGCGCAGGCAACGCGCTCGGACTTGTAGCCGGGAAACTCCCGCGCATCGAGCGGAACGCGCACCCACTGCTCGGCAAATAGAATCTCGTCCGGCAGCTCGCGATAGGCCAGCATCTGCTGCTGATTTTTATTTTCGATCTCTGGATGCAATTGTCGCGCCGCGTCTTTGGAGGATTCCCTGGCGGTAATGCGAATCGCGCGGCCTGTGGAGAGATCGACGAACGTCGCAGCCATCTTGCCCCAATCGAGAAATTTGAGAGCGCGCTTGCCCAGCCGACAGCCTGTGACCACGGCAATGGCGTCGGTCGCGCAGCGGTCGATCTCGACAAACGTCACCAGCCGCTTGCGATCTTTTCCGCGAGGGTCTTCGATGCCAAGCTGCTGACACCCTCGTAGCGCCATACGCACGCCCAGCACCTGTCCCGCGCACAAGTGCCCATGCGCCGTCTTCGCCTGCTCCAGCAACTCTTCCAAGTTCTGCATGGTTCCTATGCTAGCGCTGTTTTCCAAATATGCGCGGGATTAGTTTGTGCTGTCGTCTACGGATTCTCCCCCTTCGGCCAGCGCGGAGGTCAAACCAAATAACTGGTAGCTAACCGCAGCGCCACCCGTGGGATGAAAGGTTACTTGCAAGGGCTGGCGCTGCCATGTTGCCGCAGTGCAGGCGGGCGTGGGATGATTCTCCGCCGTCCACTTGCCCAGCGCTTTGGCCACCAATGGCCGTCGCGCTCCAAGCTGCGCGACAACAGCATAGAGATGCGTGCCTGTGGCCGAAAGGCCGCAATAGGCCGCGTAATCGCGGAACCAGACCACCTCCGAAATGGCTGGATCAAATTTCGGCAGCCGCAGCACGCTGATGTGCGCGGTCACGCGATCCACCCACAGCCATGAGCCAAGACTCCATATCCAATGCTCGCCGCTCTCGCCCGGCAGCGCATCGTTCAACCGCGTGGCGCTCCGCACCACAAAGCTGCGGTCGGTCACTGCGTGCATCTCGCCCGCCGTCCACTCCAGCACGCGACCATCGACGACCAGCGGACGCGCGCGCAGCGTGGCTGGCTTCGTGTTCGAGGACGCAGCCTGCGCGGGAGCGGCATAGGGAACACTGCGCCATGCTCCCAGCGCGACGGTATGTACCTTGGCGAAGGAGGGCAGGCAGTAAAGAAGAACACTGCATGCAGCAAAAATTTTGAACGACCGGAGAGGCGTGGGGAGAACCATGCGGATCAGCGTAGCCGAGCGCGTGCCGAGATACAAGCCCCTTTATGAAGCGCGTCCTGCGCATACGGGAGGGTCTTGGTTTTCCCAGGTCTCAAAATCGAGACCTGGGGCACCCATGCTAGCTGGCACACTACTCAGGAATATGTTCCGATACGAATCGCCGTACATCTTCAATCATTTGAGATACGTCCTCATTGTTAAATTGGCTTGAATTTCCATGTGCGGCATTATTCCGTATATCTGCTAGAGCGGTAATTTGTTTCTGGACGAGCAGATTATAGACACCCTTCTTTGCTAAATCTGCATTCATTTTGTCGAGCTTGCCGAGCGGAATCGTTTCGCGTGTGCATAGATCACGCAGGGTTGTTTCCAAGACAACGCCTGCAATCACTGCCGCAGCAACTTTATAGTTGTTGCGAAGCAACTCAGATGCCTGCTCTAGCTCAGAGTCAAAAACTTCTGCTTGAATAAGCCCACGCATCGAAGACAGATAGCCACCTTCAAAATCTTCTTTTACGGATACAAACACAGCCTTCTGCATTTTGAATATGTCGTAATTTGTCGACATTTTGAATGATGACTCCAGCTTCTCAAACTCTAAAATATATGAGGAGTTAGACTCACAGATTCGGTGCAGCAGGTTTTTTACTTTCACACGCCAGCCCAAAAGCATTTCTTGATCTACATAATCGTACTGACCCAAAAAGCCGTCACTCCCCCGGCGCTTAGTTTCTTCAACCCTCTGTGCCTGTTGGATCAATTCGGCAAATTGTTTTTCAAGTATTTTGTTCATGAACGCACCTTCCTAAAATCTCGGCATACAGCGTATCAGCTAGAATCCCGAGTCAAGAAATTCGGGGTGGGTAGTTGGCTGCAATACATTCCTTAACTTCCTTTCACCACGTAATTTCGCTACAGCGGGTGCCCCAGGTCTCGATTTTCGGAGACCTGGGATGCAGCACATCTCCTCCCAAAGAGCGTTATTCTGAACGAAGGTCGCCATAGCGACCGAAGTGAAGAATCCAGAGAATGATGGCTGCATCGACGAAGCGAGTACCTTCTGGATTCTTCACTCCGCTACGCTTCGTTCAGAATGACTCGTCGTTGTATTTGGAGATGATGTTTATTCGATGACGGCAATCTTTGCGCGCTTGCCGACGCGGATTTCCAGTTCCACGCGCCCGTTGCCCAGCATCCAGGAATTTTCTTTATATATCTCGCCGTTGATCTTTACCGCGCCCTGCTTGATCTTTCTCTCTGCGTCTGTCCGTGATTCCGCTAATCCGCATTCAAAGATCAGTTTCGGTACGGAAATGAATGGCACATTCCGTGTCAACTTCACACGTTCCGTATTCTCTGGCATCTCGTCGCGCTGAAATTGTTTGGCCCAGTCCGCATCGGCTTGCAGTGCGGCGGCTTTGCCGTGGAAGTCCGCAACGATGGTGCGCGCGAGGCGTTTCTTGACCTCCATCGGATGATAATTAGGATCCAAGTAACCTTTTTGGGCGGCGGCAAGTCCGATCAACTGCTGCATCCGTGCTAACTCTGTCTGGCGCTCGTCAGTCAATAGAACCCAGTAGCGCCACATCAAATCATCGGAGATCGACATCAGCTTGCCATACATCTCCAGCGGCGGCTCCTGAATGCCAATCGCGTTGCCCAGAGACTTGGACATCTTCTGTACGCCGTCCAGACCTTCGAGGATTGGCATGGTCAGCACAATCTGCGAAGGCTGCCCGTAATGGCGTTGCAATTCGCGGCCCACCAGCAGGTTAAATTTCTGATCCGTCCCACCCATTTCGACATCGGCATGCAAGGCCACGGAATCGTACCCCTGCGCCAGCGGATACAGCAGTTCATGCAGGCTGATGGGCTGCTCGGCATTGAAGCGCTGATGGAAATCCTCGCGCTCCAGCATCTGCGAGACGGTGTATTTGGCCGCCAGTCGAATGATGCCCTCAAAGCCCAGCTTGTCCAGCCATTCGGAGTTGTAGCGCACCTCCGTTTTTTCCGCATCGAGAATCTTAAAGACCTGCGCCTTGTAGGTCGCGGCGTTTTTGTCCAGTTCCTCGCGGGAGAGCGGCTTGCGCGTGGCGGAGCGTCCGGTGGGGTCGCCGATCAGCCCGGTAAAATCTCCGATCAAAAAGACAACGGTGTGGCCCATGTCCTGAAAATGTTTCAGCTTGCGGATGAGCACGGTATGGCCCAGATGCAGGTCAGGCGCAGTGGGATCGAAGCCCGCTTTGATACGCAGGGGCTTGCCACTGGCGCGGGATTGCTCCAGGCGCTCGCGCAGGGCGGGCAGCGGAAGTATCTCCGCCACTCCTTTTTGCAGGTAGGCGAGTTGTTCGTCAACAGGTAGGAATGCTTGCATGGCGCTGTTCGCAGTATAAAGAAGTCGGCACGGCAACACGATTATGGGGAGATGCCCGCTGCAAAAGCCTTATAATCGGCTGGTCAGCTATGGAAACCATCGAGAACACATCGCAAGAGGCAGGCGGCATCACCGCCCCGCTCGACATTGTCGAGATCATGGATATTCTTCCGCACCGCTACCCGTTCCTGCTCATCGACCGGGTGGTGGAGGTGGTACGCAAAAAGCGCATCGTCGCCATCAAAAACGTCACTGTCAACGAGCCATTTTTTCAGGGGCATTTTCCCGGCTTTCCCATCATGCCCGGCGTGTTGATTGTTGAGGCAATCGCCCAGGCTGGCGGCGCGCTGCTGCTGACGGAGTTCCCCGACCGCCACGAAAAATTGGTGCTCTTTACCGGCATTGAGAATGCGCGTTTTCGTCGGCCTGTGGTTCCCGGCGACCAGGTGCGGCTGGAGGTCGAAGTGATCCAATGGCGTCCACGCGCCGTGCGGATGCAGGGCAACGCGTATGTGGATGGCAAGCTGGTCTGCGAGGCTATGGTGATGTGCCAGATTGTGCCGCGCCAGCCGCGCAAACCCTCGGCTGCAACCGCTCCCGCAGAAAACATCCCTGAGGCTGCTGTCGAAGCGTGAGCATTCACCCCACCGCCATCGTGCATCCGGCAGCCAGCGTGCCCGCATCGGCCAGCATCGGCCCATACTGCATCGTTGGAGCCGATGTCACTCTTGGCGAGGACTGCGAGCTGGTCTCGCATGTTGTACTCGACGGCCACACGCGCATTGGCCCGCAGTCGCGCATTTTTTCCTTCGCCGCGCTCGGCATCGCGCCGCAGGATTTGAAGTATAAAAACGAGCCGACGCGGTTGGAGATCGGCGAGCGCACCGTCATCCGCGAATCGGTCACCATCTCGCGTGGCACGGCTGGCGGCGGCGGCATCACCCGCGTGGGAAGCCATTGCCTCATCATGGCCTACGTACACATCGGGCACGACAGCCAGATTGGCGACCATTGCATTCTGGCCAACGCTGCCACGCTGGCCGGTCATGTGACGGTGGAGGATTATGCAACCGTCGGCGCGCTCTGCCCGGTGCATCAATACTGCCGCATTGGGAGACATGCCTACGTGGGCGGAGGCACGACGATCACGCAGGATGTGCTGCCGTATTCGCTCACCTCGGCCAAACGCGAAATACATGCCTACAGCCTGAATAAGATTGGCTTGGAGCGGCATGGCTTTACGCCAGAGCAGATGAAGGAATTACGCGCCGCCTATCGCGTGCTGCTGGCGGCCAAAAAAAATACCACGCAGGCGCTCGAAGAATTAAAGCATCGGCTGGCGAATCAAACAGCCGACGAGCACGTCGCCTATCTGGTTCAGTTCATCGAGGCCGCCGAGCGCGGCGTGATTAAATAATTTTCCGGTCGAACCTTTATGTCGATCCCATCCAAACCCGGCCTCGCAAAATTGGGCCTGATTGCAGGCAACGGACGCTTCCCCTTCCTGCTGCTGGATGCCGCGCGCGCGCAAGGCACGGAGGTCGTCGTCGCGGCCATCCGCGAGGAGACCGACCCGGAGATGGATCAGCGCGCCGCCGCAGACTCCGGCATTCGCGTGCATTGGCTCTCGCTGGGGGAACTGTCGCGCCTGATCGAAATCTTTCAGCAGGCAGGCATTACACAGGCTGTGATGGCCGGCCAGGTCAAGCACAAGCAAATCTTCTCCAGCATTCGCCCCGATTGGCGGCTGGCCAAGTTGTTGCTCTCCCTGCGCGCGCGCAATACGGACATGCTGCTGGGCGCGGTCGCCAAGGTACTCGGCGACGAGGGCATTGCGCTGATTTCCTCCACCACATTTCTGGAGCCGCTGTTGGCGCGGCCCGGCGTGATGACCACGCGAGCGCCCAGCGAAGGAGAACTGCGCGATATCGAACTTGGACGCGACGTGGCTCGCGCCATTGCCGGCCACGACATTGGCCAGACCGTCGTGATGGCCAGCCAGGCCTGCGTTGCCATCGAAGCGATGGAAGGCACCGACGCAACGATTCGCCGCGCCGGAGAACTGATGCAGTCCTTACTCGGTGAAGCCACAATTGAAGACGAAGACCCAGCAGGAACCGCCGCGCCTGCGCTGGAGCGCAGCCTGACCGTCATCAAAGTCGCCAAGCCCCGGCAGGATCTGCGCTTCGATGTTCCTGTCATCGGCACGCAAACCATTCAGACCATGCAGCAGGCCGGAGCGACGTGCCTTGCGCTTGATGCCGGACAGACGCTCATCTTTGACCTGCCCGCTGTTCTTGCGGCGGCCAATGCTGCGGGCATCGCGATAGTGGCCAGCCCCGCCGAAGCGTAACCCGCTACACTTTGGAGGGAGGTTCCTGGTATGCCCCTGACGCGCATTTCTCTTGTGGCTGTGATTCTGATCGCCCTGGCTGCGATCCTGCTCGTCCTGGCCTTCGGCCTCTTGTTGACACACGTCAAGGCTGCCTTGATCCCGATTCCACAGGTCGGCCAGATGGCTCCCGGTTTCACGCTTCCCTCGCAGGAAGGCACCCCGGTCAGCCTGTATCAATTTCGCGGCCAATGGGTCGTGCTCTACTTCTATCCCAAGGATCAAACGCCGGGCTGCACCCTTGAGGCGCGCCACTTCCAGCGCGACCTGTCGCAGTACGCTGCGGCTCATGCGGTTATTCTCGGCATCAGCGTCGATTCCGTAAAGAGCCATCAATCGTTCTGCGTCAAGGATGGACTGCACTTTACGCTCTTGGCGGATCAGGAGAAGAAGGTCGCCGCTGACTATGGCTCGCTCAACAATTACATGGGATTCAAGATCGCCAAGCGAAACACATTCCTCATCAATCCAGAGGGCATGATTGTGAAAGAGTGGATTGGCGTCAATCCCAACCACCACAGCGCCGAAGTTCTGGCTGCGCTTCAGGAATTGCAGAAGAAAAATTAACGCAGCTTCAGGGTTGTCAGGGCAAGCAGCGCGAAGACCAACGCTGCAATCCAGAAACGAACAATCACCTTGGATTCCGACCAGCCCAGCAGTTCAAAATGATGATGCAGCGGAGCCATCTTGAAGATGCGTTTCCTGCGCAGCTTGTAACTGCCCACCTGGAGCATAACGCTGACGGCCTCCAGCACGAAGATGCCGCCGATAAAGGGCAGCAATAATTCCTGCTTGATGATGACGGCGACCGTGCCAATGGCTCCGCCCAGAGCGAGTGAGCCGACATCGCCCATAAAAATCTCTGCCGGATGCGCATTGTACCAAAGGAAGCCAATGCTGGCTCCGACCATTGACCCGCAGAAAATGGTCAGCTCGGAAACCAGCGGCATACGCTGCAACTCCAGATAATCGGAGAAGACCTTATGTCCGCTAACGTAGGTAAGCACGGTGAGCGCGCCTGCGGCGATGATGGTGCAGCCGATAGCCAGCCCATCCAGCCCATCTGTCAGATTGACGGCATTGCTCGAACCCACCAGCACCAGCACCGTGAAAAGAATAAATGGCAAAAAGGCCAGCGGCCACAGGTGCGGCGCGTGCTGCAAGGAATGCAGCACCATCTCCGGTCGAAAACGCTTGACGAAGGGAACCATCAGGCGCGTGGAATACTCCCCGCGCTGCTGCATCCAGGCCAGAAATAGCGCAATCGCCAGCGCGATGCCAATCTGTCCGCCCAGCTTGACGCGGGCCGTCAGGCCCAGGTTGCGGCGATGGATTACCTTGATGTAATCGTCGGCAAAGCCGATGGCTCCAAACCCGGCGGTGGAAAGTACGGCCAGCCAGACAAAGGGATTCGACAGGTCGCTCCACAGCAGCGTTGGCACCAGAATGGCCACGCAAATCAGCAGGCCGCCCATCGTTGGCGTGCCCGCTTTTTTCTGGTGATCCCTGGGGCCGTCTTCGCGGATGTATTGGCCAATCTGAAATTCGCGCAGTTGTTCGATCAGAAAAGGGCCAATCAATAGCGCAATCAGCAGTGCCGTCATCGTGGCAAAGGCCGTGCGAAAGGTCAGATACCGAAAGATACGGAATGCGCGAAAAAAAGGAAACAGTCGTTGATAGAGCAGCCAGTAAAGCAAGCGTCCTCCGGTGCCGGATATCGGCAGGCGCGTGGATTGCGGAGTTCTCTGGTTATGGTACCCGGTCAGGCCGCTTCTGTCGCCCTACTCGCACATCAGCGTGGCCCATTGCCATGCTTTGGCGTTTCCGCCTGTCCTGTGGAGCCGGAAGCTGCGGAGGATTTCTCCTGCGTACCCTTCTGCGTGCCGGGGTAGTATCCAGCGCGTGTGCGCGCGCTTAGTTTGCCCATGCCTTTGGCCTTTACCTTCACGCGAATTGTTCGGTAGCCGCCCTCGCTCTCTGGCCGGGTGGAGTGGTAGCCGATGGTGTACTGGTTGCGGATATCCTTTGCAACCTGCGCTGCGATGCCATCCACCCGCGACAGGGATTTGGGAAAATACGCCACCCCGCCTGTTTCATCGCTCAAGCGTTGCAGCGCGTGGCGGGCGCGCTTGGCCTCGCCGCCGCTCTCGTCCCCAAACAGCAGGCCAATGGAGTAGACAATCGGCCCCTGCAAATTCTGAATGCGGCGCACCGTCTGCTCCAGCGTGCTGCTGGAGCTGTTGTCCTCGCCATCCGTGATGATGAGCAAGACCTGCTTGGGACGCTTGGCAGCCTGCGCCAGATGATCCGCAGAGGCAATCACGGCATCGTAGAGCGCCGTGCCGCCTTTGGAGTCGATGTGGCTCAACCCCTGCCGCAACTTTGGAATGCTGGAGGTGAAGTCCTGATCCAGAAAAGCATCGTCGGCAAAATTGACGATAAAAGTCTCGTCGTCTGGATTGGACGCCTGCACCAGATCAAGCGCGGCGCGGTTCACGGCGGCCCGCTTGTCCTGCATGGAGCCGGAGTTGTCAATCAGAATGCCAAGGGAGATGGGAATGTCCTCGTTCCGAAAGGATGAAATCTTCTGCCGGACATTGTCTTCCAGAACGGTAAAATCTGGCTTGGTCAGCGTGGTCACCAGATGCTGATGCTTGTCGATCACGGTGACGTTCAGGACAACCTCGTCCACATTGGTGCGGAAGATGAAATTTCCATTTTCTCCGGACGGTGCTGCTTTTCCGGACGATGCCGCAGTTGTGGACGCATGGGTCGCCGCTCCCTTGGACGTATTGGCTGGCGGAGGCACATCATCCGGCGAGGCCACCGGGTCGCGATCCACTGTCAACGAAGGCTGCGCCTCCACAACGGGTTGCGGTTGAGTGCCGGAGGCGGGCGGGGTGTTCACGGTAGGGGAATCGTTGCTGGCAGACGGAGCGCTGGCAGCAGGCGGCGCAACAGGCGCGCCCACCGTTTGCTGCGGCGGCTGGGCTATCGACGATCCCGAAGCCCACGCCAGACATGCAACAAACAGAATCCGCGAAACAACCTGTCGATGGCGTTGGAGCATACGATCCTGCACACGCAAGCGCCGTCCCAAACGGCGACTCTTTCCAGAGATTCAACGTCCACTTTCAATGTACGCCACTTTTCTTTCTTCTTTGCGTCGGAGTTTCAACCCTGCGGACACGTTCTTCCCCGCGAAAATTGGAGGCTGCTGCGATACAATCCAGTAGGGACACAGCAATGCAGTTTTGAACCCATCCCATGAACGCGCCACAGGCCCATCCCCGCGCCTGTGCAGGAGTTTTCGACAGGTTATGGCCCGCATCTATCCATTTCGAGCATGGCGGTATAATCCCGCCCAGGTTTCTCTTCAGAACGTTGTCACGCAGCCTTACGACAAAATCTCTCCCTCCATGCAGCAGAGCTACTACCAGCGCAGCCCTTACAATCTGGTTCGCATCATTCTTGGCCTGCCGGAGTTGTTCGACAACGAGGAGAACAATGTTTACACTCGCGCCGCGCAGGATTTTTCCACCTGGCGCGCCAATGATGTGCTGATCCAGGACGCGGAGCCAGCCGTCTTTGCCTATTCGCAGACTTTTCGCGTACCGGGAACGGATGTGATGCGCGAGCGACGCGGATTCATCGCGCTTGGCGAACTTTGCGACTACAGCCAGGGCGTGGTGCATCGCCATGAGCAAACGCTGGCCAAGCCCAAGGGCGACCGTCTGCGCCTGCTGCAAGCGACACGCGCCCACTTCGGCCAGATTTTCATGCTCTACTCCGACCCGGTGCATACCGCCGAAAAGCTGCTGTTTTCCAGCGCCAGCGCGCCGCACGCGGAAGTCACCGACGAATATGGCGTCATCCATCGGGTATGGCGCGTCAGTGATCCGGCCACGTTGAACATGCTGCTGAGCGCGATGCAGGATAAAAAACTGATCATCGCTGATGGACACCATCGTTATGAAACGGCGCTGAATTACTCACGGGAGCACGCGCCCAAGGATGGTGCCTCGACACGCTCGCAGGAAAGCGCAACCTCGGCGTTGCCCCAACCTCCATATCCAGAGGCGGCGGCCATGATGACCTTTGTCAACATGGATTCCGAAGGCCTGACCATTCTGCCCACGCATCGCGTGGTCTTTGGGCTGGCTAACTTCGATGCAGACAAGTTCCTTTCCAAGGCGGGCGAATTTTTTCAGGTGCAGTCCCTGCCGGAACAAGCCGATGCCACCACGCTTCAGCAACGGTTGACTGAGGCAGGCGCGCAGGGGGCCGCTTTTATCGCGGCCACGCGCAAGGGCAGGTATCTGTTGATCTCAAAACGTGCCGCCATCGACGCGGCGCTGCCCACGCTTGCCGAGCGCCAGCGCAAGCTGGACGTGGTGCAACTGCACAAAATTATTTTGGAGCGGCTGCTGGGCATCTCCGAGCAGGCCATTCTCGATCAAACACACCTGCGCTATTACCGGGACACCTCCGAAGCCATCCAGCAGGTTGCGGGAGCGCAGGCGGATGTAGCCTTCCTGATGAATCCCGCCACGCTCGACCAGCTTCGCGAGGTCGCCTTCGCTGGCGATGTAATGCCACAGAAGTCCACCGACTTCTTCCCCAAATTGCTGAGTGGCCTTGCCATCTATGCGCTGGACTAAAAATGCGGCGCAGACCTGTTGCCGCAGGGCAGCCGGAATGCTTTTTCTGGTGGCCACGGGAGTCTACGCGCAGCAGGGAAGCCAGAGTTTGCGCGCAACGTCGCCTCCGCCGCCATCACCGGAGGATCACGGCTACGTCGTTGTTCTGGATGCGGCGCATGGCGGAGCCAATCTGGGGGCGCTGCTCCAGGCGGGCCTGGATGAAAAAACCTTTACGCTGAATCTGGCAAATCGTTTGTCCGCGCAATTGCGCGCGCGCTCCATTTCCGTCATACTCACGCGCAATGCCGATGTGGATATTTCCGGCGACGCGCGGGCCGGGAGCATGAACCATGCCCATGCCGCCGCTTGTCTCAGCCTGCACGCAACGGCCTCTGGCAACGGGGTTCACCTGTTCACCTCCTCGTTGCCGTCGCGCGCCGATGCTGCGGGGCAGCGCGATTTTGTGCCCTGGCAAACAGTCCAGTCGCGTTTCATCACGCAAAGCCTTCGCCTGGAATCGGAGGTAAAGACGGCGCTGGCGCGTGAGCAGATTCCCGTCCTGCTGGGGCGCACAACGTTGATGCCGCTGGAGAGCGCCACCTGTCCCGCTATTGCCGTGGAGATCGCTCCGCTGAATGCCAGCACCCCGGCCACAGACCCCAAATATCAGCAGCAGATCGTGGATGCGCTGGTCTCGGCCCTCACCCACTGGAGTACGGATTGGAGGACGCAGCCGTGATTCCACGCTGGCAGCAGAGTATTTTCTGGATTCTTCTGGTTAGCATCGTGGGCATGGCTGCGTTTCTGATCCGACTGCGGGAGCGCGCCCAGCATCGACTGCTGGCCGTGCAGGATGTGGCGCCTCTGACTGCTGCCACCGACGCGCCGCCTGTCCCCGTTACCCTGATGATGGCCAACGATGCCGACGGTTCTCTAATGCCCGTGCAACGTTCCGAGACACTGCCCAGCGAGACAACGGCGCGCGCGCGCGCCCTGCTTGAGGTTCTTTTCAGCGAATATGCCGCGCCGAACTCGCTCCATCCACTTGCCGCGTTGCCTGCGGTCGCCGATGTCTATCTGCTGCCGTTGCCCACATCGCCGAGTCAGCCACCGGGTCAGCCGTCATCGGGCCAGCCGCCAGCCAGCCCTGACGATCTGGCTGTGGTGAATCTGAGCGGGAATTTTGTGGCGCACCATCCCTCTGGCATTGAGACCGAGACGCTCACGTTGCTCTCCGTTGCCAGCACGTTGCACGCCAACATGCCCCAGATTACGCAAGTGCATTTTCTGGTGGATGGCCAGCAGAAAGACACCCTGGCCGGCCACGCCGATCTGACGCGAAATTATCTGACCACCGAGCATGAGGAAAGCACTGTGGAGAGTCTCCCATGAGCGCGTTGCTGCGGATTGGCGTCTTTGACTCCGGCTTTGGTGGCCTCACCGTGCTGCGCGCGTTATTGCCGCAGATGCCTGCGGCGGAGTTTCTCTACGTGGGCGATACGGCGCGACTGCCCTACGGCTCCAAATCCCAGGCCACTATTGCGCGCTATGCCGTGGAGAGCGCGCAATTTCTGGTGGCTCAGGGTGCAGCCTATCTGGTGATTGCCTGCAATACGGCCAGCGCTCTGGCGCTCGACGCCATCCGCGATGCGGTCACGGTTCCCGTCCTCGGCGTCATTGAAACCGGCGCAGCCAGCGCCGCAGCCATCAGCAAAAGCCGCGACGTTCTGGTGCTGGCCACCGATGCTACCGTGCAAAGCCATGCCTATGCCCAGGCCTGCGCCGCGCATGGGCTGCGCGCTCTGGAAAAATCCTGCCCGCTGCTGGTGCCGTTGATTGAGGAGGGCTGGACGGAGCATCCCATCACCGACGAAGTGCTGCGGATTTATCTGGAAGAGGCGATGCAGACGGCGCGGGAGCGTGGTTCCACGCCGGACACCGTGCTGCTGGGCTGCACGCACTATCCGTTGCTGCGCCCACTGCTGGAGCGCGCGCTACCCCCGTCCATGCAAATTTTGGATTCTGCGGAGACCACCGCCGCCTGCGTTCGACACGACCTGGAAGCGCGCAACCTGTTGCCACCGGAAAGTCTTTCGTCCCTGCACGCCGCACGCGGCGAGGACGAGACTCCCTCCCCGGCCAGTCGTTGCCGCTTTTTTGCCACGGATTCCATCGACAAGTTTCAACGGCTCGGCAGCCGATTTCTCGGCCATTCCATGCAGGCGGTGGAGCTGATGGATCTCGGCGGCTGATATGCTTAAATTTCGTGTTCAATTTTGCGCGGCCTACCGCGTGTAGCCCCCTACGGAGGAAGCATGTTGCATCTTGAAGATCGCGTGGCCGTTGTTTTCGGCCTGGCGAATAAACGCTCCATCGCCTTTGGCATTGCACAGAAGCTGCACGCCGCTGGCTGCAAGCTTGTCATCACCTACCAGAACGAGCGTGTGCGTCAGGAGGCGGAGGGTCTGCTGGCCGAACTGCCCGGGGCCGAGGCATTGTTGTGCGATGTCTCTTCCGACGCTGAAATTGATCGCGTCTTTGCCCAGATCAAGGAGCGGTACGGCAAGCTGCATGTTCTGGTTCACTCCCTGGCCTTTGCGCCCGCCGAGGATCTGAAGAATGACTTTCTCCAGACCAGCCGGGATGGGTTCCGCATTGCCCATGATGTCAGCGTGTATTCGCTCGTTGCATTGTCTCGCGCCGCAGCCCCACTGATGACCGAAGGCGGCAGCATCATCACCATGACCTTCTATGGCGCGGAGAAGGTGGTTCCGCATTACAAGGTGATGGGCGTGGCCAAGGCCGCGCTGGAGGCCACCGTGCGCTATCTTGCCTATGACATGGGGAAACAGAACATTCGCGTCAACGCCATCTCCGCCGGGCCGATCAAAACGCTGGCCGCGCGCGGCATCGGTGCCCTGGGCGAGATGCTGAAGTACCACGCGGAACGCTCCCCACTGCATCGCAACACCGAGCAATTGGAAGTGGGTGGCGCGGCGGCTTTTCTCGCCTCCGATCTGGCATCGGGAATCACCGGCGAAGTCATCTACGTGGACAGCGGCTACAACATCGTTGGATTTTGAACTTTCAAGCAGAAGAACGGCGACGAGCGGCGGTCAGGCGCGCAGGCGCAACGTGATGCGCCGTTCGTCACCACGAATGGAATCCATCACAATTTCCCCATCGCTGTGCGCGACGATCCAGGGAAATTTTTCGCCCCACTCGATCAACAGGATGCTCTCCGGTGTCAGCAATTCTTCAATACCGAGCGTGTCCAACTGACGCTGACTTTCAATGCGGTATAGATCAAGATGGTACAGCCGCACCGTTCGCGCTGCGCCTTCCCTTGGCTCCATTTGACCTTCGTACTCGTGGATCAGCGTGAAGGTTGGGCTGGTCACTTCCTCCGGCTCGGCTGCGCCAAGCGCTGCGACCATTCCCTTCACCAGCGTTGTTTTACCCGCGCCCAGATCGCCACGCAACACCATCATCTTCGGCGGCGGTAACTGCTTTGCCAGTTTGCGACCCAGCGCAATGGTCTCGTCGCTCGAATGCGTCGTATACACATGGGAGATTGCAAACGGAGAAACGGATTCCTGGCTCACGGACGGCGGCCCTCCTGCAACCATGTATATCCATCATGGCAGACTGGAGCGCGAAAGGCTTGCGAAAGATGCGCCAGCGTGTCGGTTGCCAGCAGGGTGTGCTGCTCCAGATCGGCAACAGCGACATCGGCAGCCGCGCCATGCAGCCACACTGCTGCTTCGACGGCCTCGGCCACGCTGTTCTTGTATTGGCCCAGCAGCGCGGCCACAATACCGGTCAGAATATCTCCGCTGCCTCCCTTGGCCATTGCAGGATTGCCGCTGGTGTTTACGCCCACGCTGCCATCGGGATGCGCGACCAGCGTCCGCCAGCCTTTGAGCACCAACGTAACTTGATGCCGCTCGGCAAACTCTCGCGCCACGCGAATGCGATCCTGTTCCACGTCGGCAATGGTTGTGCCGAGCAAGCGAGCCATCTCGCCGGGATGCGGCGTCAGAACGAGCGCGCGCCCGCGCCCATCCAGCAGATCGGCCTTGCCTGCAAATGCGTTCAGTCCATCGGCATCCAGCACGAGTGGAAGATTTGTCTCCTGCACCAAACGCCGCGCAAAGGCTGCTGTCTCGGCATCGCGCCCCAGCCCCGGCCCAATCGCAAGAATAATTTTTTCGTCGTGTAGAAATTCTTTTTGCAGTCGATCAAGATTTTGGATGGCGATGCTCCCCAGCGCGGTCTCCGCCAGCGGGAAGGTCATCGTCTCCGGCGCAACCACCGCGACCGTATGCGCCAGACTTGCTGGAGCCGCCGCCGTCACCAGGCCCGCGCCCGCGCGCAGCGCGGCCAGCGCCGTCATTGCAGGAGCGCCCGCTTTTCCTTTGGAACCTCCGATGACCAACACATGACCATACGTTCCCTTGTTTGCGTCCAGCCTTCGAGGCGGCTCGACCACTCGCTTTGCAGCGCCAGTCCAATGCAATCCAGTCGAAGAAAGAATCGCCTCCTCTGGCGATCCAATGGCTGCGACCGCCAGCGGCCCGCGCTTCGCCGCTCCGGTCAGAGCGCCGAAAGCATGAGCCAGCTTGGGCGCGGTAAAGGTGAGCACGGCATCGGCGCGCATCACAGGCTGCATCTGAAATGCCGTGGCATCGGCATCCCATCCAGAGGGAAGATCGACGGCCAGCACGGGCGCGGAAGATTGCTCCAGCGCATTGCGCGCGGCCAGCGGCAACCCTTGCAGCGGAGGATGGAATCCAGTGCCAAAGATCGCGTCAATAAATAAATCCGTTTGCGTGAAGTGTGCCCGCATCTCCGCGCAGGCAAGATCGGCCTCGGTCGCCAGCACAATTGGATTCTCCGCAAGCTGGTCGCAGGCACGCCGCGCCGCGCCCTGCAATTGTTTTGGCTCCGCCAGCAGCACCGTGACAACCTGCCTGCCTTCGGCGATCAGATATCGCGCCGCCACCATGCCATCGCCACCATTGTTGCCCTTGCCGCAGAGAATCGTAATGCGCCGCGCCAGTGGATACTCCAGTAATGCGAAACGCGCCACGGCCTCGCCTGCGCGTTCCATCAGTGTGTGCAGCGGCACGCCATGTTGCTGCGCGGTACGTTCGTCACAGGCGCGCATCTCTGCCGCAGTCAAAATCCTCATGCTGTCGTTGTACGCAACTGCGCGGATTTCCGCAACATGGAAGGGAGATGAGAATCCCAGGTTTCAAAATCGAAACCTGGGGCACCCGGGTTTTCTCTCTGCTACACTCTTCGTGTTTGAACAGTGCAAGGTAGGCACCGATGACACATGTAAGCGATAGCGGATCCGACGACAGCAAGAGGCCAACGGCCCTTGTCATAGAAAGAATAGAAAAACTGGCATTGAACATCATGAACTGTCAGGCTGAAGAAGAGCACGTCTGGTACAAACATCTGCTTCTCGGCATTCTCAACTCCGCGTTGCTGGACTACCGATATGTTGAGAGCGGGGTCAAGCACAAATCGGCTTATTTGGCTGCGTGGAGTTGCCGGAATTTACTCGAGTTGAATGTAATCACTGTCTATATCCTCGAATCCGCCAAAAATGCCACTGACTTTAAGAACGATTTCGTTGTTGATGTGAAGGAGTTTTACGAAGCTATTAGCAAAACGCACAAGACTGGCCATAAAAAACTGATCTCGATGTGGAAGGAAGTAAATGAGGGTATGGAAGGACCAATGAAAGAGGCGATGGAGGCTGCGCTACAACGCGAGATACAGAATGGCCCGCAGAGTCAGACTACGGATGACGAAGCAGAAGCCTACACACAAGTGATGATCGATTTTGGAATTGATCCAAAGCTTAGGCCGAAGCAGTCCCGTGACATTGCGAAACTCGTTTCTCGAAGCGAAGAGTTCCAACCCATGTTCAAGGTGTGTTCCAAGATCATGCACAGAACAGCCTTTTCAATCGCCTCAAGTGTAATGAAGGGAAGCCTTGACGCAACTCTTCCATGGTTGGAGTCAACGGCATTTATGGAATTGTTTTCCATTGGTGAACTGATCGGGGAGCACTACAAACGAAATGGAGTAGCGTCTCCAACAAACTAGAAATCCTGGGTGCCCCAGGTCTCGCTTTTGAGACCTGGGATTTTCCAGCCCATAGTAGCCGCAAAGAACGCGACGCATGTAGGGCACCCGGCTGCAAGGAAAGGATGCGGAGGATTAAAAACGTTTGCGGAAGCGGTTGGCGCGTTCAAATTCCTCGCGCAGCTCCGGCTGCTTGAGATTTTCGCGCAGATGCGCCAGTCGTTGTTCGAGCGCCAGCAGCGTGGCGGCCAGCGGCTCGGTGTTGGTCTGCGCGATATCCCGCCACATGGAGAAAGGGCTGGCACCCAGACGGGTCATCTCGCGCATGGCGCGTCCGCCCACCTCGCGCAACTCCTCGCGGTGCGCATCCGAGCCGCCAAACTCATCTTCCAGCAGCGCGGCCAGCGCCGTTCCCACCATCTGCGGCAGATGGCTGGCCCAGGCGCACAACTCGTCATGGCGCACCGGGTCAACGTCCACAATGCGGCTGCCGAATCGCTGCACCCAGCCACGCCACTCCCGCCGCCGTTTCTCTTCGAGAGCCAGAGCTTGCGTACCAGGCCGAATATTTTTTTCTGGAGTTGAAGAAAAGAGCCAAACCGCGTTGCGGAAGAGTTCCGCCTCCGCATGGGACGCGCCCTGTACCTCTTTGCCCGCCATCGGATGTCCGGCTAAAAATCCCGCCCGGTTTTCTCGGTTAAAAAGCGTGGCGGCGCGTTCGCAAATCTTCTGCTTGGTGCTGCCAACATCCGTGACCAACTGGCCGGGGCGCAGCACAGGAGCCAGCCGCTCCATCCAGTCCAGAATGCCCATCACGGGCGTGGCCAGCACGATCAGGTCGCTGGACAGCGCGGTAGCGAGTGGATCGTCTGCAACCTGCTCCAACGCGCCATTTTGCTGCGCGATCCTTGCTTCCTCTGGATTTTTATCCCAGCCCGCAATGCGCCCGGAGAATCCCTGCGCGCGCAGCGCCAGCCCGATGGATGCGCCAATGAGTCCTGTGCCGAGAATCGTAATCTGCTGCACCGAACTCGTGGACACGGCACCCTCCGGCATCTTTCCAACTTAGGAGATCGAACGCTTCACAGCGGTGGCAACGAGGCGCAGTTCCTCCATGAGCGTTGCAAATTGCTCTGGGAAGAGCGACTGCGCGCCATCCGACACGGCCTTGTCGGGGTTGGGATGGACTTCCATCAACAGGCCATCGCAACCAGCGGCCACGGACGCGCGCGCCAAGGCGGGCACCAGATCTCTGCGTCCCGTGCCGTGCGAGGGATCGCCCAACACGGGCAGATGGGAGAGATGCTTGAGCACAGGGATTGCGGAAATATCCATCGTGTTGCGCGTGTAGGTCTCGTAGGTGCGAATGCCGCGCTCACAGAGCATGACATCGTAATTTCCGCCGGAGAGAATGTACTCTGCGGAGAGCAGCACCTCCTCGATGGTGGCGGCAATGCCGCGCTTGAGCAGCACTGGCCGACGCGCCAGACCCAGTTCGCGCAGCAGATTGAAATTCTGCATATTACGCGCGCCCACCTGGAAGCAATCGACGTAGGGCAGCATCAACTCAATCTGCGAAATCTCCATCACTTCGCTGATGATGAGCAGGCCCATGGCATCGCCCACCTCGCGCAGCAGCTTCAGTCCTTCAATCCCCATTCCCTGGAAGGAGTAGGGCGAGCTACGCGGCTTGTATGCGCCACCGCGCAGAAACTTCGCGCCCGATGCCTTCACCTGTTTGGCGGAGGTAAAAATTTGCTCGCGCGATTCAACCGAGCACGGCCCCGCCATGACGACAATTTCCTTGCCGCCCACTTCGACTCCATTGGAGAAACGAATCACCGTTCCCTCCGGACGAAAGCCGCGCCCCGCCAGCTTGTAGGGGAAGGTGATCCGATGTGCCTCTGCGACTCCGCTCATTAGTTGAAAATCCTGCACATCAAAACTGGCCGGACTACCTACGCCTGCCAAAACCGTCTGCTGCGTGCCCGTCGTGCGATGCACGTTGAATCCAATATCAACCATCCGCGAGATCACATTCTGAATTTGTTCTTCGGTGGCGTTTTCTTTCATGGCAACAATCATGATCGTCTTAACCTGTTCCGTAGCGTTATTTTTGGAGCGCTGTTTCTGTTATTTTTCTTCATCGTGTCTTTTGCGATTCGCCGCTTCCGCCTGTTTTTTTGCGTTGCGAGGCAAGCTCGTTCTGCTGCAAGGAGCGCATCACATCAATGATCCGCTCATAAATATGCGTCAATTCGATGTCCGGCAACGGCCCTGGATTGGACTTGCGCACATTCTCAAAAATCACGCTCTCTCGCGCTGGCTCATACACCGGAAGATCGGTTGCATCCTTCAAGCGGCCAATTGCCTGCGCTGCAAGCGCCCGTTCGCTGAGCAGGCGCACAATCTGCCGATCCAGTTCGTCAATTTTGCGTCGCCATTCTGCTATATCCATTTCGCACCTCAGGTCTGCCTGCGGAGACACCGACACGATGTCTTGTCCGCGTTCCCTGGCAGGGAGTGATGTTTTCTATCCTAAATGAGAGGCGCTTCTTTGGAGAAAAGAATCGCTTTCAGGATGGAATCGCCAGCGTTTCTCCGGTTGCCACGGGTGCCACGCCCAGCCCGGAGAGAAACGCGGCCACCGCCGTCGGAGCCTCTGCTGGCGTGGACTTTTCAATGATGGCTACAATGGCGCTGCCAATCACCGCCGCATCGGCAAATGCCCCCACCGCTGCGACGTGGGCCGCGCTGGAGATGCCAAAGCCCAGCGCAATGGGGAGCTTTGTATAGCGCCGAATCCGCTCCACCAACTGCTGCGCGCCGTCGGCCACCTGCGATTGCGTGCCCGTAATTCCGGTGCGCGAGATGGCATAGACAAATCCCTCGGATGCCTTTGCGATCTGCTCCAAACGCGCATCTGGACTGGTCGGCGCTGCCAGAAAAATGGGCTGCAATTTGTGTCGCCGCATAGCGTCGCGATACTCCTCGGCCTCTTCGACAATCAGGTCTGTCACCAATACGCCATCCACGCCCGCCTCCTGCGCCAACGCGCAGAACTTCTCCAGCCCCAGGCGGAGAATCGGATTGAGATAGGAAAAAATCACCAGCCCGGTCTGGGGACGCTCCGCGCGCAACTCCCGCGCCAGCGCCAGCACATCGGTCAGCCGCGTTCCATGCAGCAGCGCCCGCTCGCTGGCTCGTTGAATGACCGGCCCGTCGGCCAGCGGATCGCTAAAGGGAACGCCCAACTCCAAGACATCCGCGCCCGCGTCAATGGCGGCCAGCGCGATTTGTTTTGACGTGGCAAGGTCTGGGTCGCCGATGGTCAGGTAGACGACGATTCCCGGCTTGTGGCGAAATTGAATTGACATTTTTCTATGCTCCCTGCAACTTTAGTTCGCGGGCCAGGATGCCCATATCCTTGTCGCCACGACCGGAGATGTTGACCAGCAAAATATCGCTGCGTTGTAGTTTGGGAGCCAGTCGCATCGCCTCGGCGACGGCGTGCGCGCTTTCCAGCGCGGGCAAAATCCCTTCCATGCGGGCCAGCGTAACGGTGGCGTGCAGCGCCTCGGCATCGGAAGCGGAGACATACTCAGCGCGGCCAGAGTCGTGCAGCGCGGCGTGCTCCGGGCCAACGGAGGCATAGTCCAGGCCAGCGGAGACCGAATGCGTCAGCGACACCTGCCCCGCGTCATCCTGCAATACGTAGGAATACGTTCCCTGCAACACGCCCGGCGAGCCGCCCTGGAAGCGCGCCGCATGTTCGCCGGAACCTGTGCCGCGTCCTCCGGCTTCCACGCCAATCAGGCGCACATTTTTGTCAGGAATAAATTCAAAAAAAGCGCCCATTGCATTTGACCCACCGCCCACGCAGGCGATGATCGCCGACGGCAAACGCCCTTCGGCCTCCAGAATTTGCGCGTGCGCCTCCAGGCTAATCACCTTCTGAAAATCGCGCACCATTGTGGGGTAGGGATGCGCGCCCAGAACGCTGCCCATACAGAAATACGTGTTGCGGACATTTGTCACCCAATCGCGCATCGCTTCGTTGATGGCATCTTTCAGCGTGGCCGATCCAGAACTGACCCCGCGCACCTCCGCGCCCAGCAGCCGCATTCGGTAGACGTTCAACTCCTGGCGACGCATGTCCTCTTCGCCCATATAGATCACGCACTCCATGCCGAAGAGCGCGCAAACCGTGGCCGTGGCTACGCCATGCTGCCCCGCGCCCGTCTCGGCAATGATGCGTCGCTTGCCCATGCGCCGCGCCAGCAATCCCTGACCGATGCAGTTGTTGATTTTGTGTGCGCCGGTGTGCAGCAGGTCTTCGCGTTTCAGATAAATTTTTGCCCCGCCCAGAAATTCCGTCAGCCGCGCAGCATGGTACAGCGGTGTTGGCCTTCCGGCGTAGTGATGCAGCAGGTAGGCCAGTTCACTGGTAAAGGCCGGATCAGCCTGCGCTGCGGCATACGCGCTCTCCAACTCCTCCAGCGCCGCCATCAACGTCTCTGGAACGTAGCGACCCCCGTAGGCTCCAAAGCGTCCGGCGATGGCCGAGGAGGGTTTTGATTCCGTGGCTGTAACCTTGCTCACTGCGATGCTTCCTTTCTCAAATTTCTCAAAACTTTTCCAACGCGGCTGCCGCCATTCGCGCCGTGTGGATCAATGCGGACACGCGCTGCGGGTCTTTTCTCCCCGGCTGCGCCTCCACGCCACTCACCACATCCACGCCCCAGGGCCGCAGCGTGGCGATGGCCTGTGCTACATTCTCCGGCTGCAAGCCTCCGGCGACAATCAAGCGCAGATGCGGCGCTTCACGAAAAAAAACTTCACGCGCTGCATTCCAGTCGAACACAACGCCCGTACCGCCCGGCTTGGTCGCTGTGCAGGAGTCAATGAGCACGGCATCGACAGCCGCATGTTCGCGCAATGCGCGTAGCTGCGCGGCAAAACGATCGACATCAGCATCGTAATGCAGCACCTGCAGGATGCTGAAGCGTCGCGAATCTCCGGCCAGCCCAGCAAAGTGCCGTCGGAGTCGCGCTGCCAGGCCCGTCTCGTCCGCAGCGTGTAACTGCACGCCGGTTAGTCCTGCCTCGCGTGTCGTGTTTACAATCGTGTCAAAATCTGCATCGACAAAAACGCCGTATTTTTCAATACTACGCGGCAGATGCTCCGTAATTTGACGCACCGCTTCTGGCATCATCTGGCGTGGACTCCGCGCAAAAACAAAACCGACAGCATCCGCGCCATGCTTGACGGCAAGCTGCGCATCCTCCAGCGTCGTGTTGCCACAGATTTTGATCCACATTGTCTGCCGCTCTGCTTCCGTTGCTTTCGTTGCTGCGTATAGTCGTTCTATCACTCTCGCGGCTCATCGCGAAAAAGCTGGTAGTAGGTCAGGCTGAAAGGCTATCCCTCAGGGGCTAAAGCCCAAAGGGATTTTTCAGGGATACCGGACGGGCTGAAGCCCGTCCCCTTCAAGCGAAACTCAAATTGGCCCACTACGAAAAATCTGTCATCCCGACCAAAGGTCGCTGGACGACCGGAGTGGAGGGAGCTGCGTTCCCATGTCCGCGCCACCATCGCTATATGTACTGCGTCGCTCCCGGCAGCGTCGCTTCTGCCAACAACGTTTGCAGCGCCTGTCCCGGCTCCGGCTGCCGCATCAACGATTCGCCAATCAAAAACGCCGCATAGCCTGCCTCGCGCAACCGCGTAATATCCGCAGCCGTGTGAATGCCGCTCTCGGCAACGCGAACGATGTTCGCTGGCAACAGTGCCGCCAGTTCCAGAGCCGTCTCCAGCCGCACGTCAAAGGTTCGCAGATTGCGATTGTTCACGCCGATGGCATCCGCGCCTGGATCGAGAATGCACAGATCGAGCACGCGGGTCGCCTCCTCTGCATCGTGCACCTCGCAGAGCACATCCAGACCCTGCGCGTGGGCCACATCCGTCAGGCTCTGCAACGCGGCATTATCCAGCGCGGCGGCAATCAATAGAATCGCATCCGCGCGATGCGCCTTGGCTTCGAGAATCTGAAACGCATCGACGATAAAATCCTTCCGCAGGCATGGGAGCGTGACGGCGGCTGAGGCCAGCTCCAGATTCTCCAGGCTGCCCTGAAAAAATTGCTCCTCGGTCAATACGGAGAGCGCGGCAGCTCCGGCAGAGGCCAATGCCCGCGCCAAAGGCACAACAGAAAATTCAGGCCGGATCAGTCCCCGCGAAGGCGAGGCTTTTTTTAATTCCGCAATGATGGCCGGGCCAGTGGCAGCAGCCTTGCGCAGTGCCCGGACAAATCCGCGCGGCGCGTGTTCCGCGGCCCGCCGCTCCAGCGCGCGCAGGTCGGCGGAATTTTTGCGCGCCGTCACTTCGCGCCGGGTCGCTGCCAGAATTGCATCGAGATGCGTCGCCATAGGAGGAAGGCTCTACTTGGAATCTCCAGTATAAACGGGCCTTGCGCGGTGGGTGGCGGCGGGTGGATTGCTGGTGTTCTTTAAGATGGCTGCTCGTCTTTTTGAGGAGCCATGCGGAGCCTGCCTTGAGCGAAAGCGAAGGAAATCATTTGGAGCATCCTGATCTCATCTTCTGTCTCATCTTCTCCGCCAGCATTTTTGGGGATTTCCATTCCAATCCCCACCGACTGGCGGCTGGCCTGCATTGCCACAGACAGCTTTACAATTTAGGGTATGGTCAAACCTTCCGCGCCACATTTCACTCCCGAAGCGCTTACGTTTTTGCGCGCGCTGGCGCGCAACAATCGCCGCGAGTGGTTCACGCCGCGCAAGCCTGCTTTTGAAGAAACATTAAAAGCTCCCATGCACGCCGTTATTGATGCCATCAACGATGCCATGCAGGACTTTGCGCCGGATCACATCCAGCCTCCGCAGAAGTGCATGATGCGCATCTACCGCGATACGCGCTTCTCTGCCGACAAGACTCCCTATAAGAAATGGGTCGCCGCCTGGTGGTCGCGCAACGGGCTGGAAAAGACCTCCGGTGGCGGATTTTATTTCCATCTTTCGCCCAAAGAATTGGTCATCGCCGCTGGCGTTTATATGCCTGGGCGCGAGCAACTCCTGGCCATCCGCGCCTATCTGCTGGAGCATCACGAAGAATTGCGGCAGCGGTTGCAAGATCGCAAACTGCGCGCGCGGATGCAGGAGTTCGATGGGCTGCGTCTCACACGACCTCCCAAAGGATTTCCCCCTGACCATCCGGCAATGGATTTGCTGCTCTGCCGACAGTGGGGGGTGAGCGCAACGCTGCCCGCAGCGGTCGCCTTGCAACCGACATTGCTGCGCGAGATCGTCGAGCGCTTTCGCGCCGCCGCGCCTGTCGTCGAACTGCTGAATCGTCCTTTGATTACGCGCTTGGCGGCGCAAAGGCGCGTAATTTTCTGATGCGGACTGGGCGCTGCCGTCGCCAATTCCGGTAAAAAACGGCTAAAAACCGAAGAAACCCAAACAAAATCTGTAAATTCCTGTGGAAATGGCAGATTTCCCATTGACAAAGTGTTGCAAAAGACGCAAGGTAGACGGCGTAGGGTTTCGTTAGACCCGCATTGATGCTGGAGATTCATGCTGGCAATCCATGCCTGGGCCGCTTCCTGAAATCCGGGAAAGGTATCCAACGGAATCTGAAAACGGGCGACCGCAAGGCGCACCGATACGCAATAGGAGGAAATCACAACATGGCATCAGGTATGACTAAAACTCAACTTGTTCGGCACATGGCCGAGAAGCTCGAACTAACCAACAAACAGGCTGCGGCCTTTCTCGATCTTCTGGCGGAAACAGCCGTCAAGGAGACCAAGAAGAGCGGCGTCTTTGTAATTCCAGGCCTGGGTCGTCTCGTCAAGGCCGAGCGTAAGGCGCGCATGGGCCGCAACCCGCAAACCGGCGAGGCCATCAAGATCAAAGCCAAAACCGTCGTCAAGTTCCGTGTGGCCAAGGCTGCAAAGGACACGATCGCACCGCCCAAGAAGTAGTCGCGCATGTCGCGCGGCAACAATGGAAAGCCAGGAAGCGCAGGGTTCCGGTTCAGTCCCGTCCCTGCGCCCCTTGTTGGGATGTTTCTTCCGTGCCAGCGATGTCAACGTGATCTTGCCGCTTTGGCAGAAGCGCCGCGCCCACTTGACCGCGCTCAGCCGACCCTCAACAACAGATTTCGCAAGTCCTCCTCGATGATTCTCTGGGTCTTCGTGGCGGCCCTCTTCGCCGTCGCGACGGGCTGCAACCAGGGACTGCCCCCGGCCATTCTCCTTGCGAATCACAACACCGCATCCCAGGCGCGCTACACGCAAATTGATCCTGCCACGGCGGGCACGATTATCGGCACCATTCATTTTGCAGGGGCCACGCCACGCCGCATCGCCATTGACATGACCCCCTATCCCGCCTGCGCCTATGCCAGCAAAACACCAAATCTGAGCGAGCAATACGTGGTTCACAACGGCAGGCTGGCGAATGTCTTCGTCTACGTGCAAGCCGGACTTGGCGCAAAGAGATACGCGCCACCGACCACTCCCGTCGTGATCGACCAAAGAGGCTGTCGCTACATTCCGCATGTTATCGGCGTCATGGCGGGCCAGCCGGTCGAATTTCGCAACAGCGATCCAACTTTGCACAACATCCATGCTGCATCCATCACGCCGGGCAACCCGGAGTTCGACATCTCCCAGCCGCCGAGGGGTGGCGCGCAGCAGCATATTTTTGCCATGCCGGAGTTGATGATTCCCCTGCGCTGCGATCTCCATCCCTGGATGGAGGCGTATGTCAACGTTGCTTCCAGTCCGTTCTATGCCATCTCTGATGCTGACGGCCACTTCGAGATCAAAGGCCTGCCGCCGGGAACCTATACGATTGCAGCAGTGCATGAAAAGCTCGCCAGCAAGGTGATGCAGGTCACGGTACCCGCCAAATCGACGGTTCAGGCGAACTTTATCTTCCGAAAATGATGCATTGCGGGCGCAGTGCTGCTATAACTAGAGTCATCCACGACCATGTATACCAAGCACAATATAGGCATTCTGGGCGCGACCGGAATGGTCGGCCAGCGCTTCATTCAACTACTTGAAAACCACCCGTGGTTTCAAGTCACCTGGCTTGCGGCCAGCGACCGCTCCAGCGGCAAGCGCTACGGCGAGGCCGTTCGCTGGAAGCTGGATACGCCGCTGCCTGCCCACATCGCAGCGATGCCCGTTTCTGCGGCCACGCCAGAGGGCGCGCCGTCGATCATCTTCGCTGCGCTCGACAGCGACATTGCGCGCGAGATGGAGCCAAAGTTCGCCGCCGCCGGTTGCGCGGTCATCTCCAACTCCAGCGCCTTTCGTATGCAGGCGGATGTGCCGTTGGTGATTCCAGAGGTCAACGCAGATCACCTGGCCCTGATCGAAGAGCAAAGCTGGCGCAAGGCCAGCGGCGGATATATCGTTACCAATCCAAATTGTTCGGCCATCGGACTGGTGCTTGCGCTCAAGCCGCTGGAGGAACGCTTCGGCATCCGCGCCGTCTTTGTCAGCACGATGCAGGCTGTCAGCGGAGCGGGCTATCCCGGCGTGCCTTCGCTGGATATCATGGGCAACGTGGTTCCCTTCATCCGCAACGAAGAAGAAAAGCTGGAAGAAGAGACGGGCAAGCTGCTCGGCAAGCTCCACGGCAACGGCATCACGCATCTTGATGCCAAGGTTAGCGCGCACTGCAATCGCGTGGCGGTGGAAGACGGCCACACGGAGAGCGTCAGCATTCAACTGCGCTCCAAGGCCACACGCGAGGAGGTTCTTGCGGCATGGCGGGAGTTTCAACCGCTACGCGGGCAGAAACTGCCTACCGCGCCGGAGCAGCCCGTCGAGTTTGATGCTGCCGAAGATCGTCCGCAACCACGACTGGATCGCATGAGAGGCCGCGGCATGGCCGCTGTTGTTGGACGTTTGCGTCCGTGCAGTTTGCTGGATTGGAAGTTCACCGTGCTCTCGCACAACACCATTCGCGGCGCGGCAGGCGCAGCGCTGCTGAACGCGGAGTTGCTGGCTGCGCAAGGCAAGCTGCTGCCCACCTGCGTGGCAGCAGCGTCCGCAGGAGCACGCGCATGAAAATCGTCGTCATGAAATTTGGGGGCACCTCTGTGGAGGATGCCGCTGCCATCCAACGCACGTCGGAGATCGTCGCCGGACGCCGCGCCAAAGGTCTGGCTCCCGTGGTCATCGTCAGCGCCATGTCCAAGGTGACGGATCAATTGCTGGCCGCCGCCAACGCTGCCGAGCGCGGCGACGGCGCTGGGGCGCTGGCCATCAGCGCGCGCCTGCGCCATCGACATCTGGAGACGGCACGGGCATTGCTCTCTGGCGCGGCATTGCAGGACACCTCATCCTGGCTGGAGCAGCAGTTCCAATCGCTCGACGACCTGCTGCGCGGCCTTGCGGCGGTGCAGGAGTTGACGCCGCGCACCTCCGACCTGGTTGTCTCGCATGGGGAACGACTCTCCAGCCGCATCATCGCGGAGTTTTTCGCGCAACGCGATCTGGACGGCGCGCACGTTGATGCTCGCGCCTGCATTGTCACCGATGCGCAGCACGGACGGGCCATGCCGCTGGAGTTGGAGACAGAGCAGAATCTCGCCCGCCATGTGCATCCCCTGCTCGCGCAGAAAAAAATTCCCGTGTTGGGCGGATTTATCGCCGCGACCGCCGAGGGCATTACCACCACGCTGGGCCGTGGAGGATCAGACTTCACCGGAGCCTTGGTGGGGCGCGGCCTGGATGCCAGCGCCATCGAAATCTGGACGGATGTCAACGGAATTATGACCACCGACCCGCGTGTCTGCGCGGATGCGCTGCGCGTCAAGGCCATCAGCTTTGAGGAGGCCGCAGAGCTGGCCTACTTCGGCGCGAAGGTGCTGCACCCGGCCACGATTTTGCCCGCCGTGCAGAAGAACATTCCCGTCTGGGTGCTCAACTCAAAAAATCCAGAAAATGGCGGCACGCTGATTACCGCGCAGGCGCCGCATAGCCGCAATCCCTTCAAATCCATCGCCATCAAGCGCAAGCTGACCATCATCGACATTGTGGCGGGCCGCATGTTAATGACGCACGGCTACATGCGCGCCATCTTCGAGGTCTTTGATCGGCACAAGTGCCCGGTGGACATGGTTTCCACATCGGAGGTCAGTGTCTCGCTCACCGTCGATTCCAATGAACGCCTGCCGCAGATCGCCGCTGATCTGGGCAAGCTGGCCGACGTGAAATACGAAGGCCGCAAGGCACTCATCTGCATGGTTGGAGAAAACATCCGAGGACAGAGCGGCATCGCGGCGCAGGTCTTCACTGCCATCCGCCATGTCAACGTGCGCATGATCTCGCAGGGCGCTTCCGAGATCAATATGAGCTTTATGCTGGAGGAAAGCGATGTCGAGGAAGCAGTACGCGCATTGCATGCGTATTTCTTTCAAGACCCCGATCCTGAGATATTCGACGTGGCAGCACGCGATGCCAATGCCGCTCGCCTGGAAACAGCACAAAAAAATTAGCAGCGGAAGTGGAGAGCATCTTGCGCATTCTGGTTCTCGGACGCGGTAAAACGGGCAAGCTGGTGGCGGAAGTCGCGCAGGAACGCGGTCACAGCGTCCACGCCCTTGATGCCGACGAAAACCACAATGCCCGTTCTCTGACACCCGCCACGCTAGCCAGAGTTGAAGCCGTTATCGACTTCACCACGCCCGAAGCCGTCCTTCCCAACCTGCGCGCCTGCCTGTCCGCTGGAGCAAAAATCGTCGTTGGCACCACGGGCTGGTATGGCCATCTCGCCGAAATGCGCGCCCTCGCGGAACGAAAAAACGGAGCGCTGCTGTATGGAACAAATTTTTCTTTCGGTGTGCAGCTTCTCTATCGCATGGCCAGTGTGCTGGGCCAGGAGGCGCGCGGCTTCCGCTTTCACATTGATGAAACCCATCACATCTCCAAGAAGGATGCGCCCTCCGGCACGGCGCTCTCGCTGCAATCGGTTTTGGCTGCCACGCCGTTTGGCGCGGGCGCGGAGATCACCTCCCACCGCGAAGGCGAGGCCGTCGGTCTTCATCGCCTGGAGCTAACCGGAGCCGAAGAGCGTATCGTCGTCGAGCATGAAGCGACCTCCCGCAGAGCCTTTGCTGTGGGTGCGGTACGCGGCGCGGAGTGGCTCTCCACGCGCACCGGCTGCCACGACTTCCATGATGTTTTTACGCAGATTTTGTAGCGCTTCCTGCACACGGAAGAAAAATCATTCGGCCTTGCACGGAAGATTTCGCGATAGACTTCAGAGATAGAGCATTTTTTTTGAAATGGAAATTTTGAACGGAAAGGGCAGGATGGAAATTTCTGGATGCGGCACTGCGCTGGTGACTCCGTTCTATGCAGATGGAAGCGTGGATGAGCTGGCGCTTGTCTCGCTGGTCAACTGGCAGGTTGAAAGCGGCATAAATTTCCTCATCCCTTGCGGCACCACGGGCGAGACACCCACGCTGCGCGAATCCGAATGGCTGCGCGTCGTTCAGTTGGTGGTGGATACCGTGCAGGGCCGCGTTCCGGTCATTGCTGGCTGCACGCACAACTCCACGCATGAGGCTGTTCGCCGCGTCCAACTGCTCAATCGCATGGAGGGTCTCAGCGGAATTCTGACCGCCAATCCCTACTACAACAAGCCTATGCAGGAGGGCCAGTACCAGCACTTCCGCGCCATTGCAGAGGCCACACATTTGTCGGTCATGCTTTACAACATTCCTGGGCGCACCGCCGTCAATCTGCTGCCGGAGACGGTTGTCCGCCTCGCGGAACTGGGCAACGTCGTCGCCATCAAGGAATCCAGCGGCAACCTGCAACAGATCACCGAGCTGATCCACATGGCTCCCGCCAACTTTCGCGTCCTGGCTGGCGACGACAACATCGCGCTGGCTGTGGCGTCCGTCGGCGGCGCGGGTGTTATCTCGGTTGCATCGAACGAGATTCCCGCGCAGATGTCCCAGATGGTCGCCGCTGCGCTCAAAGGCGACTGGGCCACAGCGCGCCAACTGCATCGCCGCTGCTATCCGCTGATGGTCGCCAACTTCTGTGAAACCAATCCCGGCCCGGTCAAGTGCGTGCTCTCCATGATGGGCCGCATTCAGGAGAATTACCGCCTGCCGATGGTGCCCGTGCAATCGGCTACCCGCGTCAGACTGGAAACACTGGCCAGGGAAATGGGCCTGTTGTCGTCAGTATCCGCGGCAGCAGCCGCGCCCAAAAAATAAGCTGCGGAACAGGACGACCATGCACGATACCCGACTAGAAGCTCGCATTGAAGCTGCATTTGCCGCAGGCGCAGCCGCTGTTGGCGACCCTGCCTCCGAAGCCGCATTTTTTGAACTACGCGAGGCCCTGGAGGCGGGCACGCTGCGCGCTGCCGCTCCAGACGCGGGCACGCCGCTGGGCTGGCGCGTCCATGCCTGGGTCAAGCGCGGCATTCTGCTGGGCTTTCGCCTGGGCCAGATGACGGCCACGGGCGCGGACTTCACCTCCATCGACAAGCACACCTATCCGGCGCGCCGCTTTACGCTCGCGGATCAAGTTCGCATTGTTCCCGGTGGCTCGGCCATCCGCGCCGGAGCTTATCTTGCTCCCGGCGTCGTCTGTATGCCGCCGATGTACGTCAACGTGGGCGCGTATGTGGGCGAGGGAACCATGATTGACTCGCACGCGCTGGTTGGCTCCTGCGCGCAGGTCGGCAAGCGCGTCCATCTGAGCGCAGCCTCGCAGATCGGCGGCGTGCTGGAGCCGGTGAATGCCAGTCCGGTCATTGTGGAAGATGATGCGCTGATTGGCGGCAACTGCGGCGTGTATGAGGGCACCGTGCTGCGACAGCGCGTCGTGCTGGGCGCAGGGGTCATCCTGACGCGCTCAACTCCCGTGTACGATACCGTGCGTGGAGAGATTCTTCGCGCCACGGCAGAGGCTCCGCTGGTGATTCCCGAAGGCGCTGTCGTTGTGCCAGGTTCCCGCGCCATCCAGCGCGGCAAAGGCGCGGAATGGGGACTTTCGCTTGCCACGCCGATCATCGTGAAATATCGCGACGAAAAAACTGAGCTATCGCTGGAACTCGAAGACCTGCTGCGCTGATGCCTTTTCACCCTTCGCGAAAAGCGCAAAAGATGGGGCACCCGCACCCGGCGGCTGACTTGTTCTGAGATTCCGTAGACAATGCGTCATTCTGAGCGAAGCGAAGAATCCAGAAGGTCTTCGCTTCGTCGATGCAGCCAGTATTCTCTGGGTTCCCATCTGACTTGCCGGGTATCCCTACATGCGCCGCGTTCTTTGCGGCTCATGTGGGATTTTGTAATTCCCAGGTCTCAAAATCGAGACCTGGGGCACCCCGGCGGAATGTAGAGATGCGTTTTACGGCATCGGACGTTCGTGGATAATCATCCAGGATGTGCCGAACTTGTCCCGCAACATGCTGAAGCGATGAGCAAAAAATGTCTCATGCATGGGCATGAAGATTTCGCCACCGTCGGAGAGTAGCGCGTGAAGACGCTCTGCTTCCTGCGTGCTGGAAACGCTGAGCGAAAGATAGACGCTGCGCATGGGCTGAAAGCGATCCGATGGATAATCGCTGGCCATCAGCACTGTACCGCCGATCTCCATGTGCGCGTGCAGAATGGCATCCTTCCAGTCCGGCGAAAAATTACTCGCCGGAATCTTTTCCGGTTCGGGGTGCTGGCTGAACGGCATCATCATGGTGATCTTGCCGCCGAGATGCTTTTCGTAAAACTCGAAGGCGGCTTTGCAGTTGCCGCCGTAGTTGAGATAAGCGCGAAGTTTCATGGTTTCTTTCTTCCTTTCCTGGGTTTGACTTTAGGGTTGAGTGGCGCGGTGAAGTGTGGAATGAGAGGCGTAGGATCACGCTGCTCCCAGCGGCGATAGGTCTCCGCTAGAATGGCTTCGCGGTTCTGCTCCATCTGCGCGATCAAGGAGCAAGGCGCAGCCGTGTCTTCGTGATGCGCAGCCCAGATCAGCAGATCCAGCAGAACGGGAGCCAGAGCAATGCCCTTCGCTGTCAGGCGATAGTGAGTGCTGCGACCATCCCCGGCAACCGGCTCGGCAGTGAGCATCCCGACAGCTTCAAGCTTGTGGAGGCGATCCGCGAGGATGTTGGTGGCAATCCCCTCGCCAGAGTGTAGGAAGTCATGAAACGTGCGGTAGCCGCGCACCATCATGTCGCGGATGATGAGCAGCGACCAGCGGTCGCCAAAGATATCCAGCGAGACACTGACCGGACAACCGGAACGACGCTTCAGATTGGATTTTTTCTCCACGAGAGGACTTTACATAAATTACTTGCAATTTACAAGTAATTTATGTATGCCGTGGATATTACCTCTCGCCGGGTGCCCCAAGTCTCGATTTTGAGACCTGGGAAGTGCGCTAGCGTTGCAGTGGATCGACGACGGCGTTGATGTCCGTGACGCGAATCATTTTTGCCAGCGCGGGATGGTTCTTGGCGATGGCCGCGTACATTTCCCAGGCGACGCGGCGGTAGGAGATGTGTCCCTGCGGCGCGCTGCGCAGTTCTGAAATGTAGACCGCTTCAGAAAAATCCATCTTGAAGAGTGCGCGGCAGCGCGTGCCCAGAGGCAGCACATACTGCGCCGTTGCTGCGGCTTCGGAAATCTTTGCCAGCGCAAGCTGATCGAAGGCTGTGTGCGCCTGCCGCATCGTCTGCTCGTACTGTGCTTGCATAGGCGAGGGCAGAGGCGTGTTGGGTAGCAGCTCTGGAATCTCAAAGCCGTGCGCGTTGGTGAAGCTCTGGATCGTCTGCACGCAGCGTCGATGGCGGTGCATATCGCGGAAGCCGCCAATGTCCATCAGAATATCAAAGCGGAAGGTGAAGCCAGAGGCGTATGCGCGGAGTAGCTCGTCGTGGCGGCCACGGTCGCGTGTGCCCAAAAGCAGCAGCTCGTCGCGCTTGGTAGCATCGAGCGCTGCGACATGATTGCGAATCTGGCGGTAGGGATAATGGCACGCGCTATAAAGCATCGTCGTAAGAATTTCGATTTCCAGGGATTCCGTTTGCGTGCCGGAATTTTCCACCAGATCGACCAGCGGCGCGGGCTGGATGGGTTCGTGACCGAAGAGTTCCTGCGTGGCCTGCTCCAACGCCGTGCGCGTTTTGGTGGCGTACTCCACGGGCGCGGCGTACTTGACCAGTGTTGGCGCGGCCTTGACCTCGCGCAGCAGCAGTGCGGCGGCCTCTTCGCCGAGCGTGGGATTGAGCGCGGCAATTTTCTGCTGCAAGGCTTCATAGGCTGAGGTCTGCACGTTCCAGGCTGGGCTGGCCGCAGCCTCGCGCAGCCGCTCGCCCAGACGACGCACTTCACCATGCGAGTGCGAGAGCAGCCGCGAGACCTGCGTCTCCAGTGTGCGCGCGTTTACGATCTGGCCCAGCGAGGTGTTGGCCGCCAGCGGCAACAAATAGCGAGCCACGTCAAAGGCGCGAGCGCGGAGCGTGCGGTCGTAAGCATCCTGCTTCATCTCCGCAGGCTTGGCAATGCGCTGGCTCAGTTCCTCAAAGGTCTGCTGCGAAAGCTGCTCGTAGGCGGAATAGAGCGCCTGGATATTTTCGTCGTAGAGTTTTTTTGTCGCGGCCTCAGCGCCAAACTCCGGCAGAAACCAGCCGCTCTTGCGGAAATTTTGATAGCGCGTGGAGCGCTCCTGTCCATCCCAGCGCTGCTCATCTACCAGCACAATGGCGGCTAGCAGCGACAGCCGCTCCACGGCAAAGGCGACATGGGCCAGGTCGGCGATGGAGCGGTGCCCGTACTGAAAATAAAATGTGTTGAGAAACTGCTCGGCCCGCTGGCTGTTGAGTTCGCGCAAAGATTCCTTCATCGAGAGCGCCGAGCGGGAATACTTGGCCATCGCATAGGCCAGCACCTCCGGGTCTGCGCCGTGGACGGCGTAAACATCCGTCTCTGTTGCCGGGAGCGCGGCACGGGCAGAGGAGGCTGGAGCAGCTTCGCTGGAGGAGGGCATCGAGGCGGTGGGTTGCGTAAAAGGTTTTGAGGTCATCGTTCTGGGAAACATTGTGGCTGCTTCAGGGTATCGCAAAGGCGAAGGTGGGGGAGTGGAAAATTTTGCCGTGGGATTATTTTCAGGCAGATGTGGCGCAATTTTGGAAATTTTACTTTGAGCCATCCGCGTCAACGGCAACGCGGCCCTTAGACCTTCAGGTCTGCGGTCGCCAGAAATTTCGGCGGCTGGCGGTGTTGCGTGGCCTGCTCGAAGGCGTAGGCGAGCTTGAGCAGCGTAGGCTCGCTCCATGCGCGCCCAAAGAAGGAGATGCCCACGGGAAGGCCGAAGATAAACCCAGCCGGGACGGTAATGCTCGGATAGCCAGCGACGGCGGCTGGGGTGGAGACGCTTCCAATGTCACGATCTCCATTGACCAGATCGGTGGTAAAGGCCGGAGTACCCGTGGGAGCAACCAAGGCATCAAGCCGGAACTTGTCCATGACCGCGTCCATGCCTTCGGTTCTTGCAAGGTGGCGGCTTTTCGCAAGGGCATCCAGATATTTTTTGTCGGTCAACGGCCCTTTGGCCTGGGCCAGAGTGAATTTTTCCTGCCCGAAAAAAGGCATCTCTTCTGTGGCGTGTGCCTCGTTGAACCGGATCAAATCCTCCAGCGTGCGCATGGGCGAGGCGGAGCCAAGACTCGCAAGATAGCTGTTGATGTCCGCCTTGAATTCGTAGGAGAGCGCCTGATCTTCCGAATCGCCCAATTTTTCGATGCTGTCCAGATTTGCCGGATCGACAATCGTCGCTCCCTGCTTCTTCATCGCGTCGAGAGCCTCCTCCATCAGCGTGTTCACCTTGTCGTCAAAGGCGGCAGATATATTGCGAACCACGCCAATCCTTGCACCACGCAAGCCATTCGCGTCGAGGAAGCGGGTGTAATCGGCCAGAGATTTGCCTCGACTCGGTATCGTTGAGGGGTCTGCGGCATCCACGCCTGTCAGCGCGCCCAGAAGAATGGCGGCATCTGTTACTGTTCGCGCCATTGGGCCAGCCGTGTCCTGGCTGCGGGCGATGGGGATGATAAACGAGCGGCTCACCAGTCCCACTGTGGGTTTGATGCCGACCACGCCATTCAACGAGGATGGGCACACAATTGACCCGTCTGTCTCCGTTCCAAGAGTCGCCGCGCACAAGTTGGCGGCGACGGCAGCGCCCGATCCAGAGCTTGATCCTGAAGGATTGCGATCCAGCGCGTAAGGATTGCGCGTCAGGCCGCCACGTCCACTCCAGCCGCCAGTGGAATGCGTCGAGCGATGATCCGCCCATTCGCTGAGGTTGGTTTTTCCCAGAAGGATGGCTCCCGCTGCGCGCAGCCTTTGCGCCACGAACGAATCTTGCGGAGGACGAACACCGACCAGCGCCAGCGAACCGGCGGTAGTTTGCATCTGATCTGCTGTGCCAATGTTGTCTTTGATGAGGATGGGGATGCCGTGCAGCGGGCCGCGCTGGCCCTTTGCCTTGCGCTCCCGATCCAGGTCTTCGGCAATCCTCAAAGCATCGGGATTTGTCTCAATGACGCTCTTGATTCCGGGGCCGCGCCGATCAATTTCCTCGATGCGCTCCAGGTATTTTTGCGTGATGGAACGGGCCGTGTACTGGCCAGACTTCATCTTGGTCTGTAGTTCGCTGATCGTGATCTCATCCAATTCAAAGGGTTGGACGCCTGGCGCAATTTCGCCGATTTCGGTGTGTTTCTGGTCGCGGGCGAGAGCCGAAGCCGCTGGAGTTGCGGCAATGCTGGCCGCCATTCCAGCCAATACGCCAGAGCGCAGGAACCTCCGGCGGGTCAAGGCAGACGAAGATTCATTTGTAGGGGAATTATGGCTCACAAGTTCAATCTTCTCCGTGAATCGGGATCATTTTCGATGGAAGACCAGATACATCGTCTCATACGTCTGATGGATGCGGAAAATTTCAGTGGCCGGATAATTGCGCTCCCTGCTGTTTGAGAATCGGCTGCCCCTGCTTCACGACCACGACAAGACCGTCTGCATGTACGTTCGCATCGCGGATCAGCAGGCCCGTTTGCGCATGAATCTGCACATCGTTAAGCGTCATTCCTGTGATGGGCGACTCCGGCAATCCAACCAGGAGACCTGCCCGCTTGCTGCCCGTGGCGGTCAAATGCGTGATGGAAAAATTCCGAAACTGTGGCGTGTGTGGCCCGATCTTCTGGGCTGTATCGCTTGCCGGAAGCTTCCAATCTGGAGAGTATCCGTTGTAATACTCGCTGATCGAAATGGCAGTTCCGACATTGGTCATCGTGAGGTTGCGGTAGGCAATGTTCGCAATCACATTGCCGCGGTCACGGTTTGATTTGACGCGAATGCCAGCCTGCGTGCCGTGGAAGCGTATGTTTTCCGCCACAACATTGCGCACGCCGCCAGCCGTCTCGCTCCCGATGGACAATCCGTGGCCGTGCAGCAACGTCGAATCGCGGATGGTAATGTCGGAGCAGACTTCTTCAGGAACCCCGCGCTTCGGCAGGCCAGACTTGATCGCAATGTCATCATCGCCCGTGTCGATCTGAACATGCGAGATGTACACATGGCGCGACGAGACAGGATCAATGCCATCTGTATTCGGCGCATCGGGTGGATTCAGGATTTTAATGTCGCGCACCGTTACATCGGCGGATGAACGCAACGCGATGGTATACATCGGCGAATTTTTGAGCGTGATGCCTGCAATCAAAATATGCCGCGTTTTGTACAGGTCAATCAGCCAGGGGCGAGGTTTTTCCGGCGTGTTCGCAGCATCCTCCGCACGCGCGACAACCCACCACGGCTGGCCCTGCCCGTTGATGGTTCCCGCGCCTACAATCGCCACATCCGTTGCGCCATTCGAGGTGAGGAGCGGCTGGCGACGGTTTTCGTTTGGCAGCGTGGGATAGTCGTTTATATCCTGCGATCCGAGCAGCGTTGCGCCGCGTTCAATCTCCAGCCGAACGTGGCTGCGGAGTACAAGAGGAGCGGTCAGAAATCTGCCGGAAGCAAGGCGCACGATTCCTCCGCCCCGTGCAGCGCATGAATCCATCGCGGTCTGGATCGCGCGCGTGTCTTTGGCGCGGCCATCGGCCTTTGCTCCATAGGCTCGCGGGTCGCAAATATGGCGGGGATTCTGCGTTTTTTTTGTCTGCGCTCCCGCCCGCGCTTCGCTCCAGGGCGCAAGGGCCAGCAGCAGCAACAGAACGAAACACAGCCTGTTGCCGCTGCCGAGATGTGCGGAGTTTGCCCTGAGCGATGCCGAAGGGTTCAGAATGGCTTCCTCCTCAATGGGCGCTGCTCAGGATTCCAGGGAACCACGTCACAGCATTGTCGTGGTAGAGCTTACGCAGGATCGACTGCGGCAGGTCGAGACCCTGCACGGTGCGGCCACTGTATTGCTCCACCAGCGTGTCGTTGGTGGCCAAGAAGCGCCAGTCATTCGCGTACTGCGTTTCCCAGACCAGAGCCACCTTTTGGGCGTCGTCGGTGGGAAAGAACTCATTATCCGTGGCGTAGATCAGGCGATCCTGATATTTGGTGATGAAAGCAATGATGTCAGCGCGGGGCTGTTGCATCAGGTACGGCATACGCGCGGCAAGATCGACGGCAAAATTCGGGTAGCGATCCAGATGCTGAGCCAGTTCGGGGAAGTTAGCTTCCATGCTTCCCAGATGCGCTCCCACCATGCGGAGATTGGGGTTTTCCTCCAGGATGTGATCCCGCGCCGCGAGGATTTGCTCTTTGGAGACCGGGTTCGGCTGCTTGTACATGTACCATTCCGGGTTCTCCATGTAGTAGGAATAGTCGGGCGAAGCAGGGTTGGGGGCTTCCCACAGGCTGTTTGGGTCTGCGACGTGCGAGATCATGGTCTTGTGTTGGGCGGCGATGTCTTTATAGATCGGCTCGAAAATTGGATTGTCCGGCAGAATGTAGTTGCCCTTGGCATCCTTGAGTTCCATGCCGATGTTCTTCCATATTTTGATGGCGACGGCTCCACGGGCGAAGTCCTGATTGATCTCGTGGATCGCCCCTTTGCTGAAGCCGGGCTGGTTGAACTTGAATGGGTCAAAGGTCGTGCATAAGGATGCGTGACCCGCGCTGTTGTGGACAACTCCCCAAGCGGCTGCGCGTTCTTTGGCATGATCGTTCCATATTGCGTTGTCTGGATTGGCGTTGTCCATGTCCACAAGAATGTCCAGGATATGCAGGTTGAGCCGATCGAACATGGCGAAGAATATCGGCGAACTCTGGTAGATATGTGTGTGCGTATCAATGGGATTGAGGGCGACGAATTCCTGCAATTCCTGGCTGGAGAAGGGGCCACTGACGGGCTTGGCTGCGGCGGTTGGTGTGGAAGTGGCGGGTGAGGACTGCATTGCCGGTTGCTTGCTGCATCCTCCGACCAGAAACATCAGCGGCAGCGAAAAGAAAAGCTTTTTCATCGTTCACCTCGTGAAGATTGTATTGTATGCGGTTGGCCATGTGGAACATGGCGGCATCAAACGGCGTGATCCACGATCTCCTCATTTTCTGGATCCCAGTACAGCTTTTTGCCGCTCCAGTAGGATTGCGCGGCCATGATGCACACGATGGCGTGCGAGAAGCCATGATTCACCGTGGCATTCGGCTCTTTGCGATCCCGCATGGCTTCCAGCCAGTTCAGCATATGCCCCGTGTCGTCATCTCCCGGGCCAAGCGAGTTGGGCGGTGGCGCGCCCGGAACATGCACCATCTCCTCTCGATTGCCGGGAGGACTCGTCAGCGGCGCCCGCGTGTATACCGGGCCGGTGTCGCCCGGCTCGTATTCTTTTCTTCCACCTTCATCGGTGACGGTGAACAGCGATGCTCCCTCGCCGCCATAGTTCACGATGGTGCCATCGCGCCCCTGAATTCGTGAGAAGCTGCGGTAGCTGTTCCCGAAGGTGGTTTTGTAGGTGTAAAGAAATCCCTTGGGATAGGTGATGGCGGTAACGCAGGTGTCAGGATTCTCCCGTCCGTCTTTCCAGATAAAAATTCCTCCGTTCGCCACCACGCTCTCTGGGTAGGTCTCATCCATCCAGAGATGCACCATGTCGCTGCCGTGACTGAGCCACTGGTCGAAGATGCCCGATGAGTAATCCTTGTAGAGGCGAAACTCCAGGTACACATGCGGGTCGAACGGACGATCCGGCTTGCCCAGCAGCCAGCGCTTCCAGTCGGTGTCCTCCTCGCGGAGTTCCGACTTGCGCCCGTACAGCCACTGCTTCCACTCCATCTTTTCGTCCATCAACATTTTGGTGGAGATGCCCGTATCCACATCCACGAACCGCCAGCGCTCTTCGTTGACGTTCCACTCCTGCTCAATATGGACAACGTGACCGATGCGGCCTGAGCGAACAATATCTCTCACCGCCAATGGATAGGGCTGGCTGCGGTGCTGCGTCCCCATCTGCACAATCTGCCTGGATGCCCTGACGACATTGCGGGCCTCTTTGGCCTCCGCGAGCACATTGGCAAAGGGCTTTTCGACGTAGCAATCCTTGCCCGCCTGCACCACGTCGATGCACAGCTTGGCATGTTGAAAATCTCCGGTCGCAATCATCACGCCGTCGATGTCCTTGCGGGCCAGCATGTCCTCGGAATACTTGTAGGATTGTGGATTCAGGTTGAACACCTGCTTCACCTGAGCGGCGCGCCGCGCGCGGGCCAGACTCCAGATGTCGCACACGGCGACGGTTTCCACGGGAAATTGTTTGGAGGCAAGCTGCGCCATGTGTACGTGACCGTGGCTGCGCGCTCCGCAGCCGAGCTGGCCCAGCCGGATGCGATCATTCGCGCCCAGAATGCGGGCATACGAGCGGGCATCCAATCCGACGGTCATCGCCGCCGCTCCAGCCTGCTTGACGAACGTTCTGCGGTCGATTCCCTCTTGTTCCGGCTCTGCCATGATGTCCCCCTGTCGAATCCAGCGAAACCATCGTTCTTTTAGCGGTCTCCGTCTCGCCTGCTAGCTTCTGTTCGAGAGCAACGCCCCACTCAATTCCGCAGCCGACTCCGGGTCGAGATACACCGTGGCATCGGGATGCGTGCGCAGGAGTGTCGCCGGACAGGCAGTCGCAATCGGCTCCTCCAAGGTGCGCCGGACAATGTGGGCCTTCCGGGGGCCAGGCACGGAGACGATCAGTTTCGGCACGCGGAACAAGGTTGGAATGGTCAGCGTAATGGCGCGCTGGGAGACTTCTTCCAGGCTTTTGAACCAACCTTCTGCGAATTGCTGCTGGCGGCACGCTGCATCCAGTTGAACAATCTTCACGTCCTGGGGATCGTTGAAATCGGCCACGCCGGGATCGTTGAAGGCCAGATGCCCATTCTCTCCAATTCCCAGCAGGCAGAGTTGTGGGTTGGCGGCGCGTAGCTTTGCGGCATAATCCTGGCAAAATTGTTGCAAATCGTTTCCGGTTCCGTCGATCTCGTTGAACTCCAGCATGGCGACCTGGCTGGTCAAGCGCTCGCGCATATAGCGGCGAAAGGACGCGGGATGATCCACAGTCATGCCCACATACTCATCCATGTGGAAGCCGATAATGCGATTCCACGGAAGCCCCGGCGTTGCTGTCAGGGCGCGGAGCGTGGGGATTTGCGAGGCTCCAGTGGCAAAGATGACTCCGATATTTCCAGCGCGCTGACCCAGTTGCTGCATTGCTGCTGCCGCTGCCTGTGCCGCCGCCGCGCCCGCCGCTGCGCTGCTGGGGTGAATCTCCAGCTTGAGCGTTCCCGATGTGAGATGCCGGATTTCCGTGCTTTGTGCCGTCATGATTGCCTCTGTCCTCTGTGTTGTGGGGGATGTCGTCCCTGCGTTGGTTGGGGCGCGTCGTCGCAGCTTGCAGCGCTACAGGAAATACTATAGGAAGATTTTCGCGTCGCGCAAGAACAAGAACAGAAAGACGGGGGTCGTGACGCCTTTTGCGTTTGCCTTGAAGCGAGAAGCGACTTCAGTCCATCCAGAATCGCCACGAACTGCACCCCTAAAAATCGGCGCAGCTTTCTTGGAACCCAACTCCACTTGGCGCGGCGGCGGCAATCTGCCAAACTATCTATATGAACGCTCCCACCGCGCAAAAAATCTTAGCCGACCGTATCCACCGCATTGAAGTCTCGGCCACGATGGCCGTAACCGCCGAGGCCGCCAAGCTGCGCGCCCAGGGGGTCAAGCTTGTGGATTTTGGCGCGGGTGAGCCGCACTTTGCCACGCCGCGCCATGTCAAAGACGCGGCCATCGCCGCGATTGAGGCCAACTTTACGCGCTACACCGCCGTCAGCGGCATTCCAGAGCTGCGTCAGGCCATTGTCGAGCGCCACGCCGCCGACTTTGGCAGCAAGTACACGCCAGAGGAGGTCGTCTTCACCACGGGCGGCAAGCTGGCGCTCTTTCACGCCATTCAAGTGCTGGTCGATCACGGCGATGAGGTTGTTCTGCCCGTTCCCTATTGGGTCTCCTTCAAGGACATCATCCAGTACGCAGGCGGCAAGCCCGTCTATCTGCAAACCAGCGAGGCGGAGAATTTTCGCATCACGGCCAAGGCCATCGAAGGCGCAATTACGCCGCGCACCAAGGCCATCATTCTCAATTCACCGTCGAATCCATCCGGCGCGGTCGTCTCGCCCTCCGATCTGGAGCACATCGTTCGGCTGGCCCACGCGCGCGGCATCTATCTGCTGCTCGACGAGTGCTATGCCTACATTCAGTACACGGGCGTGCCCATCTCCGGCGGCTCGTTTACCGAGTGCAAGGATCACCTGATGGTGCTCGGTTCGCTCTCGAAGACCTACGCCATGACGGGCTGGCGCGCCGGGTTTGCGCTCGGCCCCAAGCCAATTATTGCGGCCATGTCCAAGCTCCAAAGTCAGGACACGTCCTCGACGGCCTCGATTGTGCAGAAAGCCTCCATTGCCGCGCTGACGGGTTCGCAGCAGTGCGTGGCCGAAATGCGCGAGGAATATCTCCGGCTGCGCGATCAGATTCTGACCGGGCTGCGCGCCATTCCCGGCATCACCTGCACGACCCCCGAAGGCGCATTTTATGTCTACCCCAACGTGGCGGCATTTCTGGGCAAGGGCGGCATCCGCTCGACCACGGAGATGGCGACCAAGCTGCTGCATGAGGCGCATGTCGTCACCGTGCCGGGCGAAGCCTTTGGCACCAAGGAACACATCCGCCTCTCCTACGCCGTCTCGCGCGCGGACGTGGACGAAGGGCTGCGCCGCATGAAAGAATTTTTCGCCAAGCTGGGGTAGAGGGGAAACCTGCGTTCCTTTACGCACAACCACAAAAACACGGTGCCCCCCACTCAAGCCAAAGGAAGGCTTGAATGGGCCACCTGTGATCTTTCAAGAGGTTGTCCATTCGAACTGAACCGGAGAAGCTGATTGTGACGAGCAATCTGTTTCAAAGGAGAAGATCGAATGGACATTCATAAGAATGCCCGACTTAGCTTTCGCAGT
>JAJZIJ010000019.1 GCA_021810625.1 Acidobacteriota bacterium
CATCGTAGGTGTAGCTGTTGCCGATGCCGTCGGACGTCAGGTCGCCCGTACCCGCAGGGTCGTAGATGTAGCCCGACGCGGAGATTTGATTGGTCGCCGTGTAGGGCTGCACAAAATTGAAGTTTCCCGTCTGCTGCTGATTACCCCAGGGATCAATCGAGTAGGTCTCCGACAAAGCGTATGTGCCAGTGTACTGGGCAGCGGTTCCTCTGGTGAGCAGGGATTCGGAGGATGATGTTTTGAAGGATCCATTGGGAAACTCCGCAGGATCGGAACTCACGATGGAAAGCGATAGAAGGTAATTCGAGTACGCGCCAGTCGCCTTGGAGGTAAGCGTAATCGTGCCACTCGATACAGACGCAGTCACCAAAGAAGACGGATCGCCGTTGATGGCTGTGGCAAGACTGGAGGCTAGGCCCGATGCGGTGCTGCCCTCCGAATAATAAACACTGTAGCTGGCGGAGCCGACCTGGGGAGCAGAGCCAACCTGGATCGTGATGTATCCACAATCATATATATAATCCGGAGATCCGACACTGCCGTTGTTGTGCCTAGACACTCCGCCGCTGATGGTTACGGAACCGGTTCCCGGTGTCGCCGGAGTACTCACCGTCAGGCTCCCACCGCTGGCCGATGTCAGACGGTTGTCTGGATCGTAGGCGTAGTTATAGGTCTGGGGCTGGCTGATTGTGCTCGCATCGACAATCTGGAGCAAATCCTTCGCGTTGGGCGCCCAGGTGTATTGTTTTGACCATAACGGGGTCTGGTTTGGAATTCCGTAGCTGAGCGCAGTAATCGACTGACGGCTATTGAACGATGCTGCCATTTGCACACCATTGCCAAAGGTGGCATTGGTCGTCTCTCCCGTGGGAGCGAAGGCTGTCGCGCTGTAATAGGAGGTATTGAACACTTGTCCATTCATGCTTGCGTACTGGATTCCGGTGAGATGCTGCGCGGAGTCGAAGGTCTGCGTCACCACGCGGCCATCGGGATAGGTGAACGAGGTCATATCGCCGACAAGATCATAGGTCGCTTTTTCGATATTAGCGGAGGGTGAACAACCAAAATCCGACGGTATGCAGTTTGCCTGATAAACGATGCGGCCCATCGGGTCATACATGAAAAATGATCCGGCATTTACATTATTGTATTCTTCCACAAGCCTGCCTATGGTATTGGAGCCAGAGTTTGTAAATCCAGACAACGCATCGTACGTGTAGGTGTAGTTAATGGTTCCATCGGAAGAGGTCTTGGATGTCATGCGGTTCAACGTATCATAGTTGTAGCTGATCGTATTTGATCCGTTCGTACTTGATGTCAGATTCCCATTCAGATCGTAGGTGTAGGACTTGGTACCCGCCTCCGGGGTCTGTTCGTTGATCATCCTGCCGAGCGAGTCATAGTTGAAATAACGCACGCGGGCCGCGCTTGATCCATCGCCAGCCTGATTGATCTCTGTGACGCGGCCTGCTCCATCATAGGTGTAATTGGTTGTCCAGAACGCGCCACTTGTACTTGCGCTCGGCTCAAGGACTGAGGTCAGATCGTGGAAGGCATCATAGGTATAGATTTTTTCGTTCCAATTTTCATCTGTGACCGTGGCCTGATTTCCGCTGTAAGCAACTTGAATCGGCTGGCCATCCGGCTGGATGACAAGGGTTACTCGATCCAGCGCATCGTAGGTATAGCACGTTTTCCCATCCGTGGGCGCAGAACTGCTCCGGGACGGATTTGATTTGCATTGCAGGCGCCCATCCGCGTCATAGGTGTACGTTACGGTATCACCGCCCGTCGGATCCGCCGGGTCGGACTGGGCGACATTGCTCTTCTGACCATATTTATCAAAGGTCGTGGTAACAGTGGAATAGGTACTTCCATAAATGAGTTTGCTCTCGACGACTTGAGTGGGCGACGGATAGCTGTAGCTGGTTTGCCCGTTGTCGGGGTACTTGACGAGATTCTTGCGGCCAAGATTGTCATATCCGTAGGTCGTCACCTGGCCATTCTCGTCGGTTGTGTTTAATGGATCACCACTGCTGCAATCCGAGGTAACAGTTGTGGCATGGATGATTCCATTTATCTGTGGGTAGGTGGTTGTGGTCTGTAACGGGGAGATGCTGTTACATGCGGACGTAAATGTAGTTACATTTACATAGGGATCGGAATAGGATGTCGTGTTTCCTTTGGGGTCAGTCTTGGAAGTTCTGCCGTGGTTATCGTAGGTATACGATGTCGTGGCAATCGGCACAAGCGGCGAACTTCCCGGCACATACTCCGTCTTGCTGGTCATATTATTGTTGGTGTAATCGTAACCGTAACCGATCTGGGCGAAAGGCTTCCCATTGGCTATTTTGGTCGTCTGAGACAGCAAGGAGGAACCGTTCACCCCCCACGTATAGGTATAATCTGTCTCCCGTGTCGGCGAAGATGCCCCGTAATCGTACTCCTGGGAAGAGGAAAGCAGCCGCCCATAAATATAGCTATACACCGTCTGCGCGGTCTGCCCCGTATCATCCAGCGTGACCGTGCTGGATGAGGCTGTGATATTCTGCGCTCCAGTGCAAACATAAGGATTCCAACATGGATTTGAATTGAAGCTGTAATTGTTTATGACGGTCATCAGTTCCGCTGAATAGTATGGATTCACGGAGCCTACGTACGTGGTCGTTGCCGCATCCCACGCTCCATTGTTCAGCGTGAGCGTATATACCTTGGAATCGCCACTTGGCCGAGAAAGCGCAACTTGCTCCTGGCAGCCAACCCCACCGGAACTGCAATAGGACAGAACGCTTGGCGTAAAATTCGCGGTGCCGTAGCTGTCTGTTACGCTGGATATCCAGCGATTGAAATTGTTATAGGAATCAAAGTAGTTCATATAGGTGAACGACACTACGCCGCCAGTGGGAAGCGTCATGCTCGTCAACTCACCGTAGTTCCCAGAATCATACGTGAAGGAATAGGAAGAGCCGTCCGGCAAACGAATGCTTTGGATGGTCACAGGCATTGAGCAATCATTTCCATTGAACTCTGAAACATCGGACTCCCCAAAATTTGTATTGAAGCTAATTGGCATCGTAGTAACGGTAAACGGATTGGTCGGATTGATTCCTCCACCCTCTTTCAACACGCCGTATGTGATAGTGTTGGCACTCGTCGGTATAGAACAGTAACTTTGCGCCGTGGTACTCGTCGTCGTGGTAAAAATCGTTCGTCCCATCGAATCGACCACGGAGCCATCCGTGTCGACTCCCTCGCCATACGGATTGCTCGCTGAAGCATCTTCATTGGCTACTGTTGGACTATCCGTATCGACTCCCGTGATTATATTGCCGCTGGGATCTTTTATTTGTGAAGTGTTTCCACTGCTGTTGTTATAGGTTTGGGCACTGGCATAGGACGTTGTAGCGGTATAGACCTGATTCCCGGCACTGTCATAGACCGTCATATCGGTGTAATTTGTAACTTCCAAATAGTACCCGCTGTTGTCAATGGCATATCCGGAGGTACTTGAAACATATGGGTAATTATTTGCCACATATTTACATTGAAACCCTGGTCCTTCTGTTTCCACATCAAAGGGATGCTTCGTTCCCTGTGGATCAGTCCATGTAAATCTTGTAATAAGATTAAAGTAGTCGTTATACTGGGCACTGCTGGGAATAGGACACCCATTGGTGTATTCAGAAGGGTAAGGCTGCGTAATCATCTCAAACGAGGAGGATGAGCCTTCCAGCCCCGTCGTCAGACGCCAGCCCGCCATCGAATTGGGGACGTTGTTCGGCTGCCAGGAATAGTTGCCATTATTGTCGTTGATCTTCCATATCCGACTGTCGTACTCCAGATTGATTTTTACCGGAGGCAGGCTGCCGAGCTGCTTGAACGATCCCAGGGGAATGGTGATATGCACATTCCCATTGGTGATGTTGATGAACCCTCCTGGAATCGGGTAGTCCACTCCAAAGTTTGGGTTCCCGGTCGCATACACATAGTCCTGCGCCTGCGCTTGAAAGGAACACGCGCCGAAGATGAACAACGCTCCAGCAAGAATCAGCAACATCCAGTTCTTCTGCTTCATGGCAACACCTGTCCGTTAGAAATGGAAATCAGATTGAGGAAGATTTTGATTCAACTGCACCTGCTGCAATTGCAACGTCCAGAGTTTTTGTCCGTTGAGCGTCTCGCGATACAAGTAAGGAATCTGCACTCCGTTCACCGTTTGATAGTTTCCATAGGTGATGACCTGTAGAAGTTGCTGAGGACTTGGGTCGGAACCCAACACGCCATTCGCGCTTTTGACCAAAAGATGGGTCTGCGGATTGAAGTACAAATCCGTGATGGTTGTATACGGATTGCCCCTGGCATCCACAGGGTTGCCGGGCCAGGGACGTTCCATGCTGATGCGATGCAGGGTATTACCGTCCACAGTCGCCATGCCTCGATCCACCAACATGACGTTTGCGGCTGGGAAATTGGCCTCCATCAGCAGCGGGAATGCAAGCACTCCAGCCACAGCATCCCTGGCATCCATCGGCTTCACTTTTCCGTCAGGATGCTGCACGGCGCCATAGACTCCATCCATGCGCACGCTGCTCATGCCCTTCGGCTTTTGAACATCCAGCCGATACCCATGATGATTCCGAATCCAGAGGGTCGCGTTTTCCGGGTCGCTGTTACCGACTGCGGTGGAAGTCAACTCCCCCGTGCCCTGCATCCCAACCCATTGACCAGCGCCGACGGCGCTCCGAAATGCACGAATCTCTTGCAGCGCGCCTGGGTCTTGACGCGCCCGCAGCGCAATCTTTTTCGGCAACACAACGCCCTGATCCACGCTGCCGTGGATTTGGGTGGAGGTGTTCTATTGCCCGTAGAGCGGAGTGGCCGCCACGCGCGGTGCAATCAAAACGGCTAGAAACAGTGCGGGGATGAGACGGCAGAAGTTGAAAAATCTCGACCGAGGGCGAGATGGGAACCATGTGGCGCTTGTTCGCATGGTGATACTCTCCGCGTACAACGTAATGTGTGAACTGCGTGGGATTTTTAATACGACCCATTTGTGCATATTCAAAATCTCATGTCAAGAAAAAATTCCATGAATAAATTTCCAGAATCACTGGCATGATTTCTGTGGTTGTGGCGGCTCGGTCGGTCATCCCAATCCCGGCAGGTGTCAACCCTGCATGTGTTCAATTCAGACTGATTACTCTTTAGGCTGACTGTTCGCGGGCGAGCGACTATTGGGAAATTTTTTGAACGAGTTCTTGCCGGAAGCCAACCTGCCCTCAGGGGCTAAAGCCCGCGCTGATTTTACTGCGTTACGGACAGGCTGAAGCCCGTCCCCTTCAAGTCCAATTCAAATTGACTCACTAACCCACTATCGGATTTTTACCCCGTGCGGCGGCCAAACGGAGTCATAGCCGTTTCGATGGGCCTGGCCCCGGACAACTAACCCGATTGCCAATTTCTGCCTACATCGCAGAATGAAAAATTGCAACATGTGCTGGTAGACCCAGTGGCGTGCGCTGAAAGCGCCCCCATACCCCTTGGACGCACTCGCAGCCGCTCCCCAGCAGTCAGAGCAAAACGACTCGGAGTATCCCCGCCGGAGCGCGTTCAGACAACAAACTGCCCGCGTGAATCATGCTCTACGCCGTTCGATTGGGGGTACATTTGCGGGAACCGGGCAGAAACGCTACGCGACCCCGCCGAAGTTGCCTACGAGCACTTTGGAGCCGCTGGCCACGCTCTCCAGATAATCGCCCCACCATTGCATCATGCGCTTGCGTTCCTTCAGGTACTCCGCGCGATTGTAAGCGCCGCGTATGGCGTTCCGTTCGCAGTGGGCAAGCTGGCGCTCGATTACGTCAGCGTTGAAGCCCTGCTCATTCAGGATGGTGGATGCAACGGCGCGAAAGCCATGCCCGGTCATCTTACCCGCATAGCCCATGCGTTTCAGGGCCATCAGCATTGCGCCATTCGACATGGTTTTCGCTGCGTTCCGTCCAGGCAGCAGGAATCCGCTGTGACCGGACAGCCGCTTCAATTCCGCCAGTCGCGCGAGCGTCTGCGCCGCCAGCGGCACGATATGCTCCGTCCGCATCTTCATGCGCTCCGCCGGAATGATCCAGATTTTCTCGTCCAGATTAAACTCGTCCCATGATGCGCCAATCAATTCGCCCGTGCGAACAAACGTGAGTGCCAATAGTTCCATCGCCAGCCGGACTTGGCTGCTGCCCAGCCGATCGTAACCAGCGATGGCCTGCATCAGCGCGGGCAATTCCTCTGGCCTAACGGCGGCCTGGTGCTGCTTCTGGTGCGGGGTCAGAGCGCCGTACAAGTCTTTCGACAGATCGCGGCTGCATCGGCCTGTGGCAATTCCGTAGCGGAAGACTTGTCCGCAGACCTGCAACACGCGATGCGCCAGATCATAGGAGCCGCGAGACTCAATTTTTCGGATGGCCGAAAGCAGTTCCGGCGCTTCAATCTCGCCAATGGGCCGCACTCCCAGAACGGGGAAGATGTTGCCCTCCAATCGCCGTTTTACGTCGCGTATGTGCGATGCGCTCCAGACGTGGACTTGCTTTCCATACCATTCCTTCGCAACCGCCTCAAAGGAACCTTCAGCAGCAATCATGCGGGCGCGTTTCCCAGCCTTCCGCTCAACGGACGGGTCTAGTCCATTGGCTAACTGACCCTGCATCCTGTCGCGCCGTGAGCGGGCCTGCGTCAAGGTGACGTGCGGGTACACGCCTAAAGCCGAGAGCTTTTCTCTGCCTTCAATCCAATAGCGCAGTCGCCAGTATTTGCTTCCGTTGGGGAATACCCAGAGATACAGTCCCTCACCATCATGCAGCTTCAAAACAGACTGTTCTTTGGGACACTTGGCTTTTTTCAGCTTCAGGTCATTCAACAGGTTGGAAGGCATATCGTGGTATCACCGTGGTATAAAGTTTCGGGCCGTGTCGTGGTAGAAAGCTTGTACCACGGTTTTGTACCACGGTTCAGCCCCGGATGCAATAGGAAGGTTTTACGCAAAACTGGATGCTGTTATCTGCTAAATACTTGATTTTACGTGCAGGATTGGACGTTACAGGAAGTGCTTGGCTATAGAAGTGGCGGAGAGAGTGGGATTCGAACCCACGTTACCTTGCGGTAAACACGCTTTCCAAGCGTGCGCCTTCAGCCACTCGGCCATCTCTCCATGCAGGCGGGTTAAAGTCTGAATGTACCACAGCGATGCGGGAAGCCGAAAATCATCCTGCATCCAAAATCATCTTTCAAGCGTCCAACGCACAGGGCTGGAATCGGTTGTGGCCTTGGCTTGAAACCTCTTTCGCGCATGGCCGAAAGAGCGCAAAAGGTATACTGGAGCCTATGCCAAAATACTCTGTCGTCGTTCCTTTTCACAACGAAGAAGACAACGTAACCGTCATGTATGACCGCCTGAAAGCGATCATGGAGCAGATCGGCGATCCCTTTGAGCTGGTCTTTGTCGATGACGGCTCCTCCGACCGCAGCTATCGCCTGCTGGAGGAGATTACGGCGGTGGACAGCCGCGTGTTGGTGGTGAAGCTGCGCCGAAACTTTGGCCAAACCTCGGCGCTGGCCGCCGGCTTTGACCACGCGCAGGGAGATTTCATCCTGTCGATGGATGGCGACCTCCAGCACGATCCCTCGGAGATTCCGAATTTTCTGGCCAAGCTGGAAGAGGGCTACGACGTCGTGAGTGGCTGGCGCAAAGATCGCATCGACAACTTTGTGATGCGTCGCATCCCTTCGCGCTGCGCCAACTGGCTGATGGCGAAACTCTCCGGCGTCGATATCCACGACTTTGGCACCACCTTCAAGGCCTATCGCCGCGAGGTAATCCACAACATTCCCCTGTATGGGGAGATGCACCGCTTCATTCCCGCGCTGGCCTCCTGGTATGGCGCGTCGATCTGCGAGATTCCCATCAAAAATGTGAATCGCGAACGAGGCAAATCGCATTACGGCATTTCGCGCACTTTTCGGGTCTTCTTTGACCTGATGACGATTCGCTTCCTGCTCAAATACATGTCGCGCCCGATGCACTTTTTCGGCTCGCTGGGGGCATCCAGCATGTTGGGCGGAATCGCGCTCTCCGCGTGGCTGCTGGTGTTAAAAATCTTCACGCATCAGCCTGTGATGGAGCAACATGGGCCGCTCTTTGTTATCGCGGGTGTGCTCATCCTGGCAGGAATTCAGATGCTGGCCATTGGGCTGGTTGGCGAACTCCAGGTGCGCCACTACCATCAAAGCCAATATCGCGCTCCCTACACCATTGATCGACTGGTTCGCCTGCGCACGCCGGAGAATCCCGGCATGTTGCACGAAGGCTGAATTCATCCACCGAAATCTTCTTCCACCGGGAAAGGATTCCTACATGAAGGCCGTCCGCATCACGCACACAGGCGCTCCCGATGTCATGAAACTGGTCGAAGTGGAAGACCCCACGCCGGGATCGGGAGAGGTTTTGATTCAGGTGAGGGCGGCAGGCATCAACTACATTGATGTCTATTACCGCGAGGGTCGGTATCCAGCGGATATTCCGTTCACTTTGGGCATCGAAGGCGCTGGCACCATCCAAAAACTTGGCCGGGGCGTGAAGGATTTTCGCGTCGGCGATGCGGTGGCGTGGTGCATGTATCTGGGCGCATACGCGGAATACGCCGTGATCCCGGAGCGACATTTGGTTCGCATCCCCGATGGAATTGAATTTGAAACCGCCGCAGGCGCGCTGCTGCAAGGCATGACGGCGCATTACCTGACTCGCTCCACGTATCCGCTGAAGTCTGGAGAGACGGCTCTGGTTCATGCCGCTGCGGGCGGCGTGGGCCTGCTGCTGACACAGATGGCGTCGCAGTTGGGAGCGCGTGTGATTGCGACCGTCTCCACAAAAGAAAAAGCTGATTTGGCCAGAGAGGCGGGCGCGCGCGATGTCATCCTGTATAGCGAGCAGGATTTTGAAGCTGAAGTGAAGCGCCTGACCGAGAATCGCGGGGTCGGTGTGGTCTATGACTCCGTGGGCAGGACGACCTTCGACAAATCTCTAAACTGCCTGCGACCGCGTGGCATGATGGTACTCGTCGGCGCTTCCAGCGGCCCGGTTCCGGCCATTGATCCCTTGCGACTCTCGCTGTTGGGATCGCTGTATCTGACGCGCCCCAGTCTGGCTCACTACACGCTGACCCGCGAGGAACTGGATTGGCGATCCGGCGAGGTCTATGCGGCCATCCAGAAGGGTACACTCAAGCTGCATATCGACCATACATATCCGCTCGCGGAGGTCGTCCACGCCCATGAAGAACTGGAAGCCCGAAAAACGACCGGCAAAGGACTGCTGATTCCTTAATCCTTGCCGTTGCGCAGGTTGCGCGTCAGTTTGGTATTCGCAGAAAAAAAATACAAGGAAGGTGAAATGCCCAGTCATTGGAGTTTATTGTCAATTGGCATGTTTGTGGGTTACGTTAGCGGACTGTTTGGCAAAGGGGGCAGCGCGATTGCCACTCCCATATTGCAGTTGGCTGGAACCCCGGCCTTTATTGCCGTCGCCTCGCCGCTTCCCGCCACGATTCCCGGCACGCTGGTGGCGACCATCGCCTATTTGCGCCAGGGCTTCTACGACAAAAAAGTTATTCTCTGGAGCATTGCCGCTGGGTTCCCCGCAACCATCCTGGGCGCGTGGTCGAGTAAGTTTACCTCTGGAGCATCGCTGTTGCTGCTCAGCAACATCATTCTCATCGGGCTGGGAATCTCCTTTTTCTTTCCAGAGCGGCACGCGGTGCAACGCCTTGCGAAAGAGGCTTCGACGGACACCGACGCTCCCGCAGGCAACGTACAGCCGACCGAAACCCCAAAGGTGCGACGCGGCGTGGTGCTCAATCTTTCGATTGCGGCAGTGGTTGGATTTATCTCCGGTCTGTTGGCAAATGCCGGTGGATTCCTGCTGGCCCCCCTCTATGTCAAGATATTGCGACTTCCCATCAAGACGGCCTTTGCCTGCTCCATGCTGGTTTCTGTCGTGCTGGCCGTGCCGGGAACGATGGTTCACATGGCGCTGGGACACATCAATTGGACTGTCGTCCTGTACCTCGGCCTGGGATCCATTCCTTTGGCGTATCTGGGCGCGAAGAGCGCAATTCGTATGCCAACCCGCCTGCTGACCCCCACCTTTGGAGTGGTGAATGTCGTCATCGGCGCGCTGGGCGCTGCCGATTCTTTGGGCTGGCACTTGCTCCATCTTTCCTAGAACACAAACGCTGTCTCATGAAAAATCGTTTGTGGTCGAATCTACGAGTATCATTGCAATCAGTGAGAATGTTTGGTGGATATGTCAGAAACGCTGGAAAAACGTAAAGTGTTGGTCGTAGATGATGAGCGCGTGATTGCTGACACGCTGGTCATTATTTTGCGTCGAAGCGGTTTTGACGCCGTTGCCGCCTATAGCGGTGAGCAATCCCTGGAAGTCGCGGGAGACTTTCGTCCCGACATGATTATCAGCGATGTCATCATGGCGGACATGAATGGCATTGACACCGCAATTCAGATTCGCAGCCTGTTGCCCAATTGTAAAGTGCTGCTCTTCTCCGGGCAGGCGGCCACCGCCGATCTGCTGGAGCGGGCACGCGCGCAAGGGTATGAGTTTGAGATTTTGGCCAAGCCCGTTCATCCCCAGGATTTGCTGGCGCGACTGCGATCCTGATTTTCCCGGATGTCTCCTGGTTGTCCTTGATTCGCAGAGAAAGCGGCATCTCTACCGTCGCGCTGCCGCTACTCCATCGCGTGGCGGCCTTCCATTGCGTGAGCCAGCGTGATTTCGTCAGCATATTCAATGTCCGCGCCCGCCGGAATGCCCGTGGCGATGCGCGTGATGCGCGCGGAAAACTCGCGTAGCTGGTTGGCTAGGTACATGGCCGTGGCTTCGCCTTCCGTTGTCGGATTGGTGGCCAGAATAATTTCATCCACCATGCCCGCGCGCGCTCGATCCAACAGCCCCTGCATGCGTAGTTGCTCCGGCCCAATACTGTGCAAGGGGGAGAGCACTCCATGCAGTACGTGGTACACCCCGGCATAGCGCTTGGTCTTCTCGATGCTGGCAATGTTGGATGGTTCCTCAACAACGCAAATGATCCGCTGATTGCGCGTCGGATTGGTACAAAAAGCGCAGGGATCAAGCTCCGTAACATTATTGCAAATGGAGCAAAGGCACAGATGCGCTTTGAGTTCGCGGATGGCCTCTGCTAGCGCGACGGCATCCTCTTCCTGCGTTCGCAGCAGATGAAAGGCAAGCCGCTGCGCGCTTTTTCTTCCAATGCCGGGAAGTTTGCTCAATTCGTCGATCAAACGGGATAGAGGTTCGGCGAAACGTGACATCTATTTTCCCAACATGCCCAGCATATCCATGCCGCCAAAGGCTCCCGCCAGTTTTCCTTGGAGCGCCTCGTCCACTTTGCGCGTTGCATCATTGCAGGCAGCCGTAATCAGGTCTTGCAGCATCTCCAAATCCGTGGAGGAGCCGCCACTTCCGGCAACCGCCGGGTCGAGTTGCACGCGCAACACCTGCTTGTGCCCATTCATTTGCACCGTGACGGCACCCGCGCCTGCGGAGCCTTCCACCTGTACCTGCGACATGGCCTGCTGCATCTGCTGCTGCATTTGCTGCGCCCGTTCCATCATTTCTTTCAAATTGCTTAAGTCCATCCCGATCCTTTTTCTGCGCGCAAATTGCCGCGCGCAAACTTTAATTTTCTTCGCGGAGATTCACCACGCTGCGAATCTCCGCGTGAAACAATTCCTGCGCGTGCTGCACCAGCGGATGATCCATCGTCTGCGGCGCGCGCTGCGAAACCGATTTTGGCGGCATCTCCGAAGCGTTTGGATTGGCGGTGTTTGCGCTGCCGCGCGCTTCTGGCGCGACGTTCAAGTTATATCCTGCGGGCGTCCGCCGCCGAAAACTCTCGCGCGCAATGCGCTGCGCCTCTGCGTTGTAGGTCATGTCCAGCATTACTTTGGAGATCGCAGTTTGAACCTGCATCTCTTTTCCATTCCACTGCCAGATGCCAGCCTCCAGGAGGGACGCGGCGGTCTGGTGTCCGCCATTCGCCATGTCGCTGCAAATCGCTGCGCGAAGAATGGCGGCATCGGGAGGTTCTTCGACGATGATTTCCTGCGCGGAGAATACGGGGGCCAACGTGGGTGTCGGCGCGGGTGTTGGCGTGGCAGAGATGGGAGTTGCCGCAGGCAAGGATGCAGGATTCTTCGACTTGCTGGCGGTATCGCCAAAAATATCGGCAATGCCGGATTGCGTGTCCCCTGGGCCTGTCGGCATCGAAGCCGCTGGTCGCGCACTGGCGGAATCCGTCCGTGTGGACATCGTTGCCGAAGTTGGAGGCGCTTGCACCCTGCTCGCGGGCGAAGGCGCGCTCAAGACGTTCGTCGGGGCGCTTTGTGATTTTGTCGCGGAGGATAAAGCCGTTCCCGTGGACAGTCGGCGCAGAATATCATCCAGCGGCAGCAAGCGCTGCGTGTAGACCAATTTCAGCAGGCCAAGCTCTAGGTGAAAGCGCTGCTCCTGTCGATAGCCCAGGTCGTCGAAAGTGCGCAACATCGTGTTCAGAAATCGCGTCAGGTCTTCTTCCGAAAAGATGGCGGCTGCGCGTCCGGCGCGTGCCCGCTCTTCTTCGGAGATTTGTAGCAGTCCAGATTTTTCCCCGGCAATATGGGCCATTAAACAATTGCGAAGAAAGCGAACCATCTGGCGGGCAATCTGCTGCGGCGCATTGCCAGCGTCCAACAAAGCCGCCGCCTGTTCCAGCATCGAAGCTGCATTTTGTTCTTTGACGGCCAGCAACATTTGCTCAAACACAGCATTGGAAACAGTGCCCATCAGCGAGCGAACATGCGCGGCCTCCAGCTTCGGCTGGCCGTCATCGCAGGCGGCGCTGGCAATCGCCTGATCCATAATGGAGAGCGCGTCGCGCATGGAGCCATCGCCTGCCTCAGCCAGCAATGAGAGCGCAGCTTCTTCGGCTGCGATCTGCTCCTGCTGCGCAATCTGGCGCAGTTGCTGCTGGATGACTTCAAAGCGAACTGCGTGGAAGCTGAAGTGCTGACAGCGGGAGCGGATGGTCTGCGGAATGTCCTCCGGCTGCGTGGTGGCCATCATAAAAACAATGTGCGCCGGCGGCTCCTCCAAGGTTTTGAGCAGGGCGTTGAAGGCGGCATCGGTAATCTGGTGCGCCTCATCGAGAATGTAAATTTTGTAGCGATCCCGCGCCGGACTGTACCGCGCCGCTTCGCGCAACTCGCGAATCTCATCAATACCGCGATTGGTGGCTGCATCAATTTCGATGACATCAACGGCGTTACCCGCGCGGATTTCCGTACACGCGACACAGGTGGAACATGGCTCCGGCGTGGGACGCTCTGCGGAGCCGATGGCGCTGCGGCAGTTCAAGGCCATCGCGAGAATGCGGGCGACCGTTGTTTTGCCAATGCCGCGATGACCACTGAAAATGTATCCATGCGCGATTCTGTTTTGCGCCAGCGCGTTGAGCAGGGTTCGCGTGACGTGATCCTGCCCAGCCACATCGGCAAAGAGTTGCGGACGATATTTTCGCGCCAATACTTGATAGGCCATATTGATTTCCAGAAGCTACGCCGAGCCAAATCTGTGCGCTGCGCCAAACACTAAACAGACGACAGCCCCATTGTATCGCCGCCGCTCCACCTCGAAAATGTGACGCGGAAATGTCTACCGGCTGCGCCGCCGCTCGGATTTCTCCAGTGTTTTTGCCACTTTCCGTTTGCGCGCAGCGGACTTTCTGGCGGCGATACGTTGGCGCTGCTTGATTTCCTCAGGGGCATACATGGTTCTTCTGCAACTGCGCGCGCCGCAATTGCAGTGCGCCTCATCCTCTTCGCCGTCGTAGAGGTTGTAGTCGTAGGTTAACTCTTCTCCAGCGGCAATCTCGCGAATGGCGGTAATCCAAACCCGGCCATCAATCTCTTCGGTCTCGCAATTGGGATTGCAGGAGTGATTGATAAACATGGCCGTGCCATGTCCGTCGATAACCGTTGTGCCATCGCCAATGCCAAACAGATAGGTGACGAAGCTATTTTCATACTTGATGTCGGCCTGATCCTTGTGGATGCGCGGCCCGGTGTACTCGACGACGAGCGCGCCTTTGGCAATCGGCTGCGTGGTGTAGCAGCCTGCGGCATGGATGGCGGAGGAGCGAATGATTAAGCCCATGATGTTTGGAATCCATCCTCAGGGAAACAATCCAGGGAGAAGTGGCAAAGACCCCTATGAGTATAGCAGCGCTTTTGTGACCCTTTGCGCCGACCTGGAACAAGTCTTGCCGGGGAGTTCGTGGCATTCTAGTAGATGTATGGCAGCGCAGATCGCAACCCGATGGCTGGCAATTTTTCTGCTCGGAATTCCAACGGCGCTTCTCTGCCAGCAAAGTGGAACCAACGCGCCGCCGTCGAAGCCTCCCTCCACTGCGAGTGACAATTCTTTTCCAGAAGCGCAGTCAGCGGCGGCAGCGCCAAAGACACCGCCGTCGAAGCCTTCCTCCACAGCGAATGACAATCCATTTCCAGAAGCGCAGTCGGCGGCGGCGGCCAAGCGAGATAATCTGGGCGCAACCCCGTCGGTGAGCCAGCAGCCACTCCATTTGCTCCCCCCGCCGGGTGTCAGTTCCAGCAACGCGGAGATGCCTGCGAAGGATTTGGGAGAAACGACCATCATCAAACGGCATGGGCGGGAGGATGAATTTACGCGGGATCTCAACCCGGCAGGCCGCATCAGAGACGATCTGCGCGTCGCCGATTTCTACATGAAAGATTGGAATTATCGCGGAGCGTATCTGCGGTACAAAGATGTTTTGCAGTTCAATTCTCTCGATGAAACCGCACTCTTTGGCGTGGCCCAGGCCGATTGTATGCAGGACAAGACCTCCGAGGCGCTCGCGCAATACAAGGCGTATTTGCAGCTCTATCCCGATGGGAAGCACTCGAAAGAGGCACTGAAGATGCTGCGCAATTCCAAGAAGTGCGCCAAGAAAAACTAAGGAAGCTCTGATCAAGTTCCACGGCTGTCCCTCAGGGGCTAAAGCCCGCTCTCATTTCAGATACTTACGGCGGGACTAAAGTCCCGCCCCTTCAAAGTTCCGACTTGTGCAGAGCTTCTCTAAGGAACCGCTGACGTGTTCCAGGATGTCCTGGCGCTGCTACTGCCCCAAGTCCACCTGCAAAGCCCACTGAGCCAAAACTCCCTGAGATGGGGTGCTGGCCTGCACCATCACGGTGCTGTAGATCGGCGGCGGCGGCGCGCTTCCGCTACAACCGGTCAGCGCCGCCAGACTGGCGCATCCGCCCAGACACAGAATCGCCACCAGCATCCATCCACTTCGTCCATTGTGTCCACTCCGTCCCTTGTATCCATGCGGCCCGCGTACAACTCTGCATCCCGCCATATCCGCCTGTTTGCGCGCGCGTTGCAGCAGCGCTGCGGCCAGCACGGTAAAAGCCAGCATTAGCCAACCCAGCGGCATCCATCGTCCAGAGCTAAAGGGCATGCCCGCTACAGCCAAAAGGTTCGACTGGATGGTCAACGTGATCTGCTGAGCCTGCGACTGCGCGTTGAAAGCGATAGTAGCCGGGGCAAAGATGCACTCCGCGCCTGCAACCAGCCCGGCGCAGGAAAGCGTGATCGTCTGGTCGAAGCCGTGGAGCGGCGTCAGCGTGATCTGGATTTGTCCGCTGGCTCCGGCGGAGAGTTGCACCTGCGTGGGATGAATGTCCATCTGCAACGAGGCATCGGAAACAGTGACTCCGACGGAGTTGGAGGTGGAAGAAATATAGTTTGGGTCGCCAAGGTATTGCGCGGTAAAGGTGTTCATGCCAAGGGGCAGCGCCTGCTGATTCAACACAACAGTCGCATATCCCGTGCCATCCAGCGTGGCTTGTCCAATCTGCGACGAGCCATCCATGAAAACAACCACACCGGTGGGGACGCCGCTGGTGACGGGCGTAACAATAGCCTCCAGCGTCATCGACTGGCCATAGAGAACCTGCGCGACAGAGGCGATCAGCGTGGTCTGCGTGGCCGCTGGAACCACTGTCATGTGGGTCAGCGCCACGCTTGGGCCGTAGTTGCACTGCTGGGGATGGTTGGCCACCACCTGCAAGTTCGTTCCTGTTGGGGCGGCGGGGATGGTCAGGCTGGCCACGCCCGCGCCGTTCAGCGCCGCGCTGCCCACCACAAGACTATTGATGGAAAACTGCACCACGCCGGATGAAACCGGCCCCTGCGCGCTGGTTACAGTGGCGATCAGAACAACCGGCGCGCCATAGGCCAGGGAGTCAGGAGTGGCCGTCACGGTTGTCGTGGTTGCGATCACAGCCAGCGGCTGGCCGATGCCACTCATATTGATTGAATGCGCAGCTCCTGGAATATACAACGTATTGTCGGTTACGCTGGCCGCTTCATTCAGATTGCCGGGAACCGTTGGCGCAAAGGCAAAGGTCATGGCGCAGACGCTGCCAGAGGATCGCGAAACATTCGCCACGCAGGTGTTGGCGTTGCTGTTGACCAGCGGAAAATCCGTCGGGGCAGTCAAAGCCGCTACCTTCAGCGACGCATTACCGACATTCGCCAGTTCCACCGTTTGCGGCGCGGAGATGCCGCAGCCCACTGCAACATTACCGAAGCTGAGCGGCGCAGGCGGCAGAGCGGTAATGCTGCGCACAGCGCCGTCGGTCTGATCCGCCAGCACAACCTGACCCAGCGCGTCCGTACCCACGCCGCTCGGAGCGGCCAATTCCGCCAGCGTGGAGGCTCCTCCATCTCCGGCAAAGCCTGGTTGATTTGAACCCGCAATGGTTTCGATGGTGCCGTCGGCTGCATCCACGCGGCGGATGCGCGCATTGGCGCTGTCGGAAATATATAGATTGCCACTTGTATCCAGCGTCAATCCGGTGGGAGCATTCAAAAGCGCGCTGGTGGCTGGCCCGCCATCGCCGCCAAACCCTCCCGGCTGCCCTGCGGTTCCGGCAACGATCTGAATCTCTCCTGTGCTGGTCACGACCTCCCGGACAAGATTGTGCCCGGTATCCGTCAGATACAGATTGTCCGATGAGTCAAGCGCAACGCCCTGTGGATTGGACAGAGCGGCCTGCGTGGCAGCGAGGCCATCGCCATTGTAGGTGGTGGAACCATTGCCCGCATACAGCGAAATGCGACCGGAGGCAGCATCGACGAAGCGGATGCGATTGTTCGCGCTGTCAGCGATCAAGATATTGCCACTCGCATCCACGGCAAGCGCAGCGGGCAGGTTCAATTCCGCTGCTGTGGCCAGCCCGCCGTCTCCTGCGTATCCGGCTGTGCCATTGCCGGCAATGGTTGCAATCTCTCCCGTCGCCGCCGTCACCTTGCGGATCACGCTGTTGCCGGTATCCGCGATATAAAGATTGCCATACGCATCAACAGCGATGCCTGCCGGATGGTTGAGCTGCGCCATGATTGCCAAAGCGCCATCGCCGGCATACCCCTGTTGCCCGTTGCCAGCCACGGTGGTAAGGATGCCTGTAACTACATCCACGCGGCGGATGCGATTGTTCGCCGTGTCGGCGATATACAGATTTCCTCCACCGTCCAGCGCGACCCCTTGCGGCAGATTCACTGCGGCAGTGGTGGCGGCGACGCCATCGCCGGAAAATCCAGGCGCGCCGATTCCTGCGACGTGATTGATCTGTTGCAGCAATGCCACCGGAGCGCTCAAAGCTCTCAACACACAAAGCGGGGACAGCGTGAAGAAGCAAAGCAAGAAAAGGCGGCGAAAGGCTACGAAGCGGGAACATGACCACGTCATGATGCATCTCCAGGAGTCAACAGATGATATCGGCCCATTCCAAAAAATCTGGAGCGGTCAATTTCACGGACACCGTACAGGCTTCGGTATGGTCGTGTTTTTTTGTGTGGAAGCAAGAAGATGCTTCGGAAGAAACGGTAAATGCCACCTCGAGAAAATTCCCAGATTGGCATTTTCTTCGACTTCGCAACCTGTCCTTCGATTCTCCCGGCGCTGCGACTAAAATAGAAGACAAGGCGGAATCGACAGCCATCCTTTCCATGTCTCCATCTTCGTCGCCCACATCTCCATCCCCGTCGCGTGAGCAGGTTTTGGATATCTTCCGTCGCTGGGGCTACCTGCAAGCGCAGCTTGATCCTCTGCGGCAATATCTCTCTTCGCAGCCTGTTCCAGAGATGGAAATTCATGGGCCATTCGCTGAGGAGGCGCGCGCCCTCTACTGCGGCACCATTGGTGTTGAGTTCATGCACATTGCCGATGCAGCGCGTCGGCAGTGGGTGGCCGAACATTTGGAGGCTGCCGCGCCGCCGCCAAATTCGGAGCGCGCGCTGGACTTGCTGCTCCGTGCCGACAGCTTGGAGCAGGTTATTCAGGCGCGCTATCTCGGAACCAAGCGCTTTTCACTGGAGGGCGTCACGGCGCTCATTCCCTTTCTCGACGAGGTGTTGAACCGGGCCAGCGAGCTGGGCGCGGAAAGAGCCGTTCTGGCGATGAGCCACCGAGGGCGACTCAATGTAATGGTGAACACTCTCGGCAAGTCTGCCGCAGATATTTTTTCCCGATTCGAGGATGTCGATCCGCGCAGTATTCTCGGCGGCGGCGACGTGAAATACCACATTGGAGCCACGGGAGATTTTGTTACGCGGCAGGGCGGCGAGATGGCCTTGCATCTGGTCTCCAATCCCAGCCATCTGGAGGCAGTCGATCCGGTTGCCATTGGGCGGGCCTATGCCCGACAGGCGCGGATCGGCGCAGCAGGCCGGGATCGCGTGCTGCCCATCCTCATCCACGGCGATGCCGCCTTTGCGGGACAGGGCATCTGGGCAGAGACCATGAACCTGAGTGGGATCGAAGGCTATTCCGTGGGCGGCGGTATCCAGATCATTGTCAACAACCTGATTGGCTTTACGGCGGAGCCGGAGGAGTACAACTCTTCCCGCTTTTCCTCCGACCTTGCCCGACGCCTGCATGTGCCAATCTTCCACGTCAATGCGGAGGACGTGGATGCCGTGGTTCGTGTCGCCGCGTTTGCGGTGGAGTATCGCTTTCGCTTCCACTCGGATGTTGTGATTGACCTGATCGGATACCGACGGCATGGTCACAGTGAAGTTGATGATCCGACCATCACGCAGCCGTTGCGCTATGCCAGGATCAAGGATCATCCGCCGCTGTCCAAAATTTATGCGCGGCAGATCGGTGTTGATCCCGCGCCGCGCGCGCAGGCGTTGCAGGCGGAGTACGAGCAGGCGTTGCAGCAGGCCCAGCAGATGCAAAAAAGAGCTGCGCTGGCGCGCCTGCCGGAGTACTGGTCGGCCTACAAGGGTGGGCCGTACCTGCCGGAATATGAAGTCGAGACGGGAATTTCTTCGGCGGAGTTGAGCAAAATTGCGGCGGGGTTGACAGCATATCCTGCGAGTTTTCATATCCACGCAAAGATCAAGAAGCTGTTGGCGCAGCGCGCGGAGATGGGCAGTGGAGAGCGTGCCTTCGACTACGGCATGGCGGAGGCTGTTGCGCTGGGATCGTTGCTGATGCGTGGCACGCCGGTGCGACTCAGCGGGCAGGACAGCCAGCGGGGCACCTTCAACCAGCGGCACAGTGTTTTGATTGATGTTGCAAACGAAGAAAAATTTGTTCCGCTCAATCATTTGAGCCAGGATCAGGCCCGGTTTGATGTTTACAATTCGCTGCTCTCGGAAGCGGGCGTGTTGGGTTTTGAGTACGGCTATAGCCGCGACTATCCCGAAGCTCTGGTGATGTGGGAGGCGCAATTCGGGGATTTTGCTAATGGCGCGCAGATTATTATCGACCAGTTTCTCTCTTCCGGCGAAGACAAGTGGGGATTGCTGAGCGGACTTGTTCTGTTGTTGCCGCACGGGTATGAAGGGCAGGGGCCGGAGCACTCCAGTGCGCGCGTTGAGCGTTACCTGCAACTGGCGGCGCGGGACAACATGCAGATATGCCAGCCTTCGACCGCAGCCCAATACTTCCACCTTCTGCGCCGACAGGCGCTGCGCAGGTGGCGCAAGCCGCTGGTTGTTTTCACTCCGAAGAGTATGCTGCGGCATCCCGACGCGCTCTCGCCGATTCAGGATTTTGCTCGTCCAAATTTTCTCAACGTTCTACCTGAAACGGAGTTGCAGGGCGCGCAGCGCCTGTTGCTTTGTACCGGAAAGATTGGCCACGAGTTGCGCGCCGAGCGCAGAAAACGGCAGGATTCCACGACGGGAATTTTGTTCATCGAGCAGTTGTATCCTTGGCCGGAGGCGGAGTTACGCGCGGCAGTGGACGCGCATCCCGAAGCGCGCGAGGTGGTCTGGGTACAGGAGGAGCCAAAGAATATGGGCGCGCGTTCCTTCGTTTTGCCGCGCCTGCGTCGTCTCCTCTCTGACCGAAAGGTGCGCAGTGTGCAACGCTCGGCTGCCGCCAGCCCAGCCACCGGCTCCGGCAAAGCGCATGAAATGGAACAGAAGACGCTGATCGATCTGGCGCTCAGTCCTTCTCACGCAAAATCGGATTCGTCCAGAAAACAACTACAATTGTAAATATGAGTCGGCCCCTTGTTGCGGATGTCGTCATCGCGGGCGGTGGCATTATTGGACTGTCGCTCGGATTGGAATTGCTGCGGCGCGGCCTTGCGGTTGTCGTGCTGGAACGGCATCAAGCGATGAGTTCCGCGTCGTGGGCCGCAGGTGGAATGTTGGCGGTGGACGATCCGCAAAATCCGCCGGGGCTACTTCCGCTCTCGGTTCGTAGCCGCGCTCTCTACCCTGCTTATCTGGAAAATATCGAGTCGCGATCGGGATGCTCGGTTCCTCTGCGCACACAGCAGGCACTCCAGCAGATAGAGCCGGAGCAGCCGTATACTGGCGCATTCGCGACGGCGGCGGAGATGGCAGCCTTGGCGCCAGGGCTTGCGGTTCGTGGACAGAGGTTTGCCATTTTTGAGGAGGGCAGTCTCGATCCCAATGATCTTCGCGCCGCGCTGCCTGCGGCCTTTCTCGCAGCCAAGGGAACGCTGCTCGAAGGAACGCCGATGCTGGGAGTTGCGAGCACGGCGAACGGAGTTCAGGTGACGACGCAACGCGAACAAATTGCGGCGGGCATGTTCGTGAACTGTTGCGGAGCCTGGGCCGGGGAGTTACATCTGGGCGGTTTGCCCATTGCGCCCGTCAAGGGGCAGATGGTCAATCTGTCCTGTTCTCCAGAGCGGCTGCGCTGCGTGGTGCGCGCGACGGGAGTGTATCTGATTCCACGCGGCGAGGGTCGCGTGACCGTGGGTGCCACGGTGGAACACGCGGGCTTTGACGAGACGGTGCAGGAGTCGGGCATTCAAGGGCTGATCGCGCTGGCCGCTCAACTGCTTCCAGAGTTGCAAACGCCGCTGCAGCGGGAGTGCTGGGCCGGATTGCGTCCGGGCACGCCCGATGGTTTGCCCATCCTTGGCGCATCGGAAATTAAAAACTTCTGGCACGCCACGGGACATTACCGCGACGGCATCCTGCTGGCTCCTGTAACCGCGCAGGTGATGGCGCAGGCGATGCTGGGAGAAACGCCGGATGTTCCCCTGGAGGCGTTTGCTCCGGGCCGATTCGCGACAGCCGCTCCATCAGCGGCGCAAACCATCGACCAAGAAACGAATCCCAGAAGGCAGGAAAAGTGAATCGCGCCAGCCGCATTTTTGTTGCTGGACATCGTGGATTGGCGGGTTCAGCCATCACGCGCCAATTGACGGCAGAGGGCTATGGAAATCTGCTGCTGCGTACCCGTGCGGAGATGGATCTGACGGTGCGCGCTGCGGTGGAGGATTTTTTTGCGAAGGAAACTCCAGAATATGTCTTTCTGGCAGCGGCAAAGGTTGGCGGCATCCAGGCCAACAACGCCTATCCAGCGGATTTTATCCGCGAAAATCTACGCATTCAATCCAACATTATTGATGCCTGCGCCCAGTTCGGCGTAAAGCGGCTGTTGTTTCTTGGCTCCAGTTGCATCTATCCCAAGCTCTGTCCGCAGCCGATCCGCGAGGAGTTCCTGCTGTCCGGGCCGCTGGAGCCAACCAATCGCCCGTATGCCGTGGCCAAGATTGCGGGCATTGAGCAGTGCTGGGCCTACAATCGCCAGCAGGGCACGAAATTTCTGGCGGCGATGCCGACGAATTTGTATGGGCCGGAGGACAATTTCGATCTGGAGACCTCCCACGTTCTGCCAGCGTTGATGCGTAAAGTGGCGCAGGCGAAGGCCACCGGCGCAGGCGAGATTGTGGTTTGGGGCACGGGAACGCCACGCCGCGAGTTCCTCTACAGCGACGATCTTGCTGCGGCCTGCGTTCATCTAATGCAGCTTGCCGACGCGGACTTTGAGACGCTGCTGCGTGAGGATTCTCCACCGATTGTGAACATCGGCACCGGAGAAGACGTTACGATCCGCGAGTTGGCGGAGATGGTCTGCCGCGTGCTTGGCTACAAGGGCGCTTTGCGTTTTGATTCTTCCCGACCCGATGGCACGCCCCGCAAACTGCTGGATGTGAGCCGCATGAGCGCTCTCGGCTGGCGCGCGCGCACTCGTCTGGAAGATGGGATTTTGCGGACGTACAACCAGGTAAAAGATCGCTGGCTTCCAACCCCGGAATGACGGATATCTTTGGAGGAACGAACAGAATCCCGGTTTGTCGAAGTCGCCCAAAGGCGGAATTCTGAAAAGGATTCTCCCAAAAAGACGAAAAAATGTTCCAATTCTGAAATATCGTCTTCAGTAGACAGGTTGGGGTGGAACATGGCGTCAAAGCGCATGTCGAAGATTTTTCCGTCGTTCTGGTGGATGCTATGCAGCATCCTGACGGGTGCCATCTTCGTCGGTGTCGTCTACAAAATGCAATCCCACCCGATGATGTTTGGGATGTCCCCTGCCGAGGCGTACTTGTCCGTGGCGAGCTTTGCGGGAATCCTGCTGTGTGGAGTCGGGATGCTTGGCGAGCGGGTATTCCGTATGCGGCGCGATCATATCCAGCTTTCCGAGCAGGTTTTGGACAGCCAGGTTGCAGCGGAGCGGGCACGCGAGGAGGCGGAACGGCTGGCCTTCTACGATCCCCTGACAGATTTGCCCAATCGCCGATTGCTGCTGGATCGTCTCCAGCAGGCATTTACGGATGCCCAGGGCAGTCGTCAGTGGGGCGCAGCCATCGTTCTCGATCTCGACCACTTCAAGCCGATCAATGACATCCACGGACACGCGGCGGGCGATGATTTGTTGCGCGCGGTCGGTCAGCGTCTGGCATCGGGACTCCGGCGCAGGGATACGGTGGGTCGCTATGGCGGAGATGAGTTTGTAATTCTGCTGGAAAACATGGGTTCCAGCCGGGAAGTTGCCACCCGCGCCGCCGAGCGCGTGGCCCAAAAGGCGCGCGCGCTGGTGTCCAGGACGGTAACGCTCTCCGGTGGCCCTGCTTCGATCTCGGCCAGCCTGGGGATTGCGTTGTTCCCGGTGCCGGATCAGGCCAATGCGCTGGAGGTGTTGCGCCAGGCCGATATTGCGCTGTCGCGCAGCAGGGAGCTGGGCTGCGACGGCACCTGCGTATTTGAATCATCGATGGCCTTGGAGTTACGGCAGCGGAGAGCCTTCGATTATCCCTTGCGGGGCGCTTTGGAGAGGCAAGAGTTCTTTCTGTATTTACAGGCCAAGAACGATGTGCATGGGCAGGTCAAGGGAGCAGAGGTACTGTTGCGCTGGGAGCATCCTGAGCTTGGCCGGGTTGCTCCAGAGATATTTATCCCGCTGGCGGAGGAGAGTGGCGCGATCCTCGCGTTGGGAGAGTGGGTTCTGCGGCAGAGCTGCATTCTGCTTGCCCAGACCGCGCATCTTGGCGTGGAGTATTCGCTTTCCGTCAATGTAAGCCCGCGCCAACTGCGCCAGTCTGGATTCATTGCGATGATCCAGAACATACTGCAAGAGACCGGGGCACCCGCGTTCCGGCTGACGCTGGAGGTGACCGAAGGCCAGTTTCTTTCCAACATCGATCATGTTATTGCCGTGTTGCGGGAGTTGCGGGATATGGGTGTTCGCATTTCCATCGACGATTTTGGCACGGGATATTCCTGCCTGTTCTATCTGCAAAAGCTGCCCTTGGATGAGATCAAGATCGATCAGAGTTTCATCCAGTCCGCGCCAAACGATCCCAGTTGCGCCGTGCTGGTTGATGCCATTCTGGCCATTACGCGCCAATTTGGATTGGACGTGGTGGCTGAGGGGGTGGAATCCCAGGCGCAGCTTGCATTCCTTGTGGATCGGGGCTGCACGCGCTTCCAGGGATATTACTTTGGCCATCCGCAGCCAGTGGTGGAGTTCCTTGCCACGCTGGATTCCACGCGGGAGTCCCACTTCGGCGATCGACAGCGGCTGGCGGCAATCGAGACCCTCGCGCATGGACGGGAACCTGCCGATAACACGGACGGGCCGCGATAGAAATACGGCACTCCGGTCGTTGCGGCAACTCTCGTTCAGAAGGATGCCCTTCTGCGACGATCTGTGCAGCCGGAGAAACATTTTAGAGGAGCGGGCAGGATGCAAAGCAGGCTGAATCCGCGCAACGTTTTGCTTGCCAAACGTCGATGTGCCGGGGAGTCGTGGCATGGACGCTAAGGAAGACAAGAACCCCGTGGGCGCGATTGTGCGGAGGATATCGCCGTGTCTCGCAATCCTTATAGCCGTCGAGATCGCGGACTTCGAGTTCCTGCGCCACTTTATATTTCCGCGCCTTTTGGGATGGCAGATTCATCTGGGCATGGTTGCTCTTCTCATCCTTGTTTCCGTGGCGTCATCCTACTTCCCGAAGGAACAGTGTCCCATCCTGTCCCGGATTCTGCGCGGGGGAGAAATGACGAGGAAGGATGACGTTAACCTGTTGCGCGTCGTGATCGACACCTTGACCGAGACTTTGCCCGATCACATATACGTCAAAGATCGGGAGAGCCGCTTCCTGCTGGCCAACCGGAGCATAGCGCAATTTATGGGCGTGCCGTCGCCAGCGGATCTTTTGGGGCGCAGCGATTTTGACTTCTATCCCAAGGAAGTTGCCGAGGATTTTTTTCAGGACGAGCAAAACGTCATACGATCCGGGCAGCCGCGGATGAGCCAGGCCGAGCAAATCTTCGATACGGAAGGCCAGGAGCGGTGGATTCTGACGACCCAGATTCCCCTGCGCGAAAAAGGCGGCACGGTGCTGGGCCTCGTTGGGATTGGACGCGACATTACCGCGCAGAAGCTGGCGGAGAGGGAAACAGAAACAGCGCGCCATGTCGCCGAGGCGGCCAGCCGCGCCAAAAGCGAGTTTCTGGCCAACATGAGCCACGAAATTCGCACCCCCTTGAATGGCGTGATTGGAATGACGGAACTGGCGCTGGATACGGCGCTGATGCCGGAACAGCGCGAATATCTGGAAACGGTGAAATGTTCTGCGGATGCTCTGCTGCATGTGGTCAACGACATTCTCGATTTTTCCAAGATCGAAGCGGGCAAGATCGATCTGGAAGCCGTTGATTTCGATCTGCGCGAATGCGTGGAGACGACGTTGAAAACCCTTGCATTGCGGGCGGAAGAAAAAGGGTTGAACCTTCTGTGCGACGTGATGCCTGATGTTCCAGAGAGCGTGCGTGGAGACCCCGGACGTCTGCGTCAGGTTCTATTCAATCTGCTGGGCAACGCCATCAAGTTCACCAACGAGGGAGAAATCGCGCTGCGAGTAGAGGTGGAAACGGAGTCCAAGGATGGGCCGCTGTTGCACTTTAGCGTGTCGGATACAGGGATTGGGATTTCCCCAGAAAAGATACAGATGGTCTTCGACCCCTTTACGCAGGCCGACACCTCCACCACGCGACAATATGGGGGAACGGGGCTGGGGCTGACCATTACCGCGCGTCTGGTGCGGATGATGGGGGGAACAGTCTGGGTGGAAAGCGCATGGGGCAAGGGAAGCAATTTTCACTTTACAGTTCAGATGGGATGCGCGGATGCGATCATCGGCGCGCTGGGCGCGCAAGAACCAGACAAGGCAAAGACGCTACAGCCTGCCGTGCCGGAGAATAGAGAAACGGCACCGGAAACCAGGGAAGCTGCAATGTTGCGCGTGCTGCTTGCGGAAGACAATCCCGTCAATCAGAAACTGGTGGTGCGATTGCTGGAGAAGAGAGGACATGTCGTGGTTGTGGCTCCCAATGGGCAGGAGGCTCTTGACGCGCTGGCCAGAGCCAGTTTTGACCTTGTCCTGATGGACGTGCAGATGCCCGTGATGGACGGAATTGAGGCAACCCTCATGATCCGCAAGCAGGAAGAAGGAACGATGCAGCATCAACAGGTGGTGGCTCTAACTGCCCATGCCATGAAGGGCGACCGGGAGCGGTGCATAACGGCGGGCATGGATGGATATATTGCCAAACCCATTCGACACGAGGAACTGGATTTGGCGTTGCAACAGGCCATGCCACTCCGGGATCAGAACCATACATTCCCGACGGCAGGATGAAGGAAGGAGCAAGCATGACACGGCCAGAGATACATCCGCAGGCGCCAGCCATTGATTTTTCTGACCTGTTGGCGCGGGTGGAGAACGACAGGGAATTGCTACTGGATTTAATTGCAATGTTTCGAGAGGAATTTCCACGGCAACGACAGGTGTTGCAGGCCGCCGTGGACGCTGAGGATATGAAACAGGTTTACGCCACGGGACATGCGCTCAAGGGCATCTTTGCAAATCTTGCCATGACGCGGGCAGCCAAAGCGGCAGCGCGCATCGAGCAGGCGGGAAGAGAACAGGATGCCGCAGAACTCAAGGCTGCGCTCATAACGTTGGATCAGGAGGCCATCAGCCTCTTTGCAGAACTAGATCGCGGCCTGCCGGACGTGCAAGCATGAAAATTCTGATCGCGGATGACGAATTTATGTCGCTGCACCTGCTCAAAGCCACACTGGAGCGAGCAGGATATGAAGTGACGGCGGTAGACAATGGCGTTCAGGCTGCGGAAATACTCTGTCGTCCCGATGGCCCCCGCCTGGCGCTGCTGGACTGGATGATGCCGCAACTGGACGGCCCCAGCGTCTGCCGTGAGGTGCGCAGCAAACGCAGCCAGCCGTATGTTCACATCACCTTGCTCACCTCCAGAAACTCAAAGCAGGATGTGGTTGCAGGGCTGGAATCCGGGGCGGACGATTATCTGGTCAAGCCCTTCCATCCCGATGAATTGAAGGCGAGATTGCGGACGGGGCTGCGCATTCTGCAATTAGAGGACAGCCTGGTTGAGGCGCGAGAGAATATGCGCTATCAGGCCACGCATGATTCGCTGACTTCCCTGTTTAATCGTGGAATCATCATGGAATTGTTGTCGCGCGAACTCTCGCGCTCCATCCGCGAAAAGGGATGCACCACCATCTTGCTTGGCGATTTGGATCACTTTAAGGAAATCAATGACACACGCGGACATGTCGTGGGAGACGAAGTTCTGCGCGAGGTGGCGCGACGTCTCCTGGCCTCGGTGCGTTCCTACGATTTTGTGGGGCGCTATGGCGGAGAAGAGTTTCTGATCGTTCTGAATAACTGCGATACCGATGGAGCCATGATGCGCGCCGAAGAAATTCGGCTTGCCATCGCTAAAACGCCCGTGACGGTTAGCAACAGCCTGGTTCCGGTCTGCATTAGCTTTGGAATTCTGGTCAGTCGGGATTGGGGTACGCTGCCCGTGGAAGAGGTTCTGCGGGAAGTGGACGCGGCACTCTATGCAGCCAAGGAGGCAGGCCGAAACTGCTGCAAACTGGCCAAACCAACGCATCAGCAAAAGCAGTTCCTGCCATAAAAAATCGCTTCGCCGTGGCAGATTGCCGCGCATCAAACAACCATGTGACAAACACCACTGTTGTCAAAACACAGGCTGGCGTAGACTGTACATGGTTCGTAAAGCCTATGAAGCGAATTCTATGGATTGCCGTTCCGGTCACGCTGCTGCTCCTCGCCGAGGGCTTCTATCAGGCCATTTTTGTGGCTCCCACGGAAGCGACGATGGGCAACATCCAGCGCATTTTTTACTATCACGTCACCTCGGCGTGGATGGCGTTTCTAATGTTCTTCCTCAGTTTCTGCGCCTCGGTTGCATATCTTGGCTATCGCCGCAGACAACCGTTTAAGGCTCTGGCCGCCGATGCGCTGGCTCTGGCCGCGGCGGAAATGGGTGTGGTCTTTTGTACCGTGGTTCTGATCAGCGGCCCGCTGTGGGCGCGCCCTGTTTGGGGCATCTGGTGGACATGGGATGAACGACTGACCAGCACGCTGATGCTGTGGTTGATCTACGTCAGCTACCTGCTGCTGCGGAGATTTTCCATCGGCACACAGGCGCGCACGCTGGCTGCCGTGCTCTCGGTTTTTGGATTTCTCGATGTGCCGATCGTCTACATGTCCACACGCTGGTGGCGCACGCAGCACCCGTCGCCCGTAATTGGCGGAGGCCCAGGATCAGGACTCGACCCCAGCATGTGGCCCGCCGTCTGGTGGAATCTGGCCGGTTGGTTTGCCTGGGGATGCCTGCTGGTGGCATTGCGGTATCAACTGGAACGCAAACGCCAGAATCAGGAACAGGAATCCGCGCTGCGCGCGCTCGAATCCAGCCTGCAATCCCAACCCTAGGTGTTTAGGAGCGACAATGGAACACAGAAATCTGATTCTCGCCTACGTCATCACCTGGGGCCTGCAACTCGGCTATCTGGGAAGCATCGCGCTGGGATGGCGGCGCAGCCGGAAGTAATTTTTCAGAATCGAAGACCCCGCATACAAATGATCTACGCCGTGCCTGAAAACCGCCGCGCCAGCCCAGCGATCCCCATGCTGCCCGCGCCTCGACAATGGATTCAAAGATTTCTTCAGCGTGTTTCCCCGCCTGCCCTGCTCCTGCTGCCGCTTGCGCTGACAAGCTGCCGCACACGCGACTTCCCCACCTATCCGGCCAATTATCGCGAGTATGCCTACGTGACCAACGGTGGCAGTAACACGGTGACTGTGCTGGACGTTGTACATCTGCGGCAGGATCGCTCGATCCGCGTGGGCATCGACCCGACGGGCGTGGCCAGCAATCCGAAGCGCAAGGAGGTCTACGTCGTCAACAGCGGCAGCAACTCGGTCAGCGTAATCGACACGGGAAAGAATGCGGTGGTGTCAACCATCGCCGTGCGCCTGCGCCCCTATTTCATTTCCGTCGCCGCTGATGGCAGGCGCGCCTACGTGGCCAACTCCGGCGCAAATAATGTTTCTGTCCTCGACCTCGATCAGCGTCGCGAGGTTGCCGTCATCGGCGTGGGCGAGGCTCCCGGTGTTGCGCGCATCACTCCAAATGGAAGCGCGCTGGTGGTTTCCAACCGTCTAGGCAATAGTGTGAGCGTTGTCGATCTCAAAGACATGCGGGTACGGAGCGTCTTCAACGGCTGCCCCGGAGCCACCGACATTGCGATTCTCCCAGATTCCAGCAAGGCATTTATTACATGTTCCAACGGGCATCAGGTGATGGTGTTGGCGCTGGCCAGCCCCACGCGCAGTCAGGACGCGCTGCTCGATTTACTCGATGTCGGCAAGACGCCGCTGCATCTGGCGATGAAGCCCGATAGCGGAGAGATTTTTGTTTCAAATTTCGATTCCAATTCGATCTCAGAAATCGCGACAGGAACCAACGACGTGGGCGGCGCGTATGTGGTGGGCACACATCCCACTGGCGGCATCGTCAGCGCAGACAACTCGACGCTCTACATCAGCAACTTTGATGCAAACTCCATCGGCATTTTTAGCGTCGATGAGGCCCAGTTGGTCGGCTCGGCCCGCGCGGGAGATGGGCCGGATGCGCTGGCCTTCTCCACCTCTGGGCATTTGTTGTTTGCCGTCGATCACCGCTCCGGCGACGTGGCCGTCATTCGCACACTGACACACTCACTCTTCACCATGCTCCCGACGGGCAGCCAGCCGAATGATATTGTCGTAAAGTCGTTTTACGTCAGGTAACTGTTAATTTCCATCGGGATATTTGTCCTGCGTGGCAGCAGCATACGCCATACGCCGCAAAGATCGCGTGGCCGTAAAGTGCGCCCCAGCCAGCAGAATCAGGCCAGAGAGAAAGGCCCACATCATCAACCCGACGGAGATGGCAAAAGGGCCATACACGGAACGCAAGTCCAGACGCGGCAAGGCAACGATGTACGCCAGCTTGGCACCCTCCCAAACGAGACCCGTGATGATGGCGCTCGGTAACACGGAAAATGCCGGAATTTTTCGATTGGGCAAAAGCCAGTAGATCAGGAAAAATATCCCAATGCTCGACGCGCTGGCCAGGATTTGTAGCACGCTTTGCGCCAGAATGCGGAAGACAATGTTCCGCGTGTGCCCAAAGAAAAGAACGCCCATCAACACCTGGTGCGCCTCCGAAAGCGCCACCGAGGCCAAGGCCAGAAAGCCAACAGCGCAGGCCAATCCGAGAGAAACCATTTGATTCCGCAAGTAGGAACGGTTTTCTTTGACGCCCCAGACATGGTTCAAAGCAATCTCCAGCGGAAGAAAAACTCCCGTGGAGGAGACCAGCAACATGAAGACAGAAAAGACGGCTACTTTCTTTTGCGAATGCACCAGCCACATCATATTGCGAACAACAAAATCCTGTCCCGTAGGTAAAAGGTTGCGCAGCAATTCGCCGATGACCTGTTCCATGCGGGGAGAATGGAAGACGCGATCTGCCAGCGTCAACAGCAGCACGATAAAAGGAAACAGCGACAAAATAACATTCGCGGCCACGCTAAACGCATAGGTATGGACTTCGGTACGAGATAAATATCGGAGCAACATCCACATCTGCCGTAGCGAACCCTCTGGCGGCAATGTCCCCGGCGGCGAAACAGCTTTGTCCTGCGACGAGGGTGGCGTGATAGGAAGAATCGACATAAGCAATACCCCAAGCATAACTGCCCGGCGGCTCTCCGGGAACAAGACCGATTCCAAATCGAGGAATCCTTGATTTTTCAATGCTTTACTGGAATGTAGACACCTCCTCCCACGCCCCAGATATTACATCCACCCCCCTAGATTTTTCTTGCATTTATCTTTATTTCCTGTCATAACATGTTCACGAATCTTCGCGAATCTGATGTTTGCCATAGGAAGTGGCAGCGTTTTAGGCAGGCCCATTTGCAGGACTGGCTGTACGCTCTCTGCGCGGAATGAATGTGGGTTCCGATGTCGGCAGAGATGCAAATAGAAAGGATCATACATGCGAGAACAAGGTGTGGTGAAATGGTTCAACAGCGCCAAGGGATATGGATTTATCCAGCGTTCGACCGGAGAAGATGTATTCGTTCATTTTTCCGCCATTCAGAAAGATGGGTATAAAACCCTGAATGAGGGAGATGCGGTCGAATTTGAATGCCAGCAAGGCCCCAAGGGCCTCAATGCGGCCAGCGTCATGCGCACTCCTGTCAACGCCTAGAGTCCTTCCTTCGGCCTCCCAGCAGGCACGGCTCAATGACGACATTGGGCGCTGCTCCGGTCGTGTTCGGACATCCCTCCGTCTCTGCGCCCCGGTTTCGCAAGGCGATGGCAACATTTCGCTGCAATCCTTCGTGTTTGGCTCGCGAAAGCGGAGAGGCGCGAAATAGCTCCCGATACTCGGATGCTCCCAGACCCTCCAGCCACTCCAGCGCAGGATTCACCAGTTCCGGGCGCGCGGTCAGCTCTGGCCAGTCGGTCACTGGAGCGCGTCGATTCCAAGGGCAGACCTCCTGACAAATATCGCAGCCAAAAACATTTCGACCGATGGCCGCCTGTAACTCCTCGGCAATCTCGCCGCGCTTTTCGATCGTCAAATAGGCAATACATCGGCTGGCATCCATGCGATACGGCTCCAGGCATTGCGTGGGACAGGCATCCAGACAGCGCGTGCAGCTTCCACAGCGGTCGGGCATCGGTGTCGGCTGATCCTCCGGGGGCAGATCCAAGGACGTAACAATGACCCCCAGAAAAAACCAGGAGCCAAGCTTGTCATGGATCAGGCAGGTATTTTTCCCTTGCCATCCCAGCCCGGCGTATTTGGCGTAGATGCGCTCCACCAGCGGCCCCGTGTCCACAAAGCAACGCGATGTAAAGTCGCCCAGCGTTGCCTGGAGTTTTGCGGAAAGCTGCTCCAGCCGCTCGCGAATAACCAGGTGATAATCCGTGGGCTGGAGCATTGGAGCGTCGGAGTTCTCTGCCTCCATTGTTTCCTGCGGCTGCCCGCTCCAAGCGTAGCGGGCAATCCAGCCCGTATCCTTCGGCGCAGTCTGGCGCGAGTACGGCTGCGGCGTGTTGTAGTTGACAGCGCAGACGATCACCGAGCGCGCCCAGGGAAATGGAATGCGAAGCGAGGAACGCAAATACCTTCCCGCCGCATCTTTGCGCTGGAGATACTCCATCGCGCCAACGCGACCCTCGGCAACCCATTGCGGAAAGGCGGCGAGTTCGGGAAACTCCTCCGATGCGTCCAGTTCTGGCACCGGCGTGATACCCGCAAGATGGAATCCCAGCGCACGCGCCGCCTGCTCCACAATGCCGGAAACGGAAAGTTGCATCGCGCTCATGGTCAAAGCCGTTCGTCGTTCTGTTTGGAGAATATCAGCGCGCGCAGCAGTTCCGCGCCACTCCCGCTACAATAAGAGATTATGATTTCTATTTCCTTCTCTCTGCGCCCCTGGATTCGGTTTGCCGCTCTGGCCTGCGTGCTGTCTGTCGGCATGTTCGCCGCCGCGCAACAGAACACCTCGTCTCAAAACACGACCACATCTTCGCAAGCCACAGACTCACAGGCTCTGCCCGATGCTCCCAGCACGGCGACGGCGAATGTGCCGCCGCCAATTCAGCCGGAAGGCCCAACTGCGGTTCTGGATACCAGCATGGGCCGGATGGTGTGCAAACTCTACTCCAAAGAATCCCCCGTTACTGTCGCAAATTTTGTCGGTCTGGCCACTGGCAGCAAAAAGTGGACTGATCCGGTGACGCACAAAATCATGCAGGGCAAGCCGTACTTTAACGGCACCACCTTCCATCGCGTGATTCCTGGGTTTATGATCCAGGGCGGCGATCCAACCGGGACAGGACGCGGCGATCCGGGATTCTTTATCAACGACGAACTGGATCCAAGCCTGAACTTTGACAACCCCGGAATGCTGGCGATGGCCAATGCCGGGCCAAACACCAACGGCTCGCAGTTCTTTATTACCGTCGCGCCATACCCCTCCCTCGCCGGACATTACTCCATCTTTGGGAAATGCGACGATGCCAGCGTTCTGGTTGCCCAGTCAATCACAGAGGTTCCGCGCAACAGCCAGGACAAGCCGTTGCAGCCAGTCACGCTGAACAAAGTTACCATTGTCGAGAATGGGCAGCCGCTGCCGCCGATTGCATCTCCAGCCTCGACAGCCAGTGCGCCATCCACCCCCAAGCTGACACCACGCAATTAACCGCCAGCGAAACACTTTTTATGAAGGAGCTTCATCTATGTCCCAGACATCCGGCACATACGCCGTTTTCAACACATCCGAAGGGAAAATTGTCTGCCGCCTTTTTGAGAAGGAGGCTCCAAAGACCGTTGCCAACTTTATCGAACTGGCAGAAGGCACACGCGAGTGGACACATCCTGTCGGCAATAAAAAGAGCAAAAACAAGCTTTATGATGGAACGATCTTCCATCGTGTCATCCCTGACTTTATGATCCAGGGCGGCGATCCGGCAGGCACTGGCTTTGGCGGCCCCGGCTATCAGTTCGAGGATGAAACCAAGGGTTCGCCACACAGTTTCAATGCAAAGGGCAAGCTGGCGATGGCCAACTCCGGGCCAAACACCAACGGCTCACAGTTTTTCATCACCGTCGCGGCAACCACCTGGCTGACCGGAAAACACACCATCTTCGGCGAAGTTGTCGAGGGTCAGGCGATTGTCGATAAAATCTCCACCGTTGCGCGAGATCACCAGGACAAGCCAAAGACTCCCGTTGTCATTGAGTCCCTGCAAATTGAGCGCATTGCATCGTAAGCGCATCCGACCATAAAAAAGCCCGCGCATGGCGCGGGCTTTTTGTGGTGCTGCAAAATACTACACGCCAATCACGGCGCAAAGTTCCTTCACTGCATCGGCACTCTTCTTCAATCCAGCGGCCTCCTCTTCGGTCAGCTTGAGCTGAATGACCTGCTCAATGCCGCCCGCTCCCAGCTTGCACAGAACGCCTACGCACAGGCCGTGGATGCCATACTCGCCTTCCAAATATGCAGCGCAGGGAAGAATCTTTTTCTTGTCCTTGAGAATGGCTTCCACCATCTCCACTGTCGCTGCGGACGGCGCATAATAGGCGCTCCCGGTCTTGAGATATTTCACGATCTCGGCCCCGCCATCGCGGGTGCGCTGCACCAAGCGGTCGATGGTCGCCTTGTCCATCAGCTCCGTAATCGGCACGCCGGAGACGGTGGAATAGCGCGGCAGTGGAACCATCGTGTCGCCATGACCACCAAGAACAAATGCAGTCACATTCTCCACGCTCACCTTCAATTCCTCCGCGATAAAGGTACGGAAGCGAGCCGAATCCAGCACGCCCGCCATGCCAATGACGCGCGCGCGCGGAAACTTTGCCTGCTTGAAGGCGGCCTGCGCCATCGCATCCAGCGGATTGGAGACGATAATCAAAATGCTATTCGGCGATGCGGCCACAACCTTGCCAACCACATCTGACATGATTTTGTAGTTGGTCTGGAGCAGATCGTCGCGGCTCATGCCAGGCTTGCGCGGAATGCCCGCCGTAATAATCACGATGTCGGAATTGGCCGTCGCGGCGTAATCATTGCTTCCTGTAATCTGCACATCGCGCTTTTCGATCGGCATGGCCTCCATCAAGTCCAGCGCCTTGCCCTGCGGCACACCCTCCACCAGATCAACCAACACAATGTCAGCCATCTCCTTCGCCGCAATCCAATGGGCGCAGGTGGCGCCTACATTGCCTGCTCCAATAACGGATACCTTTTTACGCATATTTCTCCTTTTCTCTGGAAAGTTGCAAGTGGAAGTTAACGGGCGGCGAGTACTTCACTCATGTTCGCAATCATGCGGGTGGCGAACTCGCTGGTTTTGACCTTGGTCGCGCCCTCCATCTGACGCTCAAAGTCATAGGTGACATATTTCTGCTGGATGGTGCGCGCCAAAGAATCTTCAATCAAACGCGCCGCCTCGCCCCAGCCAAGATAGTCAAACATCATGACCCCGGAAAGAATGACGGAACCGGGATTGATGACATCCTTATCCGCATATTTTGGAGCGGTGCCGTGCGTGGCCTCAAAGACCGCGTAGCCGTCGCCGATGTTGGCTCCGGGCGCGATGCCGAGGCCGCCAACCTGCGCGGCGCAGGCATCAGAGATGTAATCGCCGTTCAGATTCGTGGTAGCCAGCACGCTGTACTCCTCTGGCCGCACAATCACCTGCTGAAAAATGGAGTCGGCAATGCGATCATTGATGAGCAGTTTTTGTTTCCATCTGCCGTCGCCGTGGCTGACTCCGATGCGGTCGATCACCTGATAAATCTCTTCCACCACTTGCTTGCGGAAGCTCTCCGGGGCAAATTCCAGGCCCGGTTCGATCAGGGCGGCATTTTTCTCCGCAGTCAGGCCGCGATGGGATTCCCTGTTGCCGAGAATCCAGCTTTCCCGCTCGGTGACAACGTGGTTGCGAAACTCTTCAACCGCAACCTGATATCCCCATTCGCGAAAAGCTCCCTCGGTAAATTTCTGGATATTTCCCTTGTGTACCAGCGTAACGCTCTTGCGGCCATGATCGAGCGCGTACCGAATCGCCGCGCGCACCAACCGCTTGGTTCCGGTAATGGAAATGGGCTTGATGCCCAGGCCGGAATCCTCGCGGATTTTTTTCTTCGTTCCGGCCAGCATGGTGTCATTCAAAAAATCGAGCAGCTTTTTCTGCTCGGCGGTTCCCTGCTTGAACTCAATGCCGGAGTACACATCCTCCGTATTCTCGCGGAAGATCACAATATCCAGATTTTCCGGATGCTTGACCGGACTGGGCACGCCGGGATAATAACGCACCGGACGCACGCAGGTGTAGAGATCCAGCGCCTGCCGCAGCGCGACATTCAGCGAACGGATGCCACCGCCAATCGGCGTGGTCAGCGGCCCTTTGATGGAAACGCGCAGATCGCGCGCAGCATTTAAGGAATCCTCAGGAAGCCAGCTCTTGAAACGCGCATAGGCCTTCTCCCCTGCGAAGATTTCAAACCACTGCACCTTGCGCTTGCCGTCGTAGGCCTTCTCCACCGCAGCATCAAAAACGCGCTGCGAGGCGCGCCAGATATCGCGGCCCGTACCGTCGCCTTCAATGTATGGAATGATAGGTTGGTTGGAAACTTCGATCTTCCCCTTGACGTACTGGACGGCTTCCCCGTCGGCTGGCAACGCGATACCGTTATAACTGGACTGCATGAATTTCACACTCCCCATGCGAATGATAGTTACCCATCAGGCTATCACCTGGATTCGAGGACTCGCAAAGCGGAGGGGACAGAATACGATGCGGCGAAACAATCTGTCCCGCCGCATCCTCAGCAATCAACCCTGGACTTAGCGGCGACCGCTTTCGTGCTTTTCCTTGTAGATGTTGTGGTTGGCGCGATTCTGCCTGCGCCGAATCTGCTGCCTCTCTTTTTTCGTCAGCTTGCCGCCATTGGCGGCGCGATCAGCGGCAACCTTGTTGTCAATGCGCTGCTGCTGCTTCTCAAGCTGGGCCGCGTCGCCGGGAGTTAGTTTGCCGCTCTTAATGCCTTGCGCGATGCGATCCTGCTGGTTTTCCTCGCGCTGGTTGATGTTCAGATGCTTGTGCGCGGGGGTGTTGGTTGCCGGGGTAGCAGGCGTCGCTGGGGTGGCAGGCGTCACCGCCTGTGCAACAGCGAATCCTGAGGCCAGAAGAATACTGGCTCCAGCGCTGAAAATCCAATGAATATGTTTCATGTCTCGCTCCTTGTAGTGCAATCTCATGGCCTTGTCGTACTTCGCAGATAGGCCACGCCTACGGAAACGCAGTTTCAGAGAAAAGGTTTCTGTCTGGAGAAAATATATTTCCATCTATCTGGAAATTTTTTCATCGCGCGGGTTTGCATCTCCGCCAGCGTCGGTCATCCCTTTTTCCACTAACATGTAAGGTGTGCGGTTCTCCACCGCCGGAAGGGTGGTCATGCGTCTCCTCCGAAAGGCAAGCCTGCTGCTTCTGCTTGGCTGTACCGCGCTGCCCTGTGCGTGGGCGCAATACTCCACAGACAAGCCCTTGGGCGCGGTCGCGCAATCCGGGCTGCCCAACTACCTGCAACATGCGGGCATCGACCAGAATTTGAATCGCGCGCTGCCGCTGACCGCTCCCTTCCAGGATTCCTCCGGGGCCACCGTGCCTTTGGGTCGTTACTTCACGCGTCGTCCTGTGATGCTGGCGCTGGTGTACTACCACTGCGGCCTGCTGTGTCCGCAGGTGTTGCACGGCATGGCCGATGCGCTGCGGCAGACGGGATTTACGCCGGGGAAAGATTATGACGTGGTAGTGGTCAGCTTCGACCCGGCAGATACGCCCGCCGATGCCGTTGGACAAAAACAGCATTTCCTGAACATGATGGGCAATCCCGCCGACGCATCGGCGATTCATTTTCTAACTGGCCCGCAGGCTTCCATTGACGCATTGGCGCAGGCCGTGGGCTTCCATTACGTCCGCGTTCCGGGGCCGGATGGCAAGCTGGATCAGTTCGCGCACTCCAGCGTTATTATGATTGCGACACCAGATGGACGGCTATCGAAGTATCTTTCTGGAATTGAATATCAGCCACGCGACGTGCGTCTGGCGCTGATTGACGCTTCGGGCCGCAAAATCGGCACCGTGACCGACCTGGTTTTGATTTACTGCTGCAACTACAGTCCCACAACCGGAAAATATACGGTCTCCATTCTGCGCGTGATGAGCATTGCCGGCCTGGTGACGCTGTTCGTCGTCATCGGCATGATCTTTCTTCTGGCGCGCAAACCCGCCGGGGGGAACCATCCCCCATCCGCGCCCGTCGTGGGATAGCGGCGACGAGTGTATTTTTGAGGGAGAGGAAGGCTCTGTGCGTATCGCGTTGTTTATCACCTGCTATAACGACACCTTGTTTCCAGAGACGGGAATTGCGGTGGTGCGCGTTCTGGAGCGGCTGGGGCACACCGTCGTTTTCCCCGACGCGCAGACCTGCTGCGGTCAAATGCACTACAACACTGGATATCAAGCGGAGGCTCTCCCGCTGGTACGCCGCTTTGTCGAGATTTTTCGCGACCATGAAGCTGTGTGCGTGCCCTCTTCTTCCTGCGTCGCGATGATGCGGGAACATTACGCAAAGATCGCAGCGGCGGCAGGCGATGCCAGGCTCCAGGCCGACGTGGAAGCCCTGCTGCCTCGCGTGTACGAGTTCACCGAACTGCTGGCACATCGTCTTGGCGTGGAGGATGTTGGCGCAACCTATCCGCATCGCGTAACGTACCACGCCAGTTGCCACTCGCTGCGCAGCCTGCATGTTGGCGATATTCCCTTGCGACTCTTGAGCAAAGTACGCGACATTTCGCTCATTCCACTGACAAGCCTGGAGCAATGCTGTGGTTTTGGCGGAACCTTCGCCATCAAAAACGCGGATGTATCCGGGGCGATGCTCGAAGAAAAAATAAAATGCATTCAGAAAACCGATGCAGAAGTTTGCACCGCCTGTGACAATTCCTGTCTGATGCACCTACAGGGAGCCATGCATCGACAACACCTGAAGGTGGGCACGGCTCATATCGCGCAGATTCTCGCCAGCGAAAATCCTGCTTCCCCGCAATCCTCCTCCAAGCGAAAGGGGAAGATCGGATGACCCCTGTCAAAGAACGCGCGACCCCGGATTTTCCAACAGCAGCCCTGCCATTACTGCACGACATCCAATTACGCAGCAACGTTCGCCACGCGACAGATGTAATTCAGGGAAAAAGATTTCGCGTCGTCAGCGAAATGCCGGACTGGCAGTCGCTGCGCGAGACAGGTCAACGAATCCGCGAGCACACGCTGCAATATCTGGACTCCTATTTGGAGCAATTCGAGGAACGCTGCACTGCGGCGGGAGGTCATGTCCACTGGGCGCGCGATACTGCCGAGGCCAATCGCATCGTTGTGCAAATGGCGCAGAATGCAACAGGCCGGGTCATCAAGATCAAAAGCATGACGACGGAGGAGATCGGCTTGAACCGCACTCTGGAAGCGGCAGGCATTCAGCCCGTCGAAACCGATCTCGCGGAACTCATCATTCAGCTTGGACACGACAAGCCTTCGCACATTGTTGTACCGGCGCTGCATAAAAATCGCCAGCAGATACGCGAACTTTTTGCCCACGCGATGGGACAACCCCACCTTGGAGATCGCCCGGAAGATTTAACCGAGGCTGCGCGACTGTATCTGCGCCAGCAATTCATGCACACTCCCGTGGCCATCAGTGGCGCCAATTTTCTCATCGCGGAGACAGGCGGCATCTGCATCGTCGAATCGGAGGGCAACGGACGCATGTGCCTCACGCTGCCGCGCACGCTCATCACCATTGCTGGCATCGACAAAGTGATTCCGCGTTTTCGCGATCTGGAGGTTCTGTTGCAACTGCTGCCGCGCTCTGCCACGGGAGAACGCATGAATCCCTACAATTCTTTATGGACAGGGGTACATCCCGGCGACGGGCCACAGGAGTTCCATGTGGTGCTGCTTGACAACCGAAGAACAGAAATTCTCCGTGATCCAGAGGCACGCGAGACGCTGCACTGTATTCGCTGCGGAGCCTGCCAGAATGCCTGCCCGGTCTATCGGCAAACCGGCGGCCACGCCTACAGTTCCGTCTATGCCGGCCCAATTGGAGCGATTCTCACACCGCAGCTTGCGTTGATGAAAGAAGGTCAATCGCTTCCGTATGCGTCCTCGCTGTGCGGCGCGTGCTATGAGGTCTGTCCAGTCAAAATCAATATCCCGGAGGTGTTGATCCATCTGCGTGGACGAGTCGTGAATGCGCGGCCCAAATACATGCGTGCCCTGAATCTGGAGGCGATTGCCATGCGCGGAATGCAATGGATATTCCTGAGCAAGACGCGCTTGCAGCTTGCGCAGCGGCTTGGGCGCGTGGCTCAGATTCCCTGGGTTCGCCGCAGTGGATGGATTGAGCGCCTGCCCGGAATGCTGGGCGGATGGACACGGACACGCGATCTGCGTCCGCTGCCCCCGCAGAGCTTTCGCGAATGGTTTCAAAAACGTTCGTCCCTGCCGACCGAGGTGCCCCATGAGTGAAGTTCAAAGCGCGCGCGCGGAGATTTTATCTCGTATCCGCTCTACCATGAACGCCTCGCGTGGAAACGCGGCGGAAACATGGCAGGCCATTCCGCGCAACTATCGCCAAAGCAGCACGCTCACATCCTCCGAAAAATTGGCGCTGCTCGAAGATCGCTTGCAGGATTATGGAGCGGGCGTGCATCACACCGAATCTTCTCAGTTGGCCTCTGCCATCGCGACGATTTTGCATCAACGCAACAAGAAACGCATCCTTGTGCCGCGTGATATCTCCCCTGCATGGCTTCCTGCTGGATTTACGTTTGTGCCGGATGAGAATGCCTCCTACGAAGCGATGGATGCCTGCGATGGCGTGCTAACGGGGTGCCTGTTGGCGATTGCCAGTACGGGAACGCTCGCTCTCTGCCACGAACAAAGCCAGGGGCGCCGCGCTCTTACGTTGATCCCGGATTATCACCTGTGCGTCGTCAAGAGTTCCGCAGTGGTCGAAACCGTGCCGGAAGCAATTCATCTTTTGGAGTCGCGCAAGCGGCATCCCATCACGCTGATCTCCGGCCCATCGGCAACGGCGGACATTGAGATGACGCGCATCCAGGGAGTACATGGCCCCCGCGTTTTAGATGTTGTCTTTATTCCTTGATTTCTTGAACGTAGAGATATCGAAAAAACTCTTCGTGACCGTTGTTTCTGATTCCACAATCGGCAGGGCGCGACTTGTCGGTTCCATTTTCTGTAGTCTCTTTGCATAATGAGAGGATGCGCGCAACGGAAACCTCCGGCTCAACCACATTCAAAAGCGCATGGCGCTCCCGGCTGGAGGCACTCCGCAATCTGCCCCCGGTTCTGCATATCGTTTGGGAGTGCGGGCCTGCCGTTGTCGTCTGGTCAATCCTTCTCCGTGTGGTTGTCGCCGTCGCGCCGGTGGCGCTTCTGGCGGTTTCGCGCTGGATCGTCGATGCCATCGTTCAAAAGCTAACCCATCCCACACCTTTGCCGCACATCTTCTGGTGGATGGTTGGGCTGGAGTTTGCCATTGCCGTGCTCTCCAGCATACTCAGCCGTGGCATCAGCTATTGCGACGGATTGCTGGGCGACCTGTATAGCCATCACGTCAGCATCCGCGTCATGGAACACGCTTCACAACTGGACATTACGGCATTTGAAGACCCTCTGTACTATGACCGACTGGAGCGCGCGCGCGTACAGGCAACGGATCGTCTGGTCATGATTCAAATGATTGGAACCGTCTTCCAGCAGGCATTCACCACGATGTCTCTTGCCGCAACCATCGTGTACTACACGCATTCGCTGTGGCTGTTGCTGCTTCTGATTGCGGGGACGCTGCCCGCCTTCGTCGGAGAAAGTCATTTCGCATTTTTGGGATACGCAAAAAATTATCTCCAGACTCCCCTGCGGCGGCAGATGGATTATCTGCGCCAGGTGGGCGGCAGCAAGGAGGCCGCCAAGGAACTGAAACTGTACGGCCTGCGAGATTTTTTTGTCGGTAAATTTCGCGGGTACTCCAAGACCATCTTCGACCAAAACGTCGATCTCTCCCGCAGGCATCTGATTGCCGGAACATTTTTGTCCCTGGTGGGAACGCTGGGATATTACAGCGCCTACGCCTACGTTCTTTGGCGCACGATCCACGGGACGCTCACCATCGGAGACTTGTACATCCTGACGGCGGCCATCCTGCAGGTCAGTGTCAACATCCAGCAAATCTTCGTCAATACTTCCGGCATCGCAGACCAGGCGCTTTTTCTCACCGACCTGATTGCGTTCTTCGCAATGCAGCCCACCGTTCGCTCGAAGCCCCAGGCACTGCCCATACCCCGGCCCGTCCAGCGCGGCTTTGAATTTCGCAACGTCTCTTTCGCGTATCCGGGAACGAATCGAAGCGTCCTGAAAAACTTCAACTTCCATCTGCATCCGGGCGAGCGCGTGGCCTTGATCGGAGAAAATGGTCAGGGCAAAACCACCATCGTCAAACTGATTACGCGCCTCTACGATCCCACGGAGGGCCAGATTCTTCTGGATGGCATCGACCTGCGCGAATACAACCTTGAGGATTTATGCCACGAAATCGGCGTGATTTTTCAAGACTTCATGCGCTATGAACTATCGGCACGGGACAACATTGCCATTGGACGTATTGAAGAGCAAGCCAATCTGGAGCGCATTCAATCCGCCGCGCATCTAAGCCTTGCGGATGAAGTGATCCAACGCCTGCCGTTTGGTTATGAACAGCAACTGGGGCGACGATTTGAAGGCGGCGTCGATATCTCCGGCGGGGAATGGCAACGGCTGGCGCTGGCCCGCGCATATTTGCGCGATGCGCAGCTTCTGGTTCTGGATGAACCAACCTCCGCGCTCGATGCGCGCAGCGAGATGCAGGTCTTCGAGCGTTTTGCGGAACTCACGCTGGGGAAAATGGCGCTTCTCATCTCGCATCGCTTTTCCACGGTAAAAATGGCGGATCGCATTGTTGTTCTCTCCGGCGGGGTTCTGGTGGAAGAAGGCACGCACGCCGAACTGATGCGACGGGCCGGACGATACGCGGCAATGTTTGAGATGCAGGCGGCCAGCTACCGATGAAGCAATCCATCTCCAACCTGGAACTGGAGCAGCAGGGGGAAACCCTTGCCCGTCGTCATCCGTTGCTGGCAACGTCCAGCAAGCCGGCTCATTTCCGCGCGCATGTTCTGGAGGTCGTGGCATCCACCTTCGCGCTCACGCAATACATCGACAAGCAGACACACGCAACCCACCCGCAGGAAGAACCTGCGCCCGGCGTGCGACGCCTGACGGAATGTACACGCCTGTTGCGCTCCGCAGCCGTGGGAGTGCGCGACACGCTTCGCATCTTCCGCAAACTTCCCATGACGCGAAATGTTCTGGGGCGGGAGGCTCCCCGCGTTGTCAGCGTTGCCCAGACCTACCTTTCTGCCACGAACTTTTGCTGGACGATCGAAGGATTTACCTCGTTCACGCGTGGCTTTCAAAAAGAATCTGCTCTCCATCTGCATGAACTCCTGTCTCTACCCGCAGCCATCAAACTGATGACACTGGAAGAGGTGCTGGCGCACGCGAATGGAGCGCTCCATCACTCCGCCACAAGCGACGCCTCCCTGGACGCGAGTCTGTTGTGCCTGCAAGAAGTCCAGCACTCCGCATGGCCGGAGATTCTGGAGCCGCTCGTCGCATTCGATGCCATTCTGCGGGCAGACCCTGCCGGAGCGTATGCGCGCATGGATGGTGAAGGCCGCGCGCTTTATCGCAACATCATTGCCGAACTGGGAGCGCGCTCCGAAATCAGTGAAGTGGAAATCGCCCAGACCGCCTACACTCTGGCGCAGGAATCCATGCGCCAACCCGCTGAAAACCCTCTCGTCACCGCGCGCCGGGCGCATATCGGATATTACCTTCTCGATGCCGGACGCGCGGAACTCGAAACCCGCTGCCGCTATCGTCCTGGGATGCTCAACCAGATACGCAGGCTGCTGCGTCTTTATCCCGACGATTTTTACGTGGTCGGCATTCAGGTTGTCACCTTGTTGATTATCGCGGCCATCATCCTGCCGCTGATGCCTCTCTACAGTCCGCTGGGCAGTCTGGCTCTTGGTTTTCTGTTGCTCATGTTGCCGGCTTCGCAAGGCGCAGTGGAGTTGCTCAACCATACGGTTACCGCCCTCCTGAAGCCATACGCTTTACCGAAAATGGATTTTTCCAGGGGCATTCCTGCAGAATGCAAAACATTGGTTGCCGTCCCCGCCTTGCTGCTGAACGAACGGCAGGTACGGGAATTAGTGGGGGATCTGGAGGTGCGCAGCCTCGCCAATCAAGACCCCAACATCCACTACGCCCTGCTGAGCGACCTGCCGGATTCCGCCGAAAAACCGCAAGACCCTGACCTGCATCCGCTCGTCTTGCTGGCGGAACATCTCATCGACCAACTCAACATTCGCTACGCTGGCTCTTCAGCGAGCAGGTTTGTCCTGCTCCATCGTTATCGCATTTTTAATCCCCGGCAGGGCGTATGGATGGGATGGGAACGGAAACGCGGCAAGCTGTTAAACCTGAATGGCTTGCTGATGGGAGGCGTGGATCATTTCCCATTCAAGGCGGGCGATACCTCCGTTCTGAACAATGTGCGCTATGTGCTGACCCTGGACTCCGACACGAAGTTGCCACGAGATTCCGCGCGCCGATTGGTGGGCGCAATGGCGCATCCGCTGCATCGCGCCATTGTCGATCCCAACAGCAAAATTGTTGTCGAAGGATATGGCCTGATGCAGCCGCGCGTCGGCATCACAGTTCACTCGGCTGCGCGTTCCCGCCTGGCCGCCGTTTATTCCGGGCAAACTGGATTTGACATTTACTCCTGCGCCATCTCCGACGTGTATCAGGATTTGTATGGCGAGGGAATTTTTACCGGAAAAGGAATCTACGAAGTCTCCATTTTGCATCAGGTGCTCGACCATCGGTTTCCGCAGAATGCTCTTTTGAGCCATGATCTGATCGAAGGCGCGTATGCGCGGGTTGGCTTGCTGAGCGATGTTGAAGTCATCGACGATTATCCCTCCCACTACAGCGCGCAGAGCAAGCGCAAGCACCGCTGGGTTCGTGGAGACTGGCAAATCTCCCGCTGGCTGCTCGCACGCGTTCCCGATGAATCGGGACGCAAAGTTCCCAACCCCATCTCGACCATCTCGCGGTGGAAGATACTGGACAACCTGCGGCGCAGCCTGGTTGAACCCGGAACTTTTCTGCTGCTGCTTGCCGGGTGGTTCTGGCTGCCGGGTGGCGCCCGCTACTGGACATTTGCCACGCTGTTGGTGATCTTTGTTCCGGCGCTGGTGCAGATTGCATTTTCCGTCGCGCGCGCTGCCACGGAAGAACAAGTTGGCTCCATCCGCGCCGCGCTACATGATTCTCTAAGTCAACTGTTCGTCACAATTCTGAATTTCATTTTTCTTGCCCATCAAACACTCCTCATGGTGGATGCGATCTTTCGCTCCCTGGTTCGCAGCTTTGTTACCGGAAATCGACTGCTGGAATGGGAAACAGCAGCAGAGGCAGAGTTGGGCGGAACCAGGAAAACCCCCTTTGAACAGACGTTGCGCCTGGTTCCATTTGTATGTGGAGGGATTGCCCTGATCGCCGTTGCGCTGCACCCGCGCAACCTGGCGTGGATGTTGTCCATCCTGCTGCTGTGGGCCGTGGTGCAGCCGATCACCTGGTGGCTGAACCGCCCCCTTCACAGTCGGCAAGTCCGCCTTTCCGTGGAGGATGTTCGCTTCCTTCGCAATATCGCGCTGCGCACCTGGCGCTACTTTGCTCGCTATGCCTCCCCGCGCCACCACGGGCTTCTTCCTGACAACGTGCAGGAGCAGGATCATCGCGAAGCAGCGCGCATCTCGCCCACCAATATCGGGTTGTTGTTAAATGCGCGGCAGGCAGCGCTTTCCTTTGGCTATCTGACGCTGCCGGAATTTCTGGAACAGACGCTGCACAATCTTGCCCTGATCGAGCAACTTCCCAAGTGGAATGGTCACCTGTGGAACTGGTACAACACGGAGACCCTTGATCCATTGCAGCCTCTCGTTGCATCAACCGTGGATAGTGGAAATTTTCTCGCTTCGCTGTGGAGTCTGCGCATGGGGGCGCTGGAATGTCTGCACGCACCAATCCTTTCCCGCGCGTTATGGGATGGACTCCGAGACATTTTTTATGATCTGGAGACACCGCCAACCTATGCCAGCAGCATGATGGCCGCATCTGAAATTTCCAACGGGCATTGGCTTTCTGCGCTGCTTTCCGTCCCGGCTCCAGAGGCAACCGCGCCCACAGCATCCACGGAAGAATTCTCCACTCGCGTGTTGACCCTCCAGCGTTTCGTTTCCGACTATCTTCCGTGGCTGTTGCCGCGATATGCAGATCTGGCGCAGCATACCGATCTGTTGCTGCGTCGGCCCGTGGAAAGTTTTACTCCAGAAAGCGCCGTAACCTTTGTTGGCGACCTGAACCTTGCCTTGCAGTCCATTCCAGCCACAGCGCCCGGCTCTGTGCTGGAATTGGCGGGCGAACTCCAGGCGATGTTAGAGACGGCGCAGCAACGCCTGCGGCTGCTGTCACAGCAACTGCGCGAGATTGCCATTCGAGCCGACGCGCTGGCGACGCAAACGGATTTCTTTCCGCTGCTTGATCCCGGACGCACGCTGCTTTCCATCGGATATGCCGCAGCGCAGGCGCAGCGCTTCCATGCCTGCTACGATCTTCTGGCTTCCGAATCTCGCATGGCCGCTTTCATTGCCGTCGCCAAAGGCGATATTCCGCAGGAATGCTGGTTCCGCCTGGGCCGGGAACATACGCTGGTTCAGGGGCATCCCGTGCTGCTCTCCTGGACTGGCACCATGTTTGAATACCTGATGCCCACGCTCTGGATGCGCACCTTGCCGGAAACTTTGCTGGGACGATCGCTGCCCATGTGCGTCCATGCGCAGCGCGCCTATCTCGCTGGCCGACAAATGCCCTGGGGAATCTCTGAGGCGGGGTACAGTCAATTGGATGCCGACGGAAATTATCAGTATCACGCATTCGGCGTGCCTACGATTGCGCTGCAACCTCCACCGACAGGTTCGCTGGTCATTGCGCCGTATGCCAGCGTTCTGGCGCTGGAGTTTGATACCGCCAACGCGCTGGCCAACCTACGCCGCATGTATCAATTGGGATGGATGGGAGAATTTGGATTCTACGAATCCGCCGACTATTCCGACATTGCGGAACATGCCGCCGGATTGCGTTATACGCTGGTTCGCTCCTGGATGGCGCATCACCAAGGCATGTCACTACTGGCACTGGCCAATCTGTTGCTGGATCGTCCCTTCCAGCGCTGGTTCCATGCTGATCCGCGTGTGCGGGCGACGGAGCTTCTCTTGGACGAGAAGCCCCTACAGACGGTACGCAATGATGCTGCGCTGCATGACAACACACTGGTCTTTCTGCCGCATCCAGAAACGATTGCCCCTGCAAGATAAGAAGCGCTCTTCCTTCCTGCGAGTCAAGCTGTTTTACTGCTGCGCCTCAACGCCGTGACATTTTTTATATTTTTTCCCGGAGCCGCAGGGACAGGGATCGTTGCGCCCCACTTTCTCTCCCGCGCGCCGCTGCGTCGGCTGCTCTGCGGAGTCACTACCGCCCGCCATGCGCGCCTGTTGCAGTTCCCGCTTCTTCTTGCGCTGGAACTCCTGCTCAATTTCATCAATGGTCGTGGATGGACTATGCGCGGGCATCGCCATTCTCGGTTGGAACTCCACAGGAACAGCGGACGCGCCCCCATCGACCGAGGGTTCTGCGGCGGTCGCGGAGCCGCCCTGCAACACCATCCGCTGTGGCTGCGGACGCGACGGAACTGCAATCTCCCGACCATCCGACCCCATGATCTGCATCCGATACAGAAAGCGAACCGCGTCTTCCTGAAAGCGCGTCATCATAGCCTCGAATGCCTCGAAGGATTCGCGTTTGTAGGAAATCAACGGATCCTGCTGGCCATATCCACGCAGCCCAATGCCCTCTTTCAACTGATCCATCGCCAGCAGATGATCCTTCCACAGGCCATCCAGCACGCTGAGCATAATCATCCGCTCGTGATAACGCATCGCCTGCGCGCCAACGATTTGCTCCTTGGCCTCGTAGCGCTCCTTCAGTCGCTCATAGAGCATCTCGCCCAGCTCATGCCGATTCAGTTCGCTCACCGGAATGCCTTCGGCCTCCAGATCGAATCCAAATTGCAGGACAAGCTGCTCCTTCAATGCTTTGACATCCCACTGGTCGGGATGAACCTTGACAGGCGCATACTGATCCAGCGCGTTGCTGAGCAGCGTGGAGACGTAATCCTCCGTTATCAACTGCTTCTCGTCCAGACCTTGCAGTGATTGGCGGCGCAAGCTGTAGACGGCCTCACGCTGCTTGTTCATCACATCGTCATATTCCAAAACATGCTTGCGCGACTCAAAATTCTGCGCTTCCACGGCCTTTTGCGCGGCCTCAATGCGGCGCGTAATCAGCTTGGACTCAATGGGCATTCCCTCTTCCATGCCCATCCGCTGCAACAGCGTGGAGACCCATTCTCTGGCGAAGATGCGCATCAGATCATCTTCGAGCGATAGGAAAAACCGCGAGGCACCTGGGTCGCCCTGACGTCCGGCGCGGCCACGCAACTGGTTGTCTACGCGGCGGGATTCATGCCGCTCCGTGCCAATGATGAACAATCCCCCGGCGGCGACGACCGCTTCCCGCTCCTCGATTGCCTGGGCCTCGTACACGGCGTAGGCGCTCTTCCACTCCGCTTCGGTTGTCTCAAACTCCTGGCCCTGATAGTAGAAGCGCGTCATGCCCGCAGCCGCCGTCGGGGAGATGGCTCCTTCCGCGACGCTGACCGCGCGCGCTTTGCCTTTCTTCACCAACTCCTGCTTGGCCATGAACTCTGGATTGCCGCCCAGCACAATATCCGTACCGCGACCCGCCATATTCGTCGCAATCGTAACCATGCCCAGACGACCCGCCTGCGCCACAATCTCCGCCTCGCGCTCGTGATACTTGGCGTTCAGCACCACATGGCGCACGCCCTTGCGTTGCAGAATTTGCGACAGCAATTCCGATTTTTCAATCGACGTGGTGCCTACCAGCACCGGCTGTTGCTGCTCATGCAGACTGGCAATCTCATCGGCCACCGCAAAGTATTTTTCCTTCACCGTGCGAAACACTACATCGGAGTTTTCCACGCGGCGCATCGGCTTGTTCGTCGGAATGACGACAATCTCCAGCTTGTAGATTTTGTCGAACTCCGCCGCCTCCGTCTCCGCCGTTCCGGTCATGCCCGCCAGTTTTCTGTAGAGACGAAAATAATTCTGAAAGGTAATTGTCGCCAGCGTCTGATCCTCGCGGCGAATGTTGACGCCCTCCTTGGCCTCCACTGACTGATGCAGGCCATCTGACCAGCGACGTCCCGGCATCAATCGGCCCGTGAACTCATCCACGATGATGACTTCGCCATCCTTCACCACATACTGCACATCGCGTTTGTAGAGCGCGTGCGCCTTGATCGCCGTCTCCACGTAATGCTTCAAATCCCAGTTTTCCTGATCGGCAATGCTGTTGATCTCCAGCAGCTTTTCGATCTTTTCCCAGCCTTCATCGGTCACGCCAATGGTGCGATGCTTTTCATCGACGACGTAATCTCCGGTCAAAATCTTTTCTTCCAGATTGTCGGTCTCTTCGCCCTGTTCGAGCAGCGGAATAATGCGCTTGACGCGGGCATATTTGTCCGTGGTCTGATCGGTCGGGCCGCTGATGATGAGCGGTGTGCGCGCCTCGTCAATCAAGATGGAATCCACTTCATCGACGATGGCGAAATTCTGGCCGCGCTGCACGCAATCGCCCAGCTCAAACTTCATATTGTCGCGCAGATAGTCGAAGCCAAACTCGTTGTTGGTGCCGTAGGTGATGTCGGCGGCGTAGGCGGCGCGGCGTTGCGCATCATCCAGATCGTGAACAATCACGCCGACGGTGAGGCCGAGAAAAGTGTGCAGCTTGCCCATCCACTCGGCATCGCGCTTGGCCAGATAATCGTTGACCGTAACGACGTGGACACCGTGACCAGCCAGCGCGTTCAGATAACAGGGCAGCGTGGCCACCAGCGTCTTGCCTTCGCCCGTCTTCATCTCGGCAATCTTGCCCTGATGCAGCGCCATGCCGCCAATCAACTGCACATCAAAGTGGCGCATCTGCAAGACCCGGCGGCCCGCCTCGCGCACCACGGCAAAGGCCTCTGGCAGCAGATCGTCCAGCGCTTCGTTCTCGGCCTTGGCTCGCTCGTCGGCATCGTCAATGCCTGCGATGCGTTCGCGAATCCGCGCGCGAAATTCCTCGGTCTTGGCGGCAAGCTGCGCGTCGGAGAGCTGCTGCATCTGCGGCTCCAGCGCATTGATGGCGGCCACTGTGGGCAACATGCGCTTGACGGCGCGGTCGTTGCTGGTTCCGAAGACCTTGGCGAGGATGGAGTTAATCAAGCTGGAAACTTCCTTTGCGCTGCCCTCTGCCTGCACCAAAAACTGTGCAGCCCTGGGGACATTCTCAAGCGATAGCTACAAGCTACAGTTTAGTCGAGTGGAAGCTTGGATGGATAGACGGAATGATATGGAATGATCCGGGGTGCCCCAGGTCTCGCTTTTGAGACCTGGGATTCTCGCACCTGAACAACTTCCCAATCTTGGGTTTATAGTGGCCCCATGACGATCGGCCTTGTTCGCCATCATCAAACTGGAAATCTACATTTCGTCACATTCAGTTGTTATCATCGTCGTCCTTACCTCGCCTCAGCAAAGAGCAGGGATGTGTTTGAAGCAGCACTGGAGCGAATTCGCCAGAGATATGAATTTTTCGTGACCGGCTATGTAGTGATGCCAGAGCATGTTCATCTGCTGGTCAGCGAACCGAAACTGGGATTGCTGGACAGGTCTTTGCAGGCACTCAAGCTCTCAGTGACGGTACGGCGTTCCGAGCGGCCTTTTTGGCTGGCACGGTATTACGATTTCAATGTCTTCTCTGAAAGAAAGCGTATCGAGAAGCTGCGGTACATGCACCGCAATCCTGTGGCCAGGGGTTTGGTGGAAAAACCGGAAGATTGGGCATGGTCAAGTTTTCGACATTACGCTACCGGAGTTGAAACAACCATCGAGATCGAATCCCCTTGGACTGCCAAGCAGAGAGATCAAGCGATGTGAGAATCCCAGGTCTCAAAATCGAGTGTACAGTCTCAAGACATACTTAACACAACGTCCCGGGAGATGCTTTACACTTTGGCGCGAAGTGAAGCGCAAACGTGGAGGGTGCGGGGATGGCGTGGGGAGCGATGGACGTTCATGA
>JAJZIJ010000057.1 GCA_021810625.1 Acidobacteriota bacterium
GTCATAAGCAGCAAGAAATTTACGGCGCAAATCATCATCGTAGGGCTTCGCCATACTCCATGCGTCGCGGGTTTCGCCAGCAATTCAACTATACATCATTTATGGAAATGCGCTAATATGTGAAAGCGTCCGTTCACGACAGGTAGCCACCCTTTGCTGGCAAGCCAGTCGTATAAATGAAAGAAAAGCATGTGGTACAGGTAAAGTCCGTAGCTGATGTAGCCAAAAAATTGCAAGGCCACCCGCTTCCTCATCCACGTTGCCACGGACGGAAGCAAAGCAATCAACAGCATTCCGCAAAAAATGAACAGGAATGGCGTGGTCTGCAATGCCGCGCCTACGGATGTATAGCGGTGCAGTATTCCGAAAGGATACCCACATGCCAAGATTGCGATCCCGATTACGACAATCCACCTGGCCAGAATTGCGCCCTGCCGCGCCCTGCGAATCCCACCCCGTAGAACGTAGGCCAGACATGCGCCTCCTGCAAAATGATCCGCAATCAAAGGCGTGGAGGAATGGACATCCCCCAACAGATTTCCGTGCGCAAAAGAAAACCAGCGCAGCAACGGGCACAACGGTATGAGCGCGAGACACACGATGAAAAGAGTCTTTTCGGACAGGAGTCGCACCACTGATGGCCAGACTGCATAGAACTGCTCCTCGACAGACAAAGACCACAACACACCATAATGAACGGGAAAAAAATTGGTCAGGTAAAGTAGGCAGATGGCCAATTCACTACCTGGCAGCCCCCCATGACAAGCAGAATCACAAGACAGAGCAGATAGGCCGGTATGATGCGGGCAACACGGCGCAAATAGAATGGGCGGAAGTAAACGGCATTTTCCCTGGCATCCATCAAGATGCCAGTTATCAAAAATCCCGAAAGAACAAAGAACAGGTTAACGCCCAGCCAGCCAAAGACCGTTAGATAAACGAATTTTCGCTCATATCCGTAGGCGAATGTCTGATACGATGCCGACCAGTAAAATCCGTGGTACATCAGCACTGAAAATATAGCCACACCGCGCAATACATCCAGACCGGGCATGTGCCGTTGCAGTAGTCCATCCTGGATTTCGGTGTGCATTGGCTATAAGTCTAGCAGCAGGATTTTTCATTCCTGATATTTCTCCATTGCTGGCGCAGGAGCGGCATCGCGAGAAATTGGAAAATCATTACAATTTGTAAATTTCCTATGGCCTGTTGCAGGCGTATGGGATGGGGTCTGTCGCGCCCGCACCCGCAAATGCGCGCAGACGCAGCGCGCAGCTTTCGCATACGCCACATGCCTCCACCTCGCCTGCGTAGCACGACCATGTTTGATGGAAAGGCGCGCCCAGTTCCAATCCGCGTCGAACAATCTCGCTCTTCTTGAGCGCGATCAGCGGCGTGACGACCTCAATGTCCGCATCGCGCGCGCCAGTGCGGATGAGTTGCTGAAATGCCTGATAGTAGGCGGGACGGCAGTCGGGATAGCCGGAGCTATCCTGCTCGACGGCACCGATAAAAACTTTTTTTGCGCCCAGCACCTCCGCCCAACTAACGGCGGCGGCCAGAAAATGCGCGTTGCGGAAAGGGACATAGGTGACGGGAATCGCCGCTCCAATCGCTTCCACGGCAGGGGCGACCGGAATGGCGATGGAGACATCGGTCAGCGCCGAGCCACCGATCTGGCGAAAAATATCCACGCGCAGGGGGAGCAGTTTCCGGATGCCAAGTGTTTTGGCGATGGCGCGGGCGCTGGCCAACTCACGCTGCTCTGTGCGCTGGCCATAGCTGAAGTGCAGCGCGTAGGTCTCAAACTCGCGCGCTGCGAACGCGGCACAGACGGCGGAATCCATGCCGCCGGAGAGACAGACCACGGCACGAGGGAGCGAGGGAATGGCTTTGGATTGGAATATCATGGCTCGTCACTCTCTGTTGTTTCGCATGGTTTCTGGTTTGGAAGTTGCTGATTTTCTCTCAAAATTTCCCGTGCTACCTCCGCATCCCTCTGGTGGACGCGCAGCGGAATGCCGCCGTGGGAGTGAACTGAGCCTCCATACAGGCGAAGAAAATTTTCATCGCTCAGGAAGGCTGTAATTTCATAGGAGGCAAGCAGTCCGCGCACCAACAACGCCTCCTCAAGGGACGGATATTCCCCGATGGTAGCGAACGAAACAGCATCGTCAAGAGGTGGGCTGTCCGGCATGGCGGAAAATCGCTTTCAGAAAAAGTCTATACGCCCTTCGTCAATGGTTCCCAGATAAATTTATGGATTTGCAGGCTGAGGCGCGCAGGCAGGCCGTCGGCGAGCATCCATTCCACCAGTAGTTTTGGATCGAGCATGTAGTTTGCCGCATCGCGTGTTGGCGTGGGAGTCTTTGTAAAGGCTGGCGAGAGCAAGATGTGCCCGCAGCGCGTGGCAAGATCGTGCTGTTGGATAAATTCCCGCGCAAATTCGTAGTCGCCGCGATCTGTCAGCACGAACTTCACTTCATCGCGCAGCGTCAATGCTTCCAGATTCGGCAGATGAAAGCGCGCGCTTTCGCCGGAACCTGGGCACTTAACATCCATAATTTTATGTACGGCCTTGGGCACAGCGGCCAGTGGACGCTCACCGCTGGTCTCGATGAGCAGCGTAAAATTCTGTGCCAGCAGGCGCTCCATCAAAGGCAGAAGTTCGCGCTCCTGCAACATCGGTTCGCCGCCGGTAAATTCAATCAGTCGCACGGGAGCAAGCGCGTGAATGGTCGCCTCAATCTGCTCCTGCGTGTATGTAACGCCGCCGGTGAAGGTGTACTCCGAATCGCACCAGGCGCAGCGCAAATTGCAGCCCGCGAGACGAACGAAGATGCAGGGCAGGCCCGCAAAGCTCGATTCTCCCTGCACGGATTGGTACAGCTCGATGAGGAACACGGTTACTCGTAGTAGGTGGCGGTGGTGCTGCTGGTTTCGTAGATGGTGCAGTCCTTGACGCTGACGCGCCCGCTGGTCATCTCGTTAAGTTGGCGATTGGTCTCGTCAAAAAAATATCGCGCAAGATTTTCGGCGGAGGGATTGATCTCCGTAAACGGCGCAAGGTCGTTAATCATCTGGTGATCCAGATAGTCGATGACCGGTTTCATGACGTGCTTGAGTTGTTTGAAATCGAGCAGCAGGCCGGCCTTGTCCAGCTCGCGCCCGCGCAGCGTGACACGAACCTTGTAGTTGTGGCCGTGCGGATTTTCACACTTGCCGCGATAGTTGCGAAGATAGTGGCCAGAGGAAAACTCCGCCTCCACTGTGACTTCATACATGGAATCCCCTTATGGCCGCGCGCGTTCGAGCGGCCCGTTTCATCTCTCCTATTGTAGCGAGGGATGGAGAATGGCGAGGGCATCCCGGTTGGAAGCGGATATCAAGGACGCTGCGTACTGGGCCGCTCCATCTTTTTCATTGCCGCTGCATGAATTGCCAGCAGCGTTTCCAGCAGTGGGCGCAGATGCTTCAAGTCCAGCGCGTTAGCTCCGTCGGATTTCGCATTGGCCGGATCATCGTGGACTTCAAGAAAAATTCCATCCACGCCTGCGGCAACCGCGGCGCGGGCAAGCACGGGGATAAACTCCGGCTGACCGCCAGAAACGCCCCCCGCAGACGACGGCGTTTGTACGGAGTGCGTGCCGTCAAAGACCACCGGCGCAAAGTCGCGCATGATGGCCAGCGAACGCATATCCACCACCAGATTGTTGTATCCGAAGCTGGCTCCGCGCTCGGTAAGAAGGATGCGCATGTTCCCCACGCTGGAGATTTTTTCGACGACGTGGCGCATATCCCACGGTGCGACGAACTGGCCTTTTTTTACATTGACAGCGCGACCCGTCTGCGCGGCAGCAAACAGCAAATCCGTCTGGCGGCAGAGAAAGGCGGGGATTTGCAACACATCGACGGCCTCGGCGACCTGGGCGCAATCGGCGGCCTGATGCACATCGGTGAGCACGGGCAGGCCCGTGGCGCGGGCGATGCTGCGCAGAATACGGCAGCCCTCCACAATGCCGGGGCCGCGAAAATTTCTCACCGAGGTGCGGTTGGCTTTGTCGTAGCTGGCTTTGAAGATGTACGGAATGCCAAGATCGCCGGTAATGCGCTGGAGCGCGTCGGCCATCTTGCGAACGTGGGCCTCGCTCTCAATGACGCATGGCCCGGCGACGAGAAAAAGCTGGCCGGAGCCAACGGGAACGTTTCCAATTTCAAATTCTTCCATCACGAAAACTATTGGAACATAAAAGAGTCGATGTGTAGGAAAGGATTTTTCATTACCGTATCGCCACATGGCGCAGAAAATCGAAGGTTCCAGAGGGCGATGGCGCAATGCCCGCAAGCCTGCGGTTATACACGACCACGGAATCCACATACCAGAGCGGAATGACGGGAAGATCGCGGGCAAGAATCTGCTGCACCTGCGCATAGGCCACGCGGCGGTCTTTTATGTTGACCTCTTGTTGCGCCTGGGAGATCAGCGCGTCCACTGCCGCATTGCTATAAAAGCCGCGATTGGCACCGTGGGGCGGAGCGCTCGCAGTCGCCAGCGCGTAGCGAAAAATATCCGGGTCTTCATTGCCGCCAATCCAGCGCAGACTGTACATGCCAAACCTTCCCTGCGAAATGTCGGAATAAAACGTGGCGAATTCATAGCTCTGAATATCGAGCGCAATGCCCACCTGCCGCAACTGCTGTTGCAGCACCATCGCCAGCAGCCGCGCCGTTTCATCGGTGGAGGTTTTCATCGACAGATGGAAGCGGATGCCTTCGTGGTCGGGAGCAAATCCAGCCTGCTGCAACAGTTGCCGCGCACGCGCTGGATCGTAGGCGATGTCGGGAGTGTTTTCCGAATACGCCCAATGTCCCGGCGGAAGCAGGCTGTTGGCGGGCCGCGCCTCGCCGCGCAGCAGCGCCTGAATGATGAGTGGACGATTGATGGCAGTGGCAATTGCCTGACGCACGCGCAGATGGCGCAGGTATGGATCGCGTAAATTCAGCGTAAGGTACTGGACATTGTTTCCGGGAACCGAAGCAATGACCAGTTGTGGATCGCGGCGCAGCGACCAGGTCATGTCGGCGGGAAAGGCGTTGATGGCAATGTCGGCAGAGCCTTTGCGTAGCTCCAGCGCGCGCGTCATCGCATCGGGCACCACTTCAAACCGAAGCTGATGGATGGCCGGAACTCCATCCCATGCGGATGGATTGCGCTCCAGCACGACTTCTTTATCCACCTCCTGCCGCACAAAACGAAACGAGCCAGTGCCAATGGGATGCTGCTGGAAATCCTTTCCGCTGCCATAGGGAACAATTCCGGTGGAGCCGTCAGAGAGATTCCAGAGCAGCGAAGCATCCGCGTGTTGCAGATGCAGAACGACCGTATGCGCGTCGGGAGTCTCGATGCTGGCGATGCTGGCCAATGCGCTGGCCTTTGGCGTGATGAGCGTGCCATTGCGCATCGTGTCCAGTGTCCACTGCACATCGCGCGAGGTGAGCGGCTGGCCGTTGTGGAAGACTACGCCATCGCGCAGATGAAAAATATAGGTGAGCGGATTGGGGATTTCCCACGATGCTGCCAGATCAGGCTGCAAGTTGAATCGAGCATCTTTTTTTACCAGCGCATCGAAGAGCAGCATGTCGATGTGCTCGGATTGAGCATCAACGCCCACACGCGGATCGAGACTGGTGGGGCTGCTCTCAATCAAAATGGTGACGGTGTTAGGATCGTCGGGCGTGGCGCGGCGGCAGCCGTTCAAAAAAAACATAGCGCAGGCGCAGAACAGGAGCAGACGGGCATGGCCGCAATTACGCATAGGAGATTTTCCCCAGGATCGTCGGGCGCGACGCGCCGGTCGCCGCTGGAAGGTTTCCAGGCCGCTGGTGCCAGGTCTGATACGCGAGCAAGGCAAAGGCGACGGACTCCTTGGCCGCTGCCGGAAGACCAAAGCTGTCGCTGGTCGAGATGTGAGTGTGGAATGGAGCCAGTTCCGCAGCAATGGCCTGCATCAGCGTTGGATTGTTGGCTCCGCCGCCAGCGACGATGAAATCCGTTGGCGCGGCGCGCAGCGCCGGCTGCACAAATTTTTCATAGGCGATGCGAATGCTGCCTGCGGTCAATGCGGTCGCAGTCGCGATGGCATCTTCTGGACGACGGCTGATTTTTTTGCAGCGCGCAAGAAAGCTCTGGGAGAACTCGCGGCCAAACTGCTCGCGGCCAGAAGATTTCGGCGGCGGCACGGAGAAGTACGGCAGCGCGAGAAATTCTTGCAGCACCGGGTCGAGAATGCGGCCACGCGCAGCGATGACGCCATTGCGGTCGTAGCGTTTTTGAAAACAAATCTCGGCGAGAGCGTCGATGACCATATTAGCCGGGCCGGTGTCGAAGGCGAAAATCTGAGAGGCCGATGCACCTGCGGGAATGACCGTCAGGTTGCCGATGCCACCAAGATTTTGCAGCACGCGATTGCGCTGCGTATGGCGAAAATATACCCAATCCAGCAGCGGAACCAGCGGCGCTCCCTGCCCGCCAAGCGCAAGGTCTGCGGGACGAAAATCGGAGACCACGGGCACGCCTGTTGCGGCGGCAATCCCGGCAGCTTCGCCCAACTGCCAGGTGCAGGCAACCGACGCGCCGCAATATCGCTGCGACGTTGCCTGATGGTAGATGGTCTGCCCGTGGCAGCCGATCAAGTCCAGCTTTGTCGGATGCTTCTGAAGCGCGTCGAGAATCGCTTTGGAGTAAAGCTGGCCCAGCCGCCAGTGCAGGCGCGAGAGGTTAGCAACGGATGCAGCGCGGGCATTCATGGCGCTCAAAACCTCTTTGCGAATGGCCGCCGGATACGGCGTAGCGAAATGCGCCAGCAGGCGCAGTCGCGGAGCTTCCACCCTAGGCGTGATGCGAACCAACGCGACATCCATGCCATCGGCGGAGGTGCCGCTCATAATGCCAGCCACAGTCATGGCCTTGTATAGCAGCGGCGGTCGCGGCAGGAGTTGTTGCGAAGCGCGTTTCATTTCGCACACTCCGTCACTGCGCGGGAAAATTGCTCCAGTTCGCGGCGCAGGCGGTCGATCTGCACTGTGGAAGCGGCTCGCGGCAATGTATCTCCATGCAACCAGCGCCGTTTTGCGCGCGCAACGCGCTGCGAGGCTGCTGCCACAATGCGCGCAAAGGGGGGCGAGTGTTCTGCCTCGCGTAACACGGCCTCATACGCGCTCAGAATGCGGTCGGCACGATGGCAAACTTCGAGCAAATCCGTGCCCACAGCAATCGCTTGAACGGAAGCATCTTCGATGGAAGCATGGTTGAGCACGCCGCCCATCTCCATGTCGTCGGAGAGCACCAGCCCGCGATACTTCATCTGCTTGCGAAGAATCTCCGTAATCCAGAAATGCGAGAGCGAAGCAGGCTGCGCCCGTTGTTCAATTTTTGGACGCTCGATTTTTGGGTACGCCGCATGATTGACCATCACGAAGGGCAGGCTGCCGCGCAGTACGCGATAAGGAGCCAAGTCCGGCTGCATCTGCTCCCATGTGCGGGCAATCTTTGGAGTTTTCTGGTGCGAGTCGAAGCTCCCGCTGCCCAGGCCGGGAAAGTGTTTGCCACAGCCCAGGATGCCGCGCGCAGCCAGTCCTGCAAGAAATCCGCGCGCATAGTGCGCGACAACGGCGGGGTCTGCGGAGGCCACGCGGCTTCCCATCACTGCGCGGCAGGCGGGCGTGGCCAGATCAAGCACTGGAGCCAAATCGACGTTGAAGCCAAGCGCCGCCAACATGCGGCCCACGATGGCTCCATGCCGCTGAAAGAGTTCCGGGCGGCCTGTCGCGGCGACAGCAGCGGCGGCGGGAGTGGGGCCAATCAAATCGCGCAGACGATCCACGGTTCCGCCTTCCAGATCGACGCAGCGAAAGAATCCGTCTTTGGAATGTCCATCGGCGGAATTCTTCTCTGCGGAATCTGTTTGTCGCGTAGTCGCAACCGCTTGCCACAGCGCGTGCATCTGCCTAGGCGAAGCAATATTTCTTTTGAAGAGAATGATGCCGCTCGGTTGCAGGCCGCGCAGCCAGGCCGCTTCCAGCGCAGAAAACTCAACTCCCTCCAGCCCGACAATGAAAAGCGAGCCAACCTGACGGCGCAATATTGTGGAAGATTTCATGCTTGCGTGGCCTCGCTGGAGAGCTTCGGTGCTGCGCCCTCGGCAATCTCGCGCTGCAACTCCAGCAGCAGATGCAGCGCCTGCATGGGCGTGAGCGCGTTCAGGTCGAGATCGCGAATTTGATCCACCACGCGCTGCGACAGCGGGGTAAACAACGTCATTTGCAGCGTTGGCTCCTCTGTCGCGGCTTCCATCTGCCGCTGCTCGGCGCGTTCATGCTGGCGCAGCACCGCGCGCGCGCGTTCGATAACGGCCTTCGGCAGCCCGGCGAGTTTGGCCACGTCAATACCATAGCTTTTGCTGGCGGGGCCTTTCTCAATGGTATGCAGAAAGGTGATGCCTGTGGGTGTCTCCTGCACGGCCACGCGCAGATTTTCAATGCGCTCCAAATGTTCGGCAAGCAGCGTCAGCTCATGGTAATGCGTGGCGAAGAGCGTGCGCGCGCCAATCTGATCGTGCAGATATTCCAGCGTCGCCCAGGCCAGCGACAGGCCGTCGAAGGTGGCCGTGCCGCGCCCAATTTCATCCAGCAACACCAGGGAGCGCCCGGTCGCGGTATTTAGAATCGTCGCTGTCTCCGTCATCTCCACCATAAAAGTGGAGCGGCCTTGCGCCACGTTGTCGCTGGCTCCGATGCGCGTGTAGATGCGATCCACCAGCCCCAGGCGCATCTGCTGCGCCGGAACAAAACAGCCCATCTGCGCCAGAATGACCAGCAGCGCGGTCTGTCGCAGGTAGGTGGATTTGCCGCCCATGTTCGGCCCGGTCAGCAGCAGCACTCGCGTGCCATCCGTATCCAGATGCGCGCTGTTGGGAACGAAGCGGCCCTCCGCGCGCTGCTGCATACGATGCTCGATGACAGGATGTCGGGCAGCAAGCGCTTCCAGAATGCCGGAGTCATCCACCTCTGGCCGCACATAGTTGCGCGCGCTGGCCAGATGCGCGAAACATGCGATCATATCCAGTTCTGCCAGTACATTAGAGCTGGCGCGAATTCGCGCAGCAGCAGCAAGAATGGTCTGGCGAAGCTCTCCAAAGATGCGGCGCTCAATCGTCAGGCATTCCTCCTGCGCGCCGAGCACCTTGCGCTCGTAGTCCTTCAACTCTGGAGTGGTAAAACGCTCGGCGTTGACCAGCGTCTGCTTGCGCTCATAATCGTCGGGAGCCAGCGCGAGATTTGCTTTGGTGATCTCGATGTAATAACCAAAGATCGAGTTGTAACGAACCTTGAGCGAGCCGATGCCGGTGCGTTTGCGCTCACGTTCTTCAATGGCGGCAATCGACTGCCGACCACTCAGACTCAGCACGCGCAGAGAATCCAGTTCCGCGTGGATGCCCGATGCAATCACGCCGCCATCGGACAAATGTATCGGCGGGTCTTCGACGATGGTCTCTCGAATGGCGCGGTGCAGATCATCCAGAATATCCAGATCACCGCGCAGGCGAAGAAATGCTTTTACCTGGAGTGGCTGGAGAATCCGGGCGACCGCAGGAAGCGCGGAGAGCGACTGGGCCAGCGCGAGAACATCTCTGGGGCCGGCGCTGTCAAGCGAAATTCTACTCAGCAAACGCTCCATGTCCTGAATGCCGGCCATTGCGGAGCGCAGTTCTTCTCGCGCCAGAAGATTGCCATGCAATTCGGCAACGGCATCGAGACGCTCCGTAATGGGAGCGACCTCCAACAGCGGACGCAGCAGGCTGGCGCGAAGTTTCCGTTTGCCCATCGGCGTCACGCAGGCATCGAGCGTGTAAAAGAGCGTGGTGTCACGTCCGGCATCCGGCATCAGCGGCTCCACCAGCTCCAGATTGCGGACAGTGACGGCATCCAGTTGCAGGTGGCCCGCGCGCTCGTAGTAGCGAAGATTGTCCAGATGTTGCAACTGGCTCTGTTGCGTACTCTTCAGGTAATGCAGCACGGCTCCGGCGGCTGTGGCGGCGGCTGGATGCGCGTCCAATCCATATCCGGCCAGACCGCGCGTGCCAAAGTGCTGGGCCAGCAGCGGCTGGGCGTAATCGGCGCTGAAGACCCAGGCATCAAGCGGCGTGATCGTCCAGGGGCGGCTGGATGAATTATTTTGTAGTGCCAGCATGGAGGGTTCTGTCACGCTGTCCAACGCTCCGGGCAACGCGCTGGATTCGGCCAGCAGAATCTCCGCCGGACTGGTTCGCTCCAGTTCATCCAGACATAAGGAGGCGGCATCCGGGCCGACAAACTCCGTGGCGCGAAAGTCTCCCGTGGAGTTTTCCAGCAGCGCCAGGCCGATGCGTTGCGAATCCATTTTCGACTCAATACACAGCGCGGCCAGGTAATGACTGCGTTCGTGCTGCAAGGTTGGATCGAGCGCGGTTCCAGGCGTCAGCACCCGTGTCACTTCTCGCCGCACCAGTTTTTTGGTCAGCTTGGGATCTTCCATCTGCTCGCAGATGGCGATGCGATAGCCGCGCCGCAGCAAGCGCTGCATATGCGGCTCGGCGGAGTGATAGGGCACGCCGCACATGGGAACGCCATTGTTTTTGTCGCGGGAGGTTAGCGTGATCTGCAATTCCTGCGCCGCGATTTTTGCGTCCTCGTAGAAAAGCTCGTAAAAATCTCCCAAGCGAAAGAAGAGGAGCGCGCCAGGATTCTGCTGCTTGGCCGCAACGTATTGCCGCATCAATGGGGTTGAGGCGAGAGGGGCCGGAGGATGGTTGCTGGCGCTAGACACGGACACTGTCAGCATACCGTGCGCGGGAAGGCCGCGTGTAGTGGCAGAGCGGAAATTCCCTACAGGATGGCTGTCCATGCTGTTTTGGCGGGGCATTCTTTCACGGGTACATTTTTGCTCAGAGCAGGCTTTGCGTTCCCCCTCAGCATGATTCCGTTTGAAGATTGGAATCCTTCCCGCGCGCAGACTCCCATTTCCCGCCCAGGATTCCCACTCCCACAACGCAATCCTCGCGCCTGCTTTATCCTGAGATGTGAGCGCACCCATGACAATCGCAACCCCCTCCGCAACTCCGACACGAGAGATTTCCATCGCGCACAGTCCTGATTCGGACGATGCCTTTATGTTCTACGCCCTGGCCACGGACAAAGTGACCGTGCCGGGATTAAAGTTCACGCACACGCTCTGCGACATCGAAACGCTGAATCAGCGGGCTATGCGCGAGGCGTTCTTTGATGTGACGGCGGTCTCCTTCCACGCCTATCCCTACATCCAGGACAAATACGCGCTGATGCCTTGTGGGGGCAGCGTGGGCGAGGGCTACGGCCCGATGATCGTTGCCCGCCGTCCCGCGACGCTGGAGCAGGCGCGCAAACTGCGCATTGCCGTTCCCGGCGCGCTGACCACGGCCAACCTGATGCTGCGCATTATTCTGCCCGATGTGGAGACGGAAGTTGTTCCCTTCGATCAAATCATTCCGCAGGTACTGGCGGGCAGGTTTGACGCAGGACTTATCATCCATGAGGGCCAGTTAACCTATGCGCGCGACGACCTGCATCTGGTGCTGGACGTGGGGCAGTGGTGGCGTGAGCAGACGAAATTGCCGCTGCCGCTGGGCGGTAATGCCATCCGCCGCGATCTTGGGCCAGACCTGCATCGACAGATCAACCAAGCGCTGCGCGCCAGCATTCGCTATGCGCTTGACCATCGCACGGACGCGCTGCGCCATGCCATGCAGTTCGCCCGCGATCTGGACACTCACGATGCCAACCGCTTTGTCGGCATGTATGTTAATGAGCGCACCCTCGACTATGGCGAGGATGGCAAAGAGGCCATTCGGCGACTGCTGACAATGGGCCACGAACGCGGCATCCTTCCGCATCCGGCATGCGTGGATTTTGTTGGCTAAATTTGGCTAGAGCCTGTTATGAACTTGGGTTAAGAAGCTTGAAAAGTTGAGCCAGCATGAGGCAGGCGAAGGCGAAGTAGTGAAGGCCTGCCAAGGTTTGCGAGAGTCGTTCGTAATCTCTTGCCAGGCGGCG
>JAJZIJ010000058.1 GCA_021810625.1 Acidobacteriota bacterium
CGACTGTGAATCGTCAGTCGTGCATTCTGGTGATAGTCCATTCGTTCCTTTCCTTGGAAACGTAATTGCTCATCACAATCAGCTTCTCTGGTTTGGCTCGAATGGACAACCTATTGAAACTTCACAAATAGGGCACCCCGGCGACTGGCTTGTTCTGAGATTCCGTAGAAAATACGTCATTTTGAGCGCAGCGAAGAATCCAGAAGGTTTTCGCTTCGTCGATGCAGCCAGTATTCTCTGGATTCTTATTTGACTTGTCGGGTACCTGTAGATGAAAACCTTGCACGCGGCCCGTACATTGGAAGCATGGTGAATTCTCCCATTCCGCCCCGCATGATCCCCCCCCGCATCCTTCCTAAAGACGCGCTGCGTTTGTATGTCTTCGATCTGGATGGCACGTTGATTGATTCCCGCGCCGACCTTGTGCAATCGGTCAATGCCACGCTGCGCCACTTCCAGCGGCATGAACTCCCCGACGACATTGTTGCCAGTTACATTGGCGATGGCGCAGGAATGCTGATTCAGCGCGCTTTTGGCGACCCGAAAGACACCTCGCTGATAGATGCCGCCCTGCGCTACTTCCTCGACCACTATCGTGAGCACAAGCTCGACAATACCTATGTCTACGACGGCGTGATTCCAGTGCTGGAGGCGTTGCGCAACCGCCAGCTCAACACCGCGCTCGCCGTGTTGAGCAACAAGCCTGCCGGCCCCAGCCGCGCCATCTGCGATGCTCTTGGGTTGGCGCCGCATTTTTTTCGCGTCTATGGCGGCGACAGCTTTGCCACCAAAAAGCCCGATCCCTTTGGATTGGAGACGCTCATCCGCGAGGCGGGCGTTACGCCTGCGGAGACGGTCATGATTGGCGATTCCGACGTGGATATTCTGACCGCGCAGAATTGTGGGGCCTATTCCATTGGGTGCAGCTACGGCCTTTCGCCGCATACGCTGGAGATGGTTCCCCCCGACGCGCTCGCGCATCATCCCGCTGATCTGCTTGCGCTGCTGCGATAGGATTTCCCCCTCGCGCGCTATGCTGCCGATCCCACGGCTCCGGTAGCATGGTCATGTATGGACTTTCAACTTGTCAGTGACTACACGCCGCAGGGCGACCAGGGTCGTGCCATTGAGGAACTCGCCAACGGTCTGATCCACGGCGAGAAGCATCAGGTGTTGCTGGGCGTCACTGGCTCCGGCAAGACGTTTACGATGGCCAAGATCATTGAGCAGTTGAACCGTCCCGCGTTGATTCTGGCGCACAATAAAACGCTTGCCGCGCAACTCTTCCATGAGTTCAAGCAGTTCTTCCCAGAAAATGCCGTCGAGTATTTCGTCTCCTACTACGACTACTATCAGCCGGAGGCATACATTCCCGCTGGCGATATTTACATTGAAAAAGAATCCACCATTAACGAGGAGTTGGACAAGCTGCGGCTTTCCGCCACACGCTCGCTCTTTGAACGCCGCGATGTGATTATCGTTTCTTCGGTCAGTTGTATCTACGGTCTCGGCTCGCCGGAAGCGTACTTCGGTATGTTGATGCTGCTGGAATGCGGCCAGAAGATTCGGCGGCAAGACATCACGCGTCGCCTGGTGGAGATACTCTACGAGCGCAACGATGTGGATTTTCGGCGCGGCACCTTTCGCGTTCGTGGCGATGTGATCGAGGTCTATCCCACCTACGACGAGAGCGCCTATCGCATCGAAATGTTTGGCGACGAGATTGAATCGCTCTCGCAGATTGATCCGCTCTTCGGCACGGTAAAGCAGAAGTTTTCGCGCCTGCCCATCTATCCCAAGAGCCACTATGTCGTGCTGCCGGAGCGCAAGCAATCCGCCATTCTCGGCATTCTGGAGGAACTGGAAACATGGGAGAGGGAACTGGAATCTCAGGGCCGCGTGGTGGAGGCGCAACGCATCCATCAGCGCACGCGCTTCGATCTGGAGATGATTAAATCCGTCGGCTACTGCCACGGCATTGAAAATTATTCGCGGCATTTTTCTGGCCGCCTGCCCGGAGAGCCTCCGCCCACACTGCTCGATTATTTTCCGCAGGACTTTTTACTTTTCCTCGACGAATCGCACGCCACCGTTCCGCAGTTGCATGGTATGTGGCACGGCGACCGCTCACGCAAACAGAATCTTGTAGATTATGGATTTCGCCTGCCTTCGGCGATGGATAATCGCCCGCTCAAATTCGATGAATTTGAAAGTCGCACGCAGCAGATCGTCTACGTCTCGGCCACGCCGGGGCCGTATGAACTGGCAAAGACCGCAGGCGTTGTCGTTGAACAGATCATTCGCCCCACCGGATTGGTAGACCCAGAGGTGGAAATCCGTCCCGTGCGCGGACAGATAGACAATTTGCTGGGCGAGATTCGTGATCGCGCGCAGCGTGGCGAGCGCGTTCTAGTCACCACCTTGACCAAGCGCATGGCCGAAGACCTGGCCAGCTATTACACCGAGGTCGGCGTGCGCTGCCGCTACATGCACTCAGAGATTGACACGCTGGAGCGCGTGCGCCTGCTGCGCGATCTTCGCAAAGGGGAGTATGACGTGCTGATCGGCATCAACCTGCTGCGCGAGGGGTTGGACTTGCCGGAGGTTTCCCTGGTCGCCATTCTGGACGCGGATAAAGAGGGATTTCTGCGCTCCACCGGTTCGCTGATTCAGACCATTGGCCGCGCCGCGCGCCATGTGCGAGGCCGCGCCATTCTATTCGCTGACAAAATGACGGACTCCATGCGCCGCGCCATCGACGAGACCAATCGTCGCAGAGAAACGCAACAGGCCTACAACAAAGAACACGACATTACGCCCACCTCGATCCTGCGCTCGCTGAGCATGGGATTGGCTGGCATTTTGAAGGCGGAGTATGCCGACATGACCGAAGAGATCGAGGCGTTGCCGGAGGCGCACACTCCGCAGGAGATGGAGGCGCACATCGCCAATCTCGAAGCGCGGATGCGCGAGGCGGCGCAGCAATTCGAGTTTGAAAAAGCCGCAAAGCTGCGTGACACCATCAAGGATCTGCGCAGCAAGGAACTCCTCTTCGGCACGGGTAATACATCCGAAGAGCGGGCCGAAGAGACCGCCGCTCCCAAACCATCCTGAAGCAAAATACGTTGTGGCGTAGTTTGCAATATCCTCCCATAAATTCTTCATACTACAAATGTAGATGGCTATTACATGCAGGTTGCTCTTGGATGTGATTCTCCAAGGCAGTACAAGGCATAACTGTTTTACACCTATAAGTGTATTTTTTTCATAGGTGTATTTTTTTCAGTTACTGGAACTATTTACATGAAATTTGAAACATATCTGAGGTTACATCGTTTAGATGCTAGTTATAGAAAAATAGCTTTACTTTTATAAAAATAGGTGTAATCTAAAACTAGAAAAAGCTATACAAGAAACTATTGAGATTATTTTAATCTAGTAATCCCAATACTCGATGCGGACATTTATTCGACTATCCCATTGCATCAACGCATTGGGAGTAGCCTTCGCGAACCAATGTATGCACGCGATTCAATGAGCGTGTGAGGTGGATATATGAAGATATTTCCCTGCGTCGCCTTGATTTTTCTGGCACTTACGGCCATAGCGTTTGCAAATCCTACTGTCAATAGCCCATCCAATGGCGCGTATGTCAGCTCACCTTTTACTCTTTCTGCCAGCTCAGCTACATGTTCTTCTCAGCCGGTGAGCGCGATGGCGTATTCCATTGACAGCGGATCTGATGTAGTTACAGTGAACTATCAGGTGCTCGATGTTCAGGTTAGTTCTGCGACAGGTTCACACACGATCCATGTCAAGGCATGGGGCGATAAGGGTGCCGGATGCGATACGGATGTCCTGGTGAATGTCACAGTCGGAACTTCTGGCGGCGGAGGTAATCCTTCCGTCAGCAGTCCGTCCACCGGAGCAACGGTTAGCTCGCCATTTACCTTATCTGCGCACTCCACAGTATGTTCGTCTCAGCCTGTAGCCGCCATGGCCTATTCGATTGATGGAGGGAATGACTTAGCCACGGTGGACGCTCAATCGCTGGGCGTCCAGGTCAACGCTCCTGTTGGCGCCCATATCCTACATGTAAAGTCATGGGGAAATCAGGGTGCCGGATGCGCTACGAGCGTGGCTGTCAATGTCGCGAATATAATTCCGTCCGGCGGTAATCCTTCTGTCCGCAGTCCGTCCACCGGAGCAACAGTTGGCTCCCCCTTTGCACTTTCCGCCAATTCCACGACATGCTCGTCTCAGCCTGTAAGTGCAATGGCTTATTCCATAGATAATGGATCCGATTTAATTACCGTTGACTCTCAGACATTAAATACTCAGGTCAGCGCGTCTGCTGGCGCTCACACCCTACATGTAAAGTCATGGGGCAATCAGGGCGCTGGATGCGCTACGAGCGTAGCCGTGAATGTTGCTTCAGGTGGGACTGGTAGCGCAGGGATTAATGTTAGTAGTCCGTTCAATGGCGAGATAGTGAATTCTCCTTTCACTCTTGCTGCTGCGGCTTCAACATGCCTGTCTCAACCCGTGAGCGCGATGGCCTACTCGATTGATTCCGGATCTGACGTGCTTACAGTGAACGCTCAATCCCTGGATGCCCAGGTGATGTTGGGTACGGGTGGACACACGTTACACGTAAAATCATGGGGAGATCAGGGCGCTGGCTGCTTGGCCAACATCGCTGTTACTGTTGCAATAGAAACTTCTTCTGAACCATATATCCCTTCAAATGCAGTCAGCGTCAGCAATATTCAAACGTTGAGCAACTGGAAGATGATAAACGATTCCGCCAGCAATGGGTGGTCGAGCGGCGATATTAGCTTGGTTTCCTGGCCATCTCATACTGGCACGACTATGCAAACAGTTACCAACTACTCCAATGCAGGCGGAGAGCGTTATTGGGTAACGTTTGGCGACGACACACAGGCTACAAATTTTGTTTATGATGCTTGGGTTTATCTGGCAGACACCACCAATTCTCTTGCCAATATGGAAATGGACTTGAATCAGGTAATGCCCAACGGCCAGACTGTAATTTTTGGTTTCCAGTGTGACGGCTACAGCAAAACATGGGACTACACCATGAATGCTGGAACTCCTGAAGCACCTGTAGACGAATGGGTGCATTCAAAGCAAACATGCGACACAAAGAGCTGGATACAGAACACATGGCATCACGTTCAGATATCGTATTCCCGTAACGATTCCGGTATAGTTACTTATCAAGATGTCTATTTCGATGGTATTCAATCCCCCATTAACGCCTCCGTTCCGTCTGCGTTTTCACTTGGTTGGAATCCATCCCTATTGACTAACTTACAAGTCGATGGACTTGGATCAAGTGGAAATGTAACTATAGACGTGGACAATATCTCGGTCTATCGCTGGTAGTTAACGATAAAGGCAAATGTCCACCGACAGGGCCAAAAGAAAACGCTACGGGGATGGCTACCCCGGAGGCCAGTGCATGGCGCGGCCTCCGAGCAGATGGACATGTAGGTGATCCACCGTCTGGCCGCCATCAGCGCCGCTGTTGAGTACGGCGCGAAATCCCTTCGACAATCCCAGCGCGCCCGCCAGTTGCGCCGTTACCTGGAGCAGATGCCCAAGCAGCGCCGCGTGCTGGGGCGTAGCGTGGGCCAGAGAGATCAGATGCTGTCGTGGAACCACCAGCAAATGCGTGGGAGCCTGCGGGTTCAGGTCGTGAAAGGCGAGGCAGAGATCATCCTCATAGGCTTTTTTCGCTGGAATCGTGCCGCTGGCAATCTTGCAAAAAATGCAATCCATTGTGATGTCCTTTGATCGATTCTTTGATCTTGCCGCCGAGCTATTCATGCTCCAATTCTCTCACTCCTCTGTCTTTCGGATATCAAGATTTGCGCTTTGGGCCGAAGTCTTACAATATCGCTATGGACACACTGGTCATCGCAGGGAAGGCTTTTCAGTCGCGGCTGATTGTCGGCACGGGGAAATATAAGGACGGCGCGGAGACGCAACGCGCCATTGAAGTATCTGGCGCGGAGATGGTTACGGTGGCCGTGCGCCGCGTCAATCTGGATCGCAGCAAGGAGTCGCTGCTGGACTTCATCGACCCGCGCCGCTATTTTCTGTTGCCCAACACCGCCGGGTGCTATACGGCAGAGGAAGCGATCCGCGCTGCGCGGCTGGGGCGCGAGGTAGGTCTCTCTGATTGGGTGAAGATTGAGGTGATCGGCGATCAGGCGACGCTCTACCCCGACGTGCAGGCTACGCTGGAGGCGACGCGTGTGCTGGTCAAAGAAGGCTTTACGGTGCTGCCCTACACCTCCGACGACATTGTGGTTGCGCGACGCCTGATCGACGCAGGTGCGGCAGCAGTGATGCCGCTGGGCGCGCCGATTGGCAGCGGTCTGGGGATTCAGAACACAGCGAACTTGCGCATCCTGCGCGAGCGCATCACCGAGGTTCCGCTGATTATTGATGCTGGCGTCGGTACCGCCTCCGACGCGGCGATTGCGATGGAGTTGGGCGCGGATGCCGTGCTGATGAACTCCGGCATCGCGAATGCGAGCAACCCTGTTCTGATGGCCGAGGCCATGCAGCACGCGGTGCTTGCTGGACGACAGGCATTTCTGGCGGGTCGGATGCCGCGCAAACTTTACGCAACGGCCTCCTCCCCACTGGAAGGAATTTCGCGCTAGCCCATGCCAACCTCGAATATGCGCGTTCTTGGCATTGACTGTGGCACGCAATTCACCGGCTACGGCGTGGTGGAGACGGATGCTGCGGGTCGGCTGCGCGCCGTCACCAGCGGCGCAATTCGGCTATCGAAACGCGATCCGCTACCGCAGCGCTTATGCACGGTCTTTACGGAATTGACGACCTTGATGATTCGGCACGCGCCCAATGTGGTCGCTATCGAAGAGGTCTTTCATTCTGTAAACAGTCGCACGGCATTGCTGCTGGGGCAGGTGCGCGGAGTGGCGCTGCTGGCTGCGGCGACAAACAAGCTGGAGATTGCCGAGTACGCCCCACTGTCAGTCAAATCCGCCGTCTCCGGCTACGGGATGGCAGATAAGCAGCAGGTGCAGTTTATGGTGATGCGCTTGCTGGAACTCACTGTCGCGCCGGAGCCGCTGGATGCCTCCGACGCATTGGCGATTGCCATCTGCCACATGCATCACGCGCAGACTGCGGCGGCACAGGAGCGCGGACCGCAAGGGCGATGACTGTCCGTATGGCGGTCATTGCTTTCCAGTTTGCAAATCTTCGGCAGCCAAGGCGCGAAAGACCTGCGCCATTGCATCGAGAGCGACCTCTTCAGCGCGAACGCTGGGGGCAAGGGATGCCGCGCGCAGCGCCATCGCGATTGGGGCCGACGCATATCCGGCAGCGCGCAGATTGTTCGCCAGAGTCTTCCTCTTTTGCTGGAAGCAGCCGCGCAGGAAATTCAGAAACAGTTGATGCTCGACCCCAAGCTGCGCAAAGCGCGGCGCAGGGTGCAGTCGCACGACAGCCGAGTTCACCGTGGGCGGCGGAGAGAATGCGCCAGGGGGAAGAGAAAATAATTTTTCCGCGTGAACATGCGCCTGCGTGGTGGCGGAGAGCAGGCCGTACTCACTGCCACCGGGAGGCGCGGTGATGCGATCGGCCACTTCCTCCTGCATCATCAGCACGGCGCGGGAGAAATTTTTCGTCTGCGCGAAGAGCCAGAGCAGGATGTCCGACGTAATGTAGTAGGGCAAATTGCCGACGACGATGAGGTCTTCTGCATCGCGCTCGTCGCGCAGATCGGCCAGGTTGACCCGAAGAATGTCCGTGGGGAGAACGCGCACGTTTTCTGCGAGTGCGTAGCGCGCGGTTAATATCGGCACCAACTCCCGATCCAGCTCCACGGCTATCAGATGTTTTGCGCGTTGTGCCAGAATGTCGGTAATCGCGCCGCGACCGGGGCCAATCTCCACTACGGTGCAGGAGGAGATATCGCCAAGCGCATCGACGATGCGCTGTCGCGCGTTGGCGCTGGAGAGAAAATGCTGGCCGAGTTTCGGTTTCTTCATCATGGGCTGGATATATGGTACGTTGTGGCGGGGGATACATTGTTGCGGATGGGTGTTGACGTGGCGGCGTATCCCTGCGTCGAGAAATTCAAACCCATGCGCAGAGATTCCTTAAAATTTGGACTATTATTCATAGTAGAGCCTCCATGATCGGAGCTTTCTTAAAACGCGACATCTAAGTATTCATGGAATCCTCCAAGCCTTTCAGGCGGATGTCATATATGACTTCGATGCTTTACCGCATCCAGTCACGGTGCTGGTTTAGATAGATAAGAGCAATCCTTGCAGGCATCAATATTTGTTATAGGAGGGATGTAAGTGAAAGTTGCTGGTTTCTTACTTATGATGGCGGGTCTGGCCATTGCGCTGGCTTCGGTTCTTTTATTGAAGACCCTTCCCTCCAGGACGACGTTTGTACTTGCAGGCGGGGCCATTGAGATTTTAGGTTTTGTGAGTGAGGCGCGTTCTCAGGTGCCTGCGCGAGGTAAAAAAAGTGCAGCCTGATGGCCATATTATGCTCTCCGATCCACTGTTTCTTGCCTGCATACTTTGCACACTCATGATTCTGTTTGCCGTAGCTGGGCTTGCGCTCATCAACGTCGGACTCAATCGTTCTCGCAGCGCATCTCATGTTATGCTTTCTTCCTTATGCGTTGCGTCTGTGGCCATGCTTGTTTTTTTTGTATGCGGATTTTCAGTGCAAGGGGTTCGCGGAGGGGCTGCATGTGTCCTCCATGTTGCTGGCCAACAATGGGATGTGATGGGCGCAAGGCCAATTCTGTTACATGGCTTTACCTTTAACCAATCCATTGCCCCTGCAACTTTCCTTTTTTCGTTGTTCAGCGTTGCGCTGGTTTCAATCCTTCCCATCTCCACGGGAGCAGAACGATGGAGACTTGCAGCGTGCGCGGTATCTACAGCCTTGTTGGCGGGAGTAACATACCCGCTGTTCGCACACTGGGTCTGGGGTGGCGGATGGCTGGCTCAACTTGGCGCAAATTACGGACTTGGCTTGGGGTTTGTGGATCCAGGAGGTTCTAGCTGCATTCAGGTTGTTGGAAGTTTGACAGCCCTTTCGATTGCCTGGATATTAGGCCCACGGCATGGGAAATTCGCGCCAGATGGAATCCCGAATGCAATGCCAGGCCACAATGCAGTTATGGTCTTATTTGGCTGCATGATGGCATTTATAGGATGGCTAGGCATCAACTCCGCAGGTGCCATTTTATTTACAGGGGCACAACTTCCCCAGTTAGTTCTGGTAACAATAAATACGGCCCTTGCTGGAGCATCCTCTGGGCTGGCAACGTTGCTTTTTACTCGTATACGGTTCGGCCGGCCTGATGCTTCGCTAAGTGCCAACGGCTTTACCTGCGGATTGGTTGCGAGTAGCGCAACCTCCCCGTTCATCACCCCGTCCGAGTCGGTCGTGATTGGGATGATAGCGGGGACACTCGTGCTGTTTGCCATTGAATTGGTTGAATTGCAAATGAAAATAGATGACCCGGCGGCTTCGATCTCTGTTCATGGCGTTGGAGGCATCTGGGGGATTTTAGCGCTTGGCATGTTCGCGCATTTCTCCCCACAACAGCTTGCAGCCATTCCAGGCGCTGCATCGCATTCTGGTTCAGGACAATTTTTAGCACAATGGATTGGCGTTGCAACCCTGCTTGGATTTATTTTGCCGCTCGCATACGTGCTGAATTGGCTCTTGAATCTGATCCTTCCGCAGCGCGTGGCCCCGGAAGGCGAACGCCAGGGGATGGATATTTTTGAGCTTGGCTCTGGAGCCTATCCAGAATTTTCCGTGCATCATGAGGACTTTTCACATCTGTAATGGAACAACAGATGTCTTCCAACTCCTGCCGTTTACGGAGTGATGCCGATTTTTCCAGCAAGGGCGATAATCAAACCACCACTAACAATCAGCACCCCTCCGGCGAGTACTGCCCGACTTGGTAGTTGGCCAAAGCCCAGCCACGAAATAAACTGAGCCGCCACAAAAAAGAAAACAACATATAACCCTAAGAGGCTCCCAAAATCCCACGGGGGAGCGTTCACAACCCATCCATAGGCGAAGAGCACGCCTCCTCCAACGACAAACCACAACACGCGCCACAAGGAGCCTGAACGTAAGCCATGCCGAATGATGGCATCGCCTCCTGCTTCCAGGAGAGATGCAAAAAATAGAATGGCGATTGCAGTTCCGCGAGTCATGTGCAAATAATATCATCCGTGACGGGATACGTAGAGTAGCAATCCGAAGACGATAATTGGAATGGCAGCAAGCATAAGATAAAACAATAATTTTCGATACCAGGGCGAGCGCTGATGCTTCCAGTTCTTTAATTCTTCGCGATCCGCCACGCCTACCTGATCCCGATGACTGAGATCCCAAGCAAATTCATGCGCGCTGCTATAGCGATTCTTGGGGTCACGCTCCAACGAGCGATAGAGAATTTCCTGTAACTCCGCTGAGATAGATACATCCATTTCACGCGGCGGAACAGGATTGTTCAACAGCCTGCTATTCATAATTGCAAATGCATTCGGCCCGCGAAACGGCACGGTTCCCGTCAGCATTTCATAGAATATGACTCCCAACGCATAGATGTCGCATCGCGCATCGCCCCGTTTTCCTTTGACCTGCTCCGGGGAAATGTAATCCGGAGTTCCCATGACCTGAGAGAGCTTGGCAAACGTTAATCTTCGCGAGCCTTCTTGTCCCGCGATGCCAAAATCAATCAGTTTTATCTTGTCACCCGCGCCCACCATGATGTTTTCTGGTTTGAGGTCGCGATGTACGATTCCATGTGTGTGGATATAGTCCAAGGCATCACACACTTCAAGTGCAATATGAACTGCGCGTTGTGGAGGCAGCTTTCCTTCACGACTTAAAATGTTCCGCAGTAACTCCCCGTCCACCCATTCCATGACCATGTAAATCTGGCTGGCATCTGTATTGGCAAAAACTTTCATGACGCCTGGATGATCCAACTGTGTGCCAATGTCCTGTTCGCGATGGAAACGGTCAAAAAATACCGGGTCACTTTCCACTTCTGGATGGGGAATTTTCAGCGCAACCGCGATTCCTGTCCGCAGGTCGATAGCGCGAAAGATCGACGCCATTCCGCTTCTGGCTACGAGCGCTTCTATACGATAGTGGTCGAGATGGTCGCCTGGATGAAATGAATTCATGTCGCTATTTGAAAAAAATTAAGATGAGAACACCCCATGTACTTACTATAGTACGGGCATACTTTCCGCTGCTCGCGTTTTGACAAAACGGCAGCGACAGGCAGCGGGAATTTTGCCGAGTCTGTATGCCTAAGTGTGAAGTTTCAATAGGTTGTCCATTCGAGCCAAACCAGAGAAGCTGATTGTGATGAGCAATTACGTTTCCAAGGAAAGGAACGAATGGACTATCACCAGAATGCACGACTGACGATTCACAGTCGA
>JAJZIJ010000020.1 GCA_021810625.1 Acidobacteriota bacterium
AGCCAGGAGCTAAACTCCTGGCTGCATCTCTACAACTGGCATCGTCCCCATGCTAGTCTGGGCCAGTCTCCTCCCATCAGCCGCTCCGGCCTCGAAGGGAATAACCTATTGAGCCACCACAGCTAGCTCATCGCATTCTTCAAGAGGCTGCATACGTTACATCGGATAGAAGCTTTCCCGCTCTCCTAACAAAGTGCTATGACGAGCTTTCTCTTAACAGCCTTGAGACATTGCGGCGTGCCCTTCTGGCCCAGGAAACCACATCTTCCGCATGGCAGCTTTGTTGGCTGGCATTCGTCAGTATCATCCGGATGTCATCGCACGCGGGCACGGCACAATGGCAATATGTTTTACCCAACAAACGGAAAGTTTCACCCAAAGAACCATTTAGCGCATATTTCAGAAAGGTCTCTGAAATGGCAAGTGATATGCGAGCCTTGCAGTCAGAAACATGTGGGTATCAACCTCGTCTTTATCAAGAGGATTGTCGTCTGGAAGGTGCAGTTCCTGCGGAGTGGGCCGATCTCATCATCACATCGCCTCCCTACATTAACAATTACGATTATGCAGATGCTACGCGCTTAGAAATGACGATGATGGGAGAGATAGAGGGATGGAAAGACCTTCAAGGTGCCGTACGCACGCATCTTGTCCGTTCATGCACCCAACATGTTTCCGCCTATGCCAGCGATGTGTATCAAATCCTAAAAAACCCACTACTTCGTCCGATTCTCGATGAATTGGAGCCAACTGTTATGGCGTTGGATGCAGAACGGGAAATGCATGGAGGGAAGAAAAATTATCATGCGATGATTGTTCATTATTTTCTTGATCTAGCTCAAGTTTGGATGCAGATGCGACGGATATCACGATCTGGATCGTCCGTGTGTTTTGTGATTGGGGATTCTGCACCTTATGGCATCCATGTTCCAGTGGAACAGTGGCTCGGACGATTGGCGTTGGCCGCTGGGTTCAAATCTTTTGAATTTTCAAAATTTAGAGATAGAAACATAAAATGGAAAAATCGCAAACATCAAATTCCCCTACATGAAGGACACCTCTGGATTCATGGATAACGAACAAGAAGAAATCCAAGCCTCATCAGGACATAAACTTGGCCAACTCATTGGAGACTGGTTTCAGGACTATTTTGTTTTCCCTGTACTGAATGAGGTGGCAAACAAACTGAACCTTTTCCTCGACCATCGCTTGCAGCATCGACAAATACGAAGCGGGAAAATTATCTGGAATGACGAATATGGCAATGGCGTAGATTATGACTTCGTCATGGAACTGGGAGGATCAGATACACAAAGAGGCGTTCCGGTCGCATTTCTAGAAGCTTTTTGGAGGCGTGGTGCACGACATTCTAAAGACAAAGCTCGCGACGATAGCGGTAAGTTGATGCCGATGCGTAGCACGTATCCAACAGCACGCTTTCTTGGAATTGTTGCCAGCGGAGATTTTACCCGTCCAGCCACGGAATTAGCTCGTTCGCGTGACATCGACCTCTTCTACATTCCAAAACAGAAGATCGTAGACTCTTTCAAAAAGCTCGGCATGGAGATGGATTACGACGATAAATCCTCCGAGACCATAAAAGCTCAATTCACTCAAAATTTCCTAACTAAATTTGGTGAAGAAGCGAAGAAAAACGCCGCAAAAATACTTCGGGAAACAGTAACTGAAACAGTCATCCGTGGCTATATTGATCGTGTTCGTGCGAGTCTTTCCGCGCTTCCACAAGAAGTTCGAATTATCGGTGAACGCAAGTCGATCCCCAAAGTATTTGAAACGGTTGATGCTGCGGAAGATTTTCTGCATAGGACACCTTTAGAATTCGACTTCTCCGCATCGTAAGAGTTATTTGCTTACGAAATAACCTACAGTGATGGATTCGAATTTTCGCGTGACGGCCTTGAAATTGAGAAGCTGCAAGTCTTAAACCACGATATTTCTTTACTGGTTTCTCACATGCAGCACCTCAAAAATGCCTAGCTGCCCATTAAACGCGTCATCGCAGGCATGTTGATTCCACATGGCTGATGGATTGGCCCAAGCCGTAAAGCCGCAGGCGGACATTGTCCGCATCTTTGGCGGTAGCGCGCGTCGAACCAACCTGAAAACGTTAAACACCTACCCGAAGAGAAATCCAGAGAATCGTGCCCCATGCAAGCCTTCTTTTTGTTCCGTTCCATGACATTCTTTTGGCTTGCGTGGGGGAAACCAGAGACCTGGCATCGCATGCGCTTCGTTCAGAATGGCGTGTTATGTTGCCTGCATCTCTGCCGCTTATTCCATCTTCGCCGGGCGCAGGCCGAGGATTTCGATCTCCAGCTCCCGGCTGTTGCCGCGAAAATTGTCCGGGCCGCGCAGTTTGTACGCCACATCGACCAGAGAATTTTCGCCGAGTCCCATTGCCGCCAGTTGCTCGGCCCAGTTCCAACCGAGGGCTGTGTGCTGCGCTCCGGTTGGCCCCTGCGCCAGTCGTAGACGCACATGGCGCTCCTTCATAATGCGCGGCGCGGCGCTGATGCGAACGTGACGCGCCAGAAAAATCGGCTCTGGATTGTCCATGCCATGCGGAGCCAGACGCGCCAGCCAGGTTGCCAGCGCGGGTGTCAGGCGGTCGAGCGGCAACTCCAGTTCGCAGACAAGTTCGCTGGCGAAGGCATCGGGAGTCATCCGTTCTGCGGCGTAGGCAGCAAGGCGCTGGCGCAGCTCCGGCACGCAGGCCGAGGGAAGCGAGAAGCCCACAGCGTGCGCGTGGCCGCCATAGCGCGTAAAGAGATCGTTGCAGGTGGCAAGCGCGCCGAGCAGATGAAACGAAGGAATCGAGCGCCCGGAGCCATACGCCTCGCCCGCCTCATGCGTCAGCACCAGGGCGGGCTTGCCCACACGATCCACCACGCGAGAGGCCAGAATGCCGATCACGCCGCGATGCCATCCCTCCCCGTCCAGCACCAATAAAGCGGAGTCTGCCAGTGAGGCATCGTCGCGCAAACGTTGCTCAATTTCGTCGAGCGCCTGCAACTCGATCTTGCGGCGCTCCGTGTTCAGGCGGTGCAATTTTTCCGCCACCGCGCGCGCGTAGGCCGGATCGCGTGTGGTGAAAAGATCGACAACATCGCTGGCAACATCCATGCGTCCGGCGGCATTCAGGCGGGGCGCGATGCGGAAGGCAATGTCGCGTGCGTTGAGACGGCGGCTGGGATCAATCTCCGCCAGTTCCAACAAGGCGCGCAGGCCGGGATGCACAGGATTCGCCAATTGCTCAATGCCCAGCGCAGTGACGGTACGATTTTCTCCCAGCAGCGGAACCGAATCGGCAATGGTGGCCAGCGCCAGCAATTTAAGAAACGATGGCAGCAGCTTGGCGCGCGCCCGTTCCCGGTCGTTGGCTTCGAGCAGCGCCTGCGCCAGCTTGAAGGCCACGCCCGCGCCACAGAGATGTTTGCAGGGGTAGGCGCAACCGGGTTGGTTGGGATTCAGCACGGCGATGGCGGCGGGAATTCCCAGCGTGGCATCGGCCAGATGATGATCGGTGACGATCAAATCCAGTCCCAGCCGCTGCGCCTCGCTCGCGGCGGCAAAGGCGCGGATGCCATTATCCACGCTGATGACCAGTCGCGCGCCATCGGCTGCCGCCTGCGCCATATACTCCGCCTGCATCCCGTAGCCATCGCGCATTCGGTGCGGAACATGGAAGCGGCAGATGCCGCCGAGCGTTTCAATGGCCGTCTTCAGCAGCACCACGGCGATGGTGCCATCGACATCGTAATCGCCGTAGATCAGAACGGGTTGCTGCTGCGCGATGGCTTTCTGGGCACGCGCCACGGCTGTCGTCATGCCAAGCATGGCATATGGGTTCAGCAGATGATCGAGATGCGGCGAAAGAAATGCTTCGGCCTCTTGCGCTGTGCGCGCGCCACGAGCGCACAGCAACTCCGCGATGACGAGAGGCAGAGATGCTGCCCGCGCCAGAGCTTCTGCGGCAGGGTTGGACGCGCCAACCTTCCAATGTTGCCGCGGCGTAACAGCGTTCTCTGCGCGGTTCGCAATGGAAGGCACAGCGCTGGCAGCCGTGGGAAGCTCTCCCATCTCTTCCGGGGGAGAAAGACTCATTCCATCCCTTCCTCGCCGGAGGAGGAACGGGGATCCAAAACATCCTGCATGTAGTCGATGGCCTCCACCAGATGGCGGTATTGGCCGTACCACTTCGTCACCGTTTCATGCACAAAGAGAAATCCCTGATGCGCGAAGGCCAGCTCAATATGCCCGATCTTGCCGATGTGTTGCAACAGCTTGTGCGCTTCGTCAATGTCGGCGGTCAGATCATTCAGGCGAGTCATCTCCTGCAACTCTTCGAGCAATATTTCCAGCGTGGCTGCCTCCAGTTGATCCTCGCCGATCATGATGAGCGGGACGTTCACGGTCTTCGCCATCTCGACGAAATCCTTCCAGCTATCCATGTTGTCGGGGTCGTTCCACCAGACGCGGGGCGCAGCCTCTGGAATCAGCGCGGGGAAGTGGCGAATGCCGTGGCCTTCGATGAAGGCAATCATGTCGTCTTTCAGCAAGGTTAAATTGTCGAATTCAGTCATCTCAATTGGTATTCTCGCAGACTGCTTTAGGATGGGAGTAGAAGAATTTTCTCAGGAGAGCAACAAGCGTGGCAAAGTTTGAGCGGCACATATTTGTTTGCACCAACCAGCGGGAGCCGGGAAGCGCCCGTGGCTGCTGCAATCCAGAGGGCAAAGCGGGGCTGCACGCGCTGCTGAAACAGGCCACAGACGCGGCGGGACTTGCGACCACGGTGCGCGTGAACAAGGCGGGATGCCTGGATCAGTGTGAGCACGGGCCGACGGTGGTCGTGTATCCAGAGGGCGTTTGGTACGGGGGAATTCTGGCGGAGGATATCGCGGAAATTGTGCAGTCGCATCTGGTCGAAGGCCGTCCTGTGCAGCGGCTGGTGTTGGACGATACCTGCGTCAATACGGCATCCTGCGCACATAAACCGCGCGCATCTGGCGCATCCACCACATCCGCTCAATCCGCATAGACAGACGGCCATCATCGTCACGTATGCTATATTTCAGAGAGAATCATGATTTTATCGAAAGATTACGTCGGATATCTGGCGCGCCAGACGGTCAAAGGCTTGATGGAGGCGAAGCTGATTCGCGCCGACAAGGTCGCCGTGTTGCAGGAGCGCGTGCAGGCCGGGCTGTTGGATGAGCTTGCGCTGGAAGATCGCATCAACGAGGAAGTGCGCGTGATTCTGGAGGCATATCAGGAAGATATGCTCCGCAGCGGAGCCAGCTACCCGGAGATGTTCAAAAAGGTCAAGATGGAATTGGCCCGAAAGTACAAGGCGATCCTGTGAGAATCTCGCGCGATAAAGTCAATAAACTCGCCCATGTGGTGGCCGATACGCTGGCCGACGTCAACGAATGCGATTTTCTGGAAGACCGCAATACCATTCGACAGAAGGCCCGCGACATCCTGGAAAAACTCCTGACCGAGGAGATGAAGATCGACACTGCGGCGCGCCTGAAGGTGCAGTCGCATAAGCGCGATATTCCCGAAGGCAGCCAGGAGTGGGATATTCTCTACCGGAAATACTACAACGACGAAGTAAAAAAGCTCGGCATCTAATCTGGGTCTAGGGGCGATGTCCGTGTGTCGTTCCGGGGGTCAGGACTTCCTCAAGAAACAGCAGCGTCTTTGAGAAATTCCTCTGCCAGTAGGGCCATTCATGGCCCCCGGCGCATTCCTCGAAGACGTGTGCGATCCCTTCCGCAAGGAGTGCTTCGTGCAGCGCGCGATTGGCGGAGAGCAGCGGATCGGAAACTCCACAATCAAAACGCAGGGGCGGCAGCGCAGCGCCATTGCGCCGAAACCAGTACATCGGGTCTGCGTCTTCCTGGATTGCGCCTTGATGGATCATAGGCGGTTCCGCCGTAAAGTCCAGCATTTGCGCGGGATGCGTGATCGCGGAATGGGCGGAAATTCCGGCGACCTTTTCCGCATATTTTGCGCCGAGTCGCAATGCGCCGTAGCCACCCATCGAGAGTCCTGCCAGAAACAGCGGAGACGAGGTGTTTACGCAAGGCGCAACTTCCATCGCTGCTGCGGCCACATCGCGCATGATCCAGCTCTCATAATCCGCCGCATCGTGCCGGAGATATCCGCTGCCGTCTCCCCATAAGCCATCCGATGGCATGGCAAGAACGAAGGGCCGCACCTGTCCCATCTGGATCGACGCAAGCGCAGTACGATGCGCGCCCGCTTTCATCGTCCAAACCCAATGGCTTCCATAAACGCCATGCAGCAGGATGAGCAACGGCACGCCAGACTGTCCCATGCACTGCGGAGGCACAAAGAAACTTATATCTCCACGCCGCTGCAATGCTGGACTTTGAACCGTAACGACTCTGACATGCTCCAACTCAAACTGCGGATCCGAAATTTCGATGGTTCGGAAGTAGCTCATAGATCACGCATTCATAACCAGTACGCCCTTGGCTATCCTGCCCGCGCGCATGTCGGAGAACGCTTCGGACAGGCCATCCAAGGGGTAGGTGCGCGTAACCATCTCTCGCAGCTTGAGACGATTTTCGCTGTGGAGCTTCAGCAGCAAAGGAAAATCGCGCGTCGGACGGCACTGGCCATACAGTGGGTTCAGGTACGTCTTATCCCATTCAAAAAGTTCCATGTCGAAGGGAATCGATTGTTCGATCCCGCTCACTCCCACAGCCGTACCTCCGCTTCGCGTAAATGCCAGGGGCGCAGGGCCAAGCGCTGGAATGGCCGTGCATTCAAAGCAGTAATCCGCTCCCCGTCCGCCAGTCATGCTGCGAACTTTCAGCGCGGCCTGCTGAAGTCCCCGATCCGCAGTATCCGCAAGCAGCGTGGTTGTCGCGCCGAATCGCATGGCCATATCCAGTCTTGCCGCTGCAATATCGACGGCAAGGATGGTTGTCGCGCCGCAATATACCGCTCCCTGAATGACGCTCAGCCCGACTCCACCGCAGCCGAGAACAACCACCGTCGAGCCGGGTGTAACTTTCGCCGCATTCACCACGGAGCCAAATCCTGTCATAACGGCGCAACCAAGAATGCATGCCTCGGCAAAAGAAATTTCGTTGTCGATCTTAACGACGGCCTGCCTGGGGACAAGAGCGTGTGTTGCCATTGTTCCCAGCGCAAAGGATGTATTGATCTTGCGTCCTCGCCAGTCAAAACGTTCATCGGGAAGACTCCGCCGATTTTCGCAGATATTTTCAGCCGAGCGGAGACACTGGAAGCACTGGCCACATGGGATGGCCCAGTTCAGCAAAACGCGATCCCCTGGCTTTACATGATTGACGTTTTCCCCAACTTGAAGGACGATCCCGGCTCCCTCATGCCCCATGATGTATGTCGAGGAGCGTGGCCCAACGCGCAGGAAATCCTCCGCGCGCGGTGCCCTGTCTTTCCACATACACATGCAGTCGTAATCTGTGTGACAGACGCCGCTTGCCTTCATTTCAAGCAGAACTTCATCTGCCTGCGGCGGCTGGAGCGTAACCTCGTCAAGAACAAAACTTCCCTTTCCTTCGGTAATGATTGCCTGGATACGCATACACGCTCTTTATCTCTTCATCCTTGTCTACCCTGTGCCCGGAGTGGCGGACGATTTTGCAAGCCGAATCTGTACGCGCGCGTTGCCTGCGGCTGGGCGGGAGCCATTGCGTCCGTTATTTTGTGGTGTAGATCACGGGATTCGAGGGGGACGCAATCACTTCGCCCTCCTGAACGCCTGGACACCAGCGCGCGATGTCGGCCACCTGGTTTTTATTCTTAGGCTTTACCAGGAGCATGTCCTCATCCATGTAGATGACCGTCATCACTTCACGGGGACGATCCGTTGTGTTTTTTCCAGCCCGATGAAATGTCCAGCCCGCATGGAAGCTGACATCTCCAAGCGCGAACGCGCTCTCTTCAAGTTGGAATCTCTCAAGCGCCTGCTTCAACGTCATCTCGCTCTCATCGCTGATTTCAAGGTCTCGGCCAGTCTGGAAGCGATGACTTTTTTCGCAAAAGGCAAGCGGCCCCATTTCAAGCGGAGTGTCCTGGAGTGGTATCCATGCGGTGACCATGTTGTCGTTGGAGACTGGCCAATAGTACTGGTCGGCGTGCCACGGGGTGATGCCGCCGCCCGGCTCCTTGTAGAGCGCCTGATCGTGATACATCCGCACGCCGCGGCAGCCCATGAGTTCCGTCGCGATCCGGGCAAGACGCTTCCCAAAGACAAATTCTCGAATCTTGGCGCTCGACTCCCACAGATTCATTATCTGCAGAAAGGCCTTGTCGTATGTGGAGCGCTGATCGATCGGCAGCCGCTGCGTGTTCAACTTCGCGACCTGCGCGGCAATTTCTTTTCTGTACTCTTCGAGCAAATCCGCAGAGAGAACGTTCCGCAGCTTGACATAGCCATTTTCCCGGTAGAAATCTATTTCATCCTGTGTGAGTGTATATGGCAGGTCAAGCTCACTTTCGGTCGATGGTGCAGTAGTCATGGAATGATCTCCTTAACATTGGAAGACAGGCCTTGGACTGAATCTGTGGATTCCCTGGGCAGCGATTTCCCAAGAGCAATCCTCTTAGCAGAGGCGTTCCATTGTCAAGCGGGACAGCGATTAGGTAGTGGCGCAATTTGCATGACTCTCCATCAGCGGCTGAAGTCCATCCTCTTCAAGACATGCGCAGTCCGACAAATGTTCATGCGGGTACAGCAGGCATGAATCCGCGCTAAAAGATCACTTTTCCGCCCAATTGAAAGACGCGATTGCCCGGCAGGTTGGAAGCCGTGGTGAGCGTATTCCCATAGGAAGAGTTGTATTTGTTGGATAAAAATGGGTTGACAGCTAGCGCAGAATTATATGCGTACAAGCCAGGGTTTGGCGTGCCTAGATAGTCGTGGTTGAAGACGTTATAGGCGTTGAGTTGTAACTGGACGGAGACGCGCTCGGTGATGCAGATGGTTTTGAAAAAATTGGCGTCGATGTTGTAAAAATTCTGCCCACGCAGAATGTTGCGGCCTGATCCTGGATAGGGATTGCCCAGGGTCACAGCTTCATTCTTGTTGTCCACGATCCAGTGCGTGCTTGCCGGGTTTACCTGAGTTGTTGTGCCATAGGCAACATATCCATTGCCGGGGCCAGCGTTGTACGCCACCGTGTTGAGCGGGGCATGTACGTTGGAAAGCACCATGCGGCAGGTATCCACTTGCGGATACGATTGGTTGAAGCTGCTATCGCACATGCTGGACTCGGTCGCGCTAGTTACCGGGTTGGTAAAGGAGAGCGGCTGGTAGGGGTTGTAGGGTTGCCCGGTGTTGTAGGTGTAGACGCTATTGAAGCTATAGCCGCCGAAGAGCTTGTTCTTCCAGTTGGACTGGTGGGCATAGAATGGCAGATCGTAGGTCAACCCAAGAGCGGCAACGCTGGGGTACGAGTTACCACTGACGCCACGCTCCGCCCGGTTCGTGTGAAGTGGATTTTGCGCGTAGGCCACGGTTGTTCCGCCCGTATAGGTTCCGAAGACTTCACTTACATTGTCGATGGTGCGGCTGTAGGTGTAGGCAAAGTTGGCCGTCAGGCCATGCAGATTGCGCGTGATGATGTTGGTTTGCAGGCCGTTGTAAAGAGAGAATCCGCCGTTGGTCTCCAGCCCAAGGTTGGACTTGGCGCAACTGGGACGACCATAGCCGGGCTGGGTCGCGTCCGCGCACAAAGAACTGGGCGGGACGACGTTGGGAAAGACCTGCGAGACGGGAAGCAAATCCGGATTGGCATCCACGGATTGAAAATTGTGTATCGTGTGATTCCCGACATACCGTACTGACAGCAACACATTGGGGCCAGCCTGATATTCCACTCCAAGAGAAAAGGTCTCGACATAGGGATTCAGAAATGGGGACGAGACGTAGGTTTGGTTATTGAAGGCTGGGTTGGCTCCGTTGGGCAGGTAGTGCAGGTCGGCGGCGCGAACATCCCCCCCGGTAAAGCCGCCTCCAGAGGGCAAGCACGCGCCTCCGCCGCAGGTGAAGAGATTCTGATTCACGACCGGGCTGGCAATCGCGCCCAGCAGAAACATATTGTAGAAGGCCGGATCAAAGTTGATGGCAAAGCCGCCGCGCACCACCAGTTTGTGATCGAGAATGCCGGGATTCCAGGAAAATCCAAGTCGGGGCTGGTAGTTCTTCCAGTTGCGCGGAACTTTGGGCGCAGTGGTGACGGAGAGCGGCAGGCTGGTGTTCCAGAAAGGATTTGGCCCGGTCTGCTGCGCCAGACTGGAGGCGTGCAGTTCATTAACAGCCTGACCAAAATACTCCCAACGCAGGCCCAGGTTGAGCATCAGATCGGGGCGAACCTTCCAGTCATCCTGAATGTAGAGAGCTGCGTCCGCCTCTGTGAACGGAATCACCGGATTGCCATTGGCCAGCTCGACCGCGCCGGTGCCGTGGGAGTCATTCAAAAGCGCATTCATATTGCTATACAAAAAGACGCCGTTGTATGTGGGCAAAAAGACGTTGGGGGAGTTCTGATAATCCCACTCTCCGCCAAAGTCAATGCTGTGGTTGCCACCTGTCCAGTTGGCATTGTTCTGTACCTGCGTGACCTTTACCGTTCTGCCCTGCGGATAGCCCGCGCTCAGGCCGAAGCTGGAATCGGTGGTGCCTCCGGTAAAGAAAACCTCCGAGGGGCAGGCGGTCATGTTGGTCGTGGTGCAGCTTGTGTTGGAGCCGCCCTGAAAATCCAGCTTGGATTCCTGAAAGCTGTAGCGAAGCTGGTCGATCCAGTGTGAGGAAAAAATATGCGTCCAGTCGCTGCCGACAGAATAGTTGGTGTCCGGGATATTGACGTACTCCCCTTGGGCAATGGAAGGCGCAGCATAGCCCGCCGTGAGTTCGGACTGATAGAAAAAGCGCAAGTAGAAGCGATCTTTTCGTGTCGGTTGCCAGTCGAGGCGTCCCAAGTCTTCCTGATCCGTGAAGGGAGTCGGGATCGAGCGCTGAAACTGCGCCACCTGAACAGACACCGGGCCACTGGGCGAGGTGACAGTCTCCGTTGTCGTGGTGCCGGGGATGACGGACGGGTTGCCCGCTTTTTCGCCGAAGGGGCCGTTGTTGGTGAGGATGTCAACGGCGGGATTGCCGGGGAAAGCGGAGGCCAGTTGTTGCAGTCCGAGCGGCGTGGGTGTCACCGCTCCCTGCGAAGAGGAGGGAACAACGCCGGTGAAGGCGCGCTCTGCATAGGCGCTGCCGAAAAACCATAGCTTGTCCCTCAGAATGGGGCCGCCGAGCGTGCCGCCAAAGCGGTTATCGACAAGATTGGGCAGGGTCGGTACAGTGCAGCCCGTGAGAGCGGGATTCTGATGCGGCAGGCAGAATCCAAAGAGTGGAGATTTCTGCTGATTTTCCAGCGAGCTGAGCCAGGAGCCAGTATAGAACTCAAAGCCGCTGCCATGTAGGGTGTTGGTGCCGTTTTTGGTGACATAGTTGACCACAGAACCCATGTTGCGGCCATATTGAGCGTCGAAATTGTCGGTGATGACCTGTATCTCCGCCAGAGCGTCCTGATTGCCAAAGAGAATCTGTGGCCCGGCGACGGAGTTATCGTTGTTCGACTGACCATCCAACTCGAAGTTGTTGGAGCGACCGCGCTGGCCGTTGGCGGAGAAGCCCGCGCCGTTCGTGTTGCTAAAGTTGTCGTCCAGCGTGCGGGCAACGCCGGGAACCAGCAGCGCGACAGAGTCGAAGCCGTTGGCCAGGGGCAAATCCTGCAATTGCTGCGCGGAGAATGTGGTGGAGACCTGCGACTGGTTTGTATCCAGAGAAACGCCGTTGTTCTCATGCACGGTGACGGTGGAGGATGTTCCCAGGGCAAGCCTCTGTTCGCCGAGCGCGGCCACGCCTCCTGTCACCACGCGCGCGCCGCTGAATCGAAGCGGACGAAAGCCAGAGGCGACAATGGAGAGCGTGTAGATGCCGATGGGCACATCGCGAAAGGCGTAGTCGCCATTGCCTTGCGATGTGGTTACAAGCGTGGCTCCGGTGCTGGCGTTCACGGCGGTCACGGACGCGCCGGGAATCACCGCTCCCCGTGGATCGACGACGGTGCCAGTGATCGTTCCGGTGATGATGCCTTGCGCGACAGCCTGGCGCGCAGCCAGAGTCAGAATGAAGATGGCGCAAAATACGCGGAATCGAAACAAAAGACGACTCCCAACTCGCATCGCAGCCCCTCTGTGGCACGGCTGCATCGGTCGGATGCGACCTGCCAATGTTGTTCTTGCACAGGGTCTCATCTTAACGGCAACAAAGGTATCCTTGTCCAGACTTTTCTTTCAGGGGTATTCCTGAGGTAGGCGCAGTGGCGCGTTCGTTCCAGTTTGGGAACCTTGAAGCAAGCTGGCGTGTTGGAGCACCCAGAGAAAGCGGATGGAAACGCCTGAATCAGACTTCGCTTATGGCGTGTGCAGCACCAGAGATGGGCCATTGTCGAAGCTGACGGTGATCTGGAATTTGCGACGCTGTTGCCATTGCTGCTGCGTGATGGGATAGTGGAAGGCCACCAGCCCCTCTGCGGTTTGTCCCGGCGGAATTACCTGACGCCGCAGCAGAGGTTGCATTCGCATCGGGGCCAAATCGGGAAATCCCTGAAAGAGGCGGTCGATATCTGTGGGGCTGGCTCCCGAACTGCTCTGCTGTTCCTGCGGCAGCGTGAGCTGCGCCGACAGGTCGAAGATAGCCAGCGGAGCCTTGGAGATATTTTTTACCTGCACCTGTCCGAGCACGATTACCTGATCCTGGTCGAGCGGCGCTCCAGGCATTCCCGGCCCCGGCGTGTTGGGGTCTGACTCGGCGTTGGGATTAAAAACGGGATGGATGGGATACATCGTTAACCGCGCCAGGGAGCCGGAGGCGACTGGGGCAACACTACCAACCCCCGTGTAGAAGAGCACCATGCCGATGCTGGTAACGGCCAGCGCGATTAGAATGGGCAGGCCGTACTCCTGAAGCAAAGGGCATGGCAGAAAACGGCAGAGCCGCGCACGGAGCGAGTCATCTTGCTCCGGGTCTGGCGCAGAGGAATTAGGCATAGAGAAAGAGGGCGTATTCATGGCTGCCAGCATTCTAGCGCGAAAAGCCCCTGTCAGGATTCCGCGCCGCGTTTTTTGCAGGTCACATCCGCGAAACGAACCATCCCCGCGTTCCAGAAACCTCCCGGAGACTGTTCCAAAGCGCGCGCAGGACATTGTGGCCGACACAAACACCCGCGTCCACCGACAAGGCGACAGACCCGCCTTGGGTGGTCAATTGGGCACGCTCACGCGCTGCGAGTGTTTCAGCTTGGAGCGCTTTGGTGTTGCAGGGCTTCGTTCAGGCGCAACACCTGATCGGCCTGTGGGCCTTTATCCCCTTGCACGATATCGAACTCAACCTCATCCCCTTCTTTCAGGCTCTTGTAGCCCTCGGTGCGGATCGCGCTGTAATGCACGAACACGTCCGGCCCGTCCTCTCGACCAATAAATCCGAATCCCTTCGAGTTATTGAACCACTTCACTTTTCCCTTGAACTGAGTCACGAAGAAACCCTGCCTTCCATACGAATTGGAGTCGCGCGGTTGCAGCGAACGGACTCCCTGAGGGTATAGACGCAGGGTGGGCGATTTTGGTTATGCGGCAGACGCGAACGAAGCAGGGAACGCCAGGGAGTGTTGCGTATTTGCCTGCAAATGCGAACGATGCCGGGAAAATCTTCGCGCAGCCGCTACGCGCGGGCACGGCGCAGACGGTCGTAGAGCAGCAGGGCGATCATGCTCTTTCCATCGATGATTTTGTTGCTCTCCACCCAGCGCAGCGCCTCGGAGAGCGGCACCATCTGGCACTCGATGAACTCATCTTCCTCCGGTTGCGCCTGACCCGACGTGAGTTCCTCGGCCAAATATATTTGCATCCACTCGCCCAGAAATCCGGGGCTGGGGTAGAAGCGAATCAGCTTGCTCCAGCGACGCGCGCGGTAGCCTGTCTCCTCAATCAGCTCACGTTTGGCTCCGGGCAGTGAGGCTTCGTTCGGCTCTTTGCGTCCGGCTGGCAGCTCCCACAGATACTGTCCTGCGGCGTGACGATATTGCCGCTCCAGCAGCACCAGCGGGTCTTTTTTGTTTTTTCTGGCATCAATGGCCAGAATCACCACGGAACCGGTGTGGCGAATCACGTCGCGGCGTGAGGCAACACCTCCCGGCTCGCGCACATACTCCGAATGCACGTCGAAGAGCGGGCCGCGATAGGCCACCTCCGAGGAGATCAATACAACCTTCTCGTCTTTGGACAAGACCTTGGACTTGTTTTTGAGCGGGGACGACGGCGCAAGCTTGCCTTTGGATTGTGTTTTTTTTGACGCGGTCTGCGGCTTCACAGGCTGTTTTCTGGGTGTCATTGATGAAGAATGTCCTATCTGCAAGATACCATTTGCTGGCGCCAGCGGCGAACTCCTCCGAATGAAGAACTTTGGAGAACGCTGTTTTACCGCTGCATAAAATCCAGAGCGCGGATCAGATACTCCCGTAACTCTTTGCGTGGCACCACGGCATCCAACATGCCGTGCTCCAGCAAAAACTCCGAGCGCTGAAACCCTTCGGGTAATTTCTGTCGCAGGGTCTGCTCAATCACACGCGGGCCGGCAAAACCAATCAGCGCGCCCGGCTCGGCAACATTCAGATCGCCCAACATGGCAAAGCTGGCCGTCACGCCGCCAGTGGTGGGATCGGTGAGCACCGAAATATACGGAACCTTCGCATCATCCAATTGCGCCAGGCCTGTGGCGATTTTTGCCAGTTGCATCAGGCTGGTGACACCCTCCATCATGCGCGCGCCACCGGAGGCAGCCACGATGATGAGCGGATGGCGCGTGGTCAGCGAACGATCCACGGCGCGGGCGATGGTCTCGCCCACCACGCAGCCCATGCTGCCGCCAATAAAGGCATATTCCATGACACTGAGCACCACGGAGTGCGGCCCCAGCTCGCCCAGCGCATTGATGATTGCATCGTTCAGGCCCGTATCCTGCCGCGCCTTCTGCAATCGCGCCTTGTAGGATTTCAGATCGGAAAATTCCAGCGGATCGGTGGAGCGCAACTCCAGATCGACCAGATCGTAGCCCGACTCCAGCAGGCTGTCGATGCGCTCCCGCGCCGACAGGCGAAAATGCCGTCCACACTTGGGACAAACATTCAGGTTGGCTTCAAGTTCCGCCTTCCAGACGACCTGGCGACAGCCCTCGCACTTGATCCAAAGACCCTCGGTGCGAACACTCTTCTCGCCATTGGCCATGATTTCGTTCTCGCTTCGCTTAAACCAGGACATGCACTTCCCATCCTACCTGTTCTGTCTGCGCTCCGCCCTATTCGGGGCTTGCCGAACACGTCTACTTTCTCAATACTCAATGCCGCGCTGCGCCAGAATGCCTTTTTGATATGCGTGTTTCACTTCGCGCATCTCCGTCACCGTGTCAGCAATCTCCACCAGGCTGGGATGCGCATTGCGCCCGGTCAGGATCACATGCACCGACTTCGGGCGTTCCAGCAGCGTCTCCACCACGCGGGCCGAGTCTAACATGCCATAGCCGATGGCGTAGTTGATTTCGTCGAGCACCACCATGTCCCACTCCCCGGAGAGAATGGCCTGCCGCGCCTCTTCCCAGGCAGCCTCCACCATGCGGATGTCCTCCGGGTCAGTCTCCGCGCCGCCAATTTTCACAAATCCCCGGCCCATCTGCTTCATCACCCAGTTGCCGCCGAATGCCTCCACAGCATCCAGTTCGCCATAATGCCAGGAGCCTTTTAGAAATTGCAGCATCAGCACGCGCATCCCGTTGCCGACGGCGCGCAAAGCCGTGCCCATCGCGGCAGTGGTCTTGCCTTTGCCGGGGCCGGTGTTGATCAGGATGAGTCCGCGTCGCGCGTCCGTCATATAAAAACAAGCTATCAGCTATTCGCTGCTGGCTGGTAGCTGCATACCTTTAGAAAGAGGTGCTGATCGTTACGCGGAAGGTTTTCCTTGGCTCCCAAATAAAATACTGCGAGCCGTAGTAGGCCAGGGCCTGCTGATAGGTAAACTCTCCAGCGCCCCCTTGCGGAAACATGCTGCGCGTAAAGATGGTCTGGCGGCCTTGGTTTTGGTGCAGACGCACCGGATTGTAGGCGAAGTAAATCTCAATCGGAGCATTAATGACAGGGGCCATCAGGGATATATACGGCCCCACCGACATACGCGGTTGAATGTTGGTTCCCGGCACGGCGCCCAATCGGTTGGCGAAGGTAAATGGAATCCCACCCTGGCAAGCGCCGTTGGTGTAAATGGGGCAGCCGTAGAGTCCGCTGCTCATCGTTGCGGAAGCCTGTGGATTCTCCAGCAATTGGTTGTGGTTCAAGGCCATGTTCAAACCCAGGTCGTCATAGAGGGCAAAGGTGACTGGCCCAACAATGGGAATGCGATATTCCATGTTGCTGGTAATTTCTGTATCGCCACCAATCGGCGAGAGCGCGTAGATCGGCAGCGGAATCTGCACGGAACCCAGGCTTGGATTCGTCGGGTCTTTGGGCACCAACGTGCCGTCGGGATTGGTCAGGTTAAAAAGCACCTTGGTGGGAATAAACGCATACGGGGTCACAGAACGAACGTCGAAGCCGCGCAAGTCGTTTTCGCCGCCCGTGAAGAAGCGGTCGAAGGGCGGAGCCACCAGTCCGGCGATTCCCTGCACATACGATGCCTGGATGCGATAGCCAAAGATATTGCGTCCGTCGGGATCGAAGTGAAACATGTGGATCGGTCTGAAGAATTTATATTCCACCGTCGGATTGATGAAGCTGACATTCCCCCCCAGCCCTGAACCCTGCAACACAAACGAAAAGCTTTTTCCCGTGCGAGGCCGATAGGGATCGCCGATGGTGTCATACATAAAGCTCAACGACAACTGGCTGGTGACAATGCCATTCAGCGCCGTCTGTCCTGTGGTTCCATGGCGAAAGTTTAGAAACTGAAACAGATTGGATGTCGCCGGACTGAATGCCTGAACGTTGGAGGTATTCAGCGAGTATGTGGCTCCGACACGTTTGAAGGTACGCCGAATTGGGTAGCCTGCGGAGACGGTGAGGCCCGTCTGCGACTGGTTGAAACTTTGGATCGTCGCTTGCTGCGAGGCATCGAAGTTTGCGTTGCCACCGCCCAGCGCATGGTAGCTCTTGGTGGCGTTGTAGTCCGTATTTTGATGGACAATCTGGAAGCCCAGGCTCAACGGACGATTTCCAAAATATGGCTCGGTGAAGCCAAAGGTGATGTTGCGCTGCAAATCGCCGATGGATGCCTGCAAGCTGAGCGTTTCGCCGAGTCCCAGGAAGTTGTTCGTCTGGTAGTTGGCACCGAGGAATGCTCCCGACAGGCCGCTGAACCCGCCGTTCAGTCCGATGCTGTTTTTGCCCTTTTCGTGAACCTTCAACAGCAGATCGACCGTGCCATTATCAGCATCCTGATGTGTCTCTGAATCTTGATCGGCCTTCAGTGGATTGAAATAGTTGAGCTGATTCAGACGCAGCAGGCTCAACTCCCAAAGACGGCTGTTGTACACCTGGCCTTCCTCGACCAGCAGCTCACGGCGAATCACGCGATCCCGTGTGATGGTATTGCCGCGAAACTCAATGCGAGAGATGTAGTACGGTTTCCCCTCGTCGATATCAATATTCAAAAAGACCAGCTTCTTGGCTTCATCGATACGCGGCGTTGGCACGGCGGTGAAGTTGATATAGCCCAGAGTGCCGTAGGCCTTGCGCATATTTTCCAGCCCCTTGCCGATCAACGTCGAGTTAAAGATGTCTCCGTCCTTCAGCTTGAAGAGGCTCCGCAGCGCCTTCGCATTGCTGATGGCCTTGTTTCCGGTAAAGGTGATACTGCCCAGCCGATACTGCTCTCCCTCTTCGATCGGCAGGGTGATGTCCATAACCTTGCCCTTGCGCGGGCGCAAGGTGAAGATGGAAATGCCCCCCTGATTGCGAATATGTGTTTCCGGCTGATCCACGCTGGCCTTGAAGTAGCCGCGGTCGCGCAGAGCCTGACGCACGCGCTCGGTGTCTTCCTCAAGCTTGTTCTCGTCATAGGTGCGCGCAAACAGATTTTCCAGGAAAAAGGAATCCGGGATGCCAATCGGCTTGAGGTTCTTCATGGCGCGTCGCAGTACGCGACTGGAGACATTCGTGTTGCCCTCAAAACGGATGTGTCCCACCTTGACCGTCGGCCCTTCCTTGATGATGAAGTTGACGGAAACGGAGGCCGGAGGAATCGTTTTCACTTCTGTCCGAATGGTGGCGAACTGATGCCCATGCTCGGCCAATAACGCCTTCAGCACCGTCTCGGCCCGCTTGATCTTGGTGGGGTCGTACTGGCTCTCCACGGTGAGGCCCACTTTTTCCTTCTTGAAACGCTCCAGCACGTCAGACTGGGAGACAGCATTGAGGCCCTTGTAATTGATCTCGCGGATGGTTGGCCGCTCACGAACAATCACCGTCAGAATGATGCCGTTGGGGGAATCCTCCTTGTCAATCTGTACATTTTCAAAATAGCCCGTGTTCCAAAGCGAGTTGAAATCCCGCTCGGTGGTCTGCGGGTCGTAGGTGTCGCCCACCTTGGTGAACATGCGCGCAAGGATGGTCTCTTTGGGAATGCGACGATTGCCGATGACGCGAATTTCGCTGACGACATTCAACTGCGCCAATTGCGCCGACTGCGCCCAAAGCGTACAGGCAGCGCCAAGGACGACCAGCAGCAACGCTAGAAACTTGGCCGCTCTGCGTGCCCGGTGGCGCACAGTCGTGGACGGTTGGGTTGGGACGCAAAAGCCCCCTACGCTGACGGGAAAAATAAGCACACCCTCACTGCAAAAAATCGATTCCTGAGGAAAAGACGATTATACGGGACGAAGCCTCAGCTTCCCAAGGCGCAGCGCCTCGTCCTGCATTTGGCGCCTTTGATCCCACCCAATTTCGCTTGTTCTGTTTCCATGCAAATCTCCGCAACTCCGTGGAAATGGCAAACCCGCGAACATTCTGCATCTGTGGGTGCGCGACGGCAGTCTGCAAAAAGGCCGCTCCTCGAAAGGAACGGCCTTGGCCGCTGGCGGCGAGAAACCCTGCTCTCCACGTCATCAGACCTGCATGACTTCTTTTTCCTTGGCCTTGCATATCTCTTCCATGCGTCGGATCTCTTCATCGGTCAGCTTCTGTATCTCGTCGAGCGAACGCTTCTCCTCATCTTCGGAGATTTTCTTTTCCTTGGCGGCTTTCTTGATCAGGTCATTGCCGTCGCGACGGATATTGCGGATGCCCGTGCGATGGTCTTCCAAAACCTTGTTGATCTGTTTGACCACTTCGCGCCGCCGCTCCTCATTCATCGGAGGAATCGGCACGCGGATCACCTTGCCATCATTCTGCGGATTAAAAGCCTGTTGTCCAAGACGCAAACCCTTTTCGATCTCCGCAATCAAGCTGGTATCAAAGGGCTGTACCAGCAGCATCTGCGGTTCTGGCGCGCTGAGCTGCGCCACCTGGTTGATGGGCAACTCCGTACCGTAAGCCATTACCTTCACCTGTTCCAGCATGTGAACCGAGGCGCGTCCCGTGCGCGTGGAGGCCAAATTGGTACGAAAATCCTCCACCGCCTTGTCCATGCGAAGCTTGAGTTGCTGATACGCATCCTTCAACGCCGGAATCCCGGCCATTGCTGAGCCTGCCATCGTCGTTTTCCTCTCCTGCAAGGGCTAATTGTAATGGCACGGACAGGGAAGAACCAAGCGCGCGGCAGGCATCTTCCCTTGCGCTTGCAGCGGAGCCACGGTTGGCGCGCGTCTACGCAGGTCTTTCAGTAGACATTTTGGCAGGCTTTTTCAGCAGTCCTGATCCGGCGCGATTTTTATCCGGCCTTGACAGCCGCTTCAGCAGCCTGAAAGCCGATCTTGGCGTGCTGGCCGTCGCAGAAGGGCTTGTTGGCGGAGGCTCCGCAGCGACAGAGCGCAACCTTCTCTTTGCCGCTCAGGTTGTAGAGATTTCCAGAAGCGTCGGCGAGTTCGAGTTCCTTCAAATCACCTGTGACCATCAGGGGGCCATTTTTTAGGGCAACAGTTTTAATCATGATTTTATTTCCTCCGTGGATTGGAATTGTGGGGGTTGCGAATGCTTCGCAGAATCTATTGTCTCTCAGCAGAGACAACTTGCGGTGCGCTCAAGCTAAATGCGAGTGGTACGGAAGCGGTTCAGGCGCGACCGGGCGATTGGGCAGAATCGAAGCTGTCAACAAACTCTCCCACGCGGCGGGTTTTTCAAGCACAATAGAGTTGATGTTCTCTTCTTCCTCATCTGGAACTCAGACCATGTTTAGCTGCTCCGTCTGCACGGCGCCTCAGAGCCGGTGGACGGCATTTTTTCGTTCCGGGATGCGCGGCTTTTACCGCTGCTCCAGTTGTAATAGCTATCTCCAGGTCAGCGGTCGCATTACTTCGGCCATTGTCGCGGCCATTGTCGCGCTCGGCTTTGTTGTCCTCAACTGGATCGTTCCCGTCTATCCGGGCAACACCGCGCTCTGGATTGTCTTTCAGGTGGTCACGGTTCTGTTGGTGTATTTCGGCCTACTGGCGTGGTTGATGAGCGTGGAACGTCGCCAGCCCATGCGCCGCTTCATGCTGTAGCGCTCTTTGAACTCCTGCGCTTCGCTGTGCTTGCTCCTCGACGCGCCCCGCTCCTTCTCCTCCAACCCACTATTGAGAAATCAATTCAGTTGCGCGAGCTTCTTCTCGGCGATGGAACTGGCCTCCGTATCTTTTTCCGTGTCCTTGATGTGCGCGTAGAGTTGCTTGGCCTGCTGCGGATTGGTCTTCTCATACATCGCCGCCAAGGCAAGCTCAGATTCGCCAACAGGAACGCTGACCGTGGGATGCGCCACCAGATTGCGATATATCTGAATTGCGTCCGAGTCTCGGCCCGTCTGTTTATCAAGCCCGGCCAGAGCCATCTGCGCCAACGCTGCCAGATCGCGACCTCCATGATCGACGACCTGATGCAGCGCGTGTTCGGCATCGGCATTCCGACCCATAGCCATGTAGGTTAGCCCGACAAAGTATTCCGCGTTTTTGCCTGCGCTGGTCATGGGGTAGCGGTTGGCCACCTCCAGGAACTCGGCATTGGCCTTTGTTGCGCGGGCAATGGGAGAAGGAAAGGTCTTTGCGCCGGGCGGATCTGTGGGCTGCGCAATCGGTGTCAGGTAGGTTTCCATCGCGAGACCAAAGTCGCGCTGCGACTGATCCTGCCGATTCTGGTAGAGCACCACGCTGCCGATGCCAACAACCAGCGTGACAAAGACGACGACGGTAAAGAGGAGAACGGCTTTCTTATTCTCCTGCAACCAGTCCATACCGGTTTTCGCGGTATCAATCAGGGCGTTGTGTTTCAGGGCGTGACGAGTCTGTGTGTCCACGGGGTTATGAGCGCATCCTTACCAAAAGAGAAGCTGGCGAGCCTTGCGGGCTTCCACGCCAATCAGTTTCAGTGTATCAGCCTGAAAAATCAAGGGTCAAACAATATCTGGACGGCGGATTCTCCGGCTGGGGGCAAAGGTTCTGCCCAACATCCGCTATGATCGTTTGCATCCGTACTGTATTGCGACTGTATTGCGCCATAACCACGCTTCCAATTTATTGACGAAAGCCAAAAACAAAGCCGATGGAAATACAACTGGTCACAATTGAGAATCGCCGCGCGGGCGGGAAAAAACATGCCGGAGGCGATTGGCTGCTGGACTACGCCCGCCGGATCGGCCACTTCTGTCGATTCCGGCATGAGGTTCTCCCCTCCGAACCTGCGCTGCTGCTGGCCTGCGAACGATCATCGGGACGAATGCCGCCCTATCTGGTTCTGCTGGATAGTCGAGGCAGGCAGATGACTTCTGAAGCTTTGGCCGCATGGCTGGGCAAACAGCAGGATGCGGGCACGCAACGAATCCTCTTTGCCGTTGGCCCGGCGGATGGATGGTCAGAAGGGGCTTGCCAGCGCGCGAACCTCCTGCTCTCGCTGGGGCCGATGACGCTGGCGCATGAACTGGCCGCCGTGGTGCTGTCCGAGCAAATCTACCGGGCCTTCACCATCCTCAAAGGTCTGCCTTACCACCTACAGCATCGCTGAACCCTTGCGCGCGACAGCCGGGGGCATCGCTGCATTTTCTATTTTGCTTCGAGTGGCAATGATTGCTTTGTTCCCAGAGAATGTTTCGGCAACCTGGATGCCGGAGAGAAAATTTCCATCAGAAGATGAGCTTCGTCATACGTTTCCCGCTCCTCCAACTTATAATCTCCCCATGAAGCAAGCGCCGCTGGTCGGTGTGGTGATGGGGAGTCAAAGCGACTACGATACCCTGCAACCCGCCATCGACATCCTGAAAGAATTCTCCATCCCTTACGAAGCGCGTGTTGTCTCCGCGCATCGCACCCCCGATTGGCTTTTTGAGTATGCCAGCGCCGCAGAAACGCGCGGCATTCGCGTTTTGATTGCCGGGGCCGGTGGCGCGGCGCATCTACCCGGAATGCTGGCGGCCAAGACGCATCTGCCTGTTCTGGGCGTTCCCATCTCCGCAACCCTGCTCAACGGGGTCGATTCGCTGCTTTCCATTTTGCAGATGCCGAAAGGCGTTCCTGTGGGTACGCTCGCCATTGGCAAGCCGGGAGCGGCGAATGCGGCCTTGCTGGCGATTTCCATTTTGTCGCTGCAAGACGCAGCGCTGCGCGCGCGCCTGCTGGCATGGCGCGAAGCGCGCAAGCAGGATGTGCTGGCAGTGGAGCTGCCGGAGTGAGCAAAACCACCGACATTCTTTTTCCCGGCGCGACCATTGGCATTCTGGGTGGCGGCCAACTGGGACGCATGACAGCGATGGCGGCGCGTTCGCTCGGCTATCGCGTGCAGGTGCTTGATCCTGACCCCAGTTGTCCGGCGCGATTTGTTGTGGATGCCTGCTTTGAGGCCTCCTGGGAAGACGCTCACGCCGCGGCCAATCTGGCGCGTGGTTGCGATGTGGTCACGCTGGAGATTGAGCAAATATCCATTGCCTCGCTCGAAGCTGCGGCGCAGTATGCTCCCGTGCGCCCCGGCGCGAAGATGCTGGCCATCATTCAAGATCGCATATTGCAAAAAGATTGGCTGGCGGCACATCATCTGCCGCTGGGCGAGTACGTCTCCGTAAATGACGTCGCGCAACTGGAGGCGGCGGTAACGAAGATGGGCGGACGCTGTTTTGTGAAAAGCGCGCGCGGCGGATACGACGGACGCAGCCAGGTGAAGCTGGGTTTCGATGCGGAGGTCGCAGACGCGCAGGCATGTCGCGGCGCATGGAAGGCGCTGGGCGAGCAGCCCGTGGTGGTGGAACGGGCGCAAAATCTGGCGTTGGAACTCTCTGTGATGGTGGCTCGTTCAGCGCGTGGAGAATGCGCCTGCTATCCCCCGGCCATCAATCATCACGAGCAGCAGATTCTTGTCTGGAGCGGAATGCCCGCCCACCTGCCGCCAGAGATCATGCGTCAGGCGCGCGAAATTGCGTTGACCATTGCGGAGGAATTTCTGTTGGAAGGACTGCTGGCCGTGGAAATGTTTCTGACCACCGAGGGTCACTTGCTGGTAAATGAACTTGCCCCGCGCCCGCATAACAGCTACCACGCCAGCGAACGCGCCTGCGCCACCAGCCAGTTTGAGCAGGCCGTCCGCGCCATCTGCAATCTGCCTCTTGGCGATGTAGAGATTGTGCAGCCCGCCGCAATTGCCAATCTTCTCGGCGATGTCTGGATTGATGCAGCCTCCGAATCTGGCCCGCGCTTCGATGCGGCTCTGACGATTCCCGGTGTGCGACTCCATCTCTATGAAAAGCACCTTCCGCGACGAGGCCGAAAGATGGGACATCTCTCCGCTGTGGGCGCAACGGTGGAAGATGCAGTGGCGCGGGTGTTGGAAGCCAAGAAAAAATTGTAGTCCGCTACAGATTGCGATTTTCAGGACTGCCGATCATGGCGGCCAGCAGCGCCGTTCTGTAGGCCAGTTGTTCAATCTCCACCGATTCGCGCGCCGCATGTGCGCCCTCGCCCACTGCGCCCATTCCGTCGAGGGTTGGAATGCCCAGCGCCGAAGTAAAATTGCCATCCGATCCGCCGCCCGTGCTGGCCTCCGCCAAGGAAAATCCCATCTTCGCCGCCAGCGCCTGCGCCTGCTGAAATAATTTCACGGTGCTTTTTGCGCGCTCCATTGGAGGTCGATTTATGCCGCCCGTTACCTGCAAGCGGCAGGCTTTGTCTCTCACGCGCAGGCCACGAAACATGCGCTCCACGCGCGCGGCATCCTGCCTGCGGGCAATGCGTACATCGACCTCGACCGTTGCCTCCGCTGCCACGACGTTGGAGCGCGTACCGCCTGCAATCACGCCGGGATTCATCGTCAAACCTGTTTTCAAGTTCGTGAATCCGGCCACGCGCTCGACCAGCCCTGCCAGTTCCACAATCGCGCTGTGGCCTTTTTCAAAGTCCACTCCGCTGTGCGCCGCCACTCCCTCGACGTGTAGCTGATACTGCCCCACGCCCTTGCGCGCCGTCTTGTAAGCGCCCTGCGGCCCCTGCGCTGGTTCCAGCACAAACACGGCGGAGGACTCTTTCGCCAGCTTTTCCGTCACGGCGCGGGAGCATGGGCTGCCCACCTCCTCGTCGGAGTTCAGCAGCAGCACCACGGGCGTTGCCAGTTCTCCCGCCTCCAGAAGCAGGCGCAGCGCCATTGTCGCCATCACCACGCCAGCTTTCATGTCATAGATGCCCGGCCCAAAGGCCTTCCCCTTTGTTTTCCGAAAGGGCATCCGCGCCAGCGTTCCCATCGGCCATACCGTGTCCAGATGTCCCAGCAGCAGGATGGGGCGGACACGATTTTGCGCACGTCCGACCTGCGCCCGTATTGACTTTGGCATTGGCTGCGCGGCAAAGCGCGCCTCCAGCAGGTCGCCAAAGTTCTTCTGCCGATGCCAGCGGATTTGACCTCCCAGCGCGCGCATCCAGGCGGCCACCTGTTGGCTGGCTTGATCCACGGCGGCTTTATTTTCGCTGGGGGATTCGATTTCCACCAGCGTTTTTACCCATTGCAGCATCTCGCGCTGTCGCGCCTGCGCCGCCGCCAAAAATTCCTTTGGATTCTTCAACATCTTTGTTTTCGCCTTCTGCCAATCTTCTGATTTCAAACAAAAAGTTCACTGCGGATTCGCCCATGTTGTGGCGAATTTACCACACAGCGCTCTTCCCGTTTCCATATACCATCATCCTCGATGGATGGAAGCTCCCTTGTCCACCTTGGCTTGTCTACCTTGGAATAGACGGGAGCGGAAAGCGACCCCTCTTGGCGCACCGTCTGCAATTCGAACAGACTATTCGCGCTGCTGTCGAGTTTTGCGGCATCGGCATTCACAGCGGCGCGCCGGTGGAGATGCGTCTGCTGCCTGCTCCCGCTGGGGCGGGCATTCTTTTTCGCCGCACCGATCTGGACAACTTTGAAATTCCCGCCACGGGACGCAATGTCGCCAAGGTCAGCTACGCTACCAGCCTGATGCGCCAGGGCGTGCTGATCTCCACCACGGAACATCTGCTCTCGGCGCTCCTGGGCTTTGGCGTGGACAACGTTATCGTGGAACTGAACAATCTCGAACTGCCCATTCTGGATGGTAGCGCGTTGCCGTATGTTGAAGCCTTCCAGTCGGTGGGCCTGCAAGCGCAGCGTCGTCGCCGCGAGTATCTGCGCATCCGCAAAGAGGTTGAGGTGCGCGAGAACGGAAAATTCATCGGCATCTATCCCGGCGAGGGATACAGCGTTTCCTATGCCATCGACTTTCCCGCGCCCATCGGCCAGCAGTCCTTTCATCTCGATCTGGATACCGGGGCCTACGCCTCGGAGATTGCTGCTGCGCGCACCTTTGGTTTCCGCGAAGATGAGCAGGCTCTGCGCGACATGGGCCTGATTCGCGGCGCTTCGGAGGAGAACGCCATCATCCTGACCCGCGCTGGCGTGGTGAATGGCCCGCTGCGTTTTCCCAACGAATTTGTGCGCCATAAGGTGCTCGACCTCATCGGAGACCTTGCGCTGGTGGGCCGTCAGATTCAGGGCCGCGTGGTTGCCGAGCGCGCTGGCCACGCCATGCACACGGCTCTGGTCTCCCGCCTGCTGCGGGATCGTTCCGCCTGGGAACTGGCGCATCTTCCCGCCAGCGATGTCGCTCTGGCGCAGCCCTCCCGCATGGTCGCTCCAGTCGCAGCCACCGCCTGAGAGAGATTCTCAAGATTCATCGCTGAAAAGTTTGTATGACTGACAGGGTTTCGACAGGGTTTTTTCGATGCCAGATTCTTCGATTTCCATCTCTTCCATCGCGTGTATCGGACTTGGCTCCAACCTGGGCGACCGCATGGCCCATTTGCAGGCAGCGGTACGCGCTCTGGGTCGTCTTGGCGAGATTCTGGCCGTCTCCAGCGTGTATGAGACTGCGCCCGTCGGCTTGGAGGAGCAACCTGCATTTCTCAACGCCGCCGTGCAGCTTTCGACGATGCTTGCGCCGGAGGCACTACTGCTCGAACTCCTGGCGATTGAGAGGAGCCAGGGCCGGGATCGCAGTCAGGCCGTTGATGCTCCCTTGTTGCGAGAGACGCTTCGGGGAGGGCCGCGAACCCTCGATCTCGACCTGCTTCTGTACGAGGATCGAATCCTGGCCACGCCGCAACTGATCCTGCCGCATCCGGCTCTGCATCAGCGTCGATTCGTTCTTGCTCCGCTGGCGGAGATTGCTCCCACCCTGCGCCATCCTGTTCTCGACCGCGCGCTCCAGCAATTGCTGGAGGCGCTCCCGGATGTGGGCGCAAACCGAATCGCCGCCGTCCATCGCGTCGGAGCGCTGGTATAGGGCGCATCCTTGAAACCGCAATTGCGTCAGACATCTCACCTGTCGCTTAGCATTCGCAATAGACTCCAAGAACATCGGCACGATCTGCCCAAGCTGTCTCCCGGTGTTCGCGAACAAGAGGTGCCCATGCTTCGGCGAGTTCCAGAAGACTATTGCCTGATTTCCTGTAGGCTGCAACGCCCCGCCACCAGAGCGCTTCGGGAAGATTCCTGGCTGTCACATGTTCCCGGACACCGACATCCAAGAGATGAAATGCAGCCTCCCACTCCCGCTTGTGGAGCGCATTGAGGCCCAGACCGAGCTGCAACTCCAGCAGCATGTCTTCTGGCGGAAGATAACCGGTGGTACGTCTCAGCTCAGCCCCATCTGCTGCCCGGATTATGAGAACCGGAGAGAAGATATACGCCGCCATCCCGTTCAGCCGTTCAAAATTATCGTCTGGCTGCCGGGCATTGTAGAGAACAGGAATAAATTCTTCATTCAGAGTGGTTGCGACGCGCGGGTCTTGATAGGTTGTTGTTTCCAGCTTCTCGCAGCCCTTGCAGTGCAAGGCATAGAGGTCGATGAACAGTGGTTTTCCAGAGTTGCGCGACTCGGCGATTGCCGCGATTGCCTGGGACTGTTCATACCAGCGAACCAGAGAAGGGGCGTTCGTTTGTGTTGTCATGGTTGAAGGATAGGCAAAACCATACATGAATAAAAGAGAATCTTATTCATGTTTTCCATGCATAATGTGCATATGAATCAATTCCAGCTTTCCAGGGAAGATTTTGAATTAGTGGTGGCCATCCAGCAGCAGGGCACGGTAACGCAAGCTGCGGAACACCTGCACCTCTCTCAGTCTGCATTGAGTCACCACCTGCGGGGACTTGAGGATCGGTTGGGCGAGCCGCTCTTTCAGCGATTTCCGCGCAAAATGGTGTTGACCCCGCTTGGAGAAGAGTTTCTCGCCATCGGCAGGCAGATAACGCTGAGCTTTCGGGAGGCAGAGCAACGAATCGTTGCCTGTGCCAAGTCCGGCCCACGGATTCTGCGAATGGCGACGGAGTGCTACACGAGCTACAACTGGCTGCCATCTCTGATCCGGGAACAAAACCAAAAGGAGAGCCGCGCGGAGGTACGAATTGTATTGGAAGCGACTGCTCGCGTGAGAGAAGCGCTCAACGAAGGAGAGCTAGACGTTGCGATTCTGAACTCCTCAATTGGAGATGATGGGTTGACGCTTTGGCCGCTGTTTCGTGACGAGATGGTTCTTGTAGTTTCGTCAGGTCATCCTTTTGCCAATATGCGCGAGATTAGCGCTGAATTGCTGGGCAACGAGACGCTGTTGTTGAACACCGCTCCTGGCTCGAACAACACGGACATGAAGGAATTTTTTGCGCTTGCGAAGATTGAGCCGAAGTCGGTACAGTACATACCCTTTACAGACGCAATCATTCAAATGGTGGGTGCAGGTTTAGGCGTCGCGCCACTTGCGCGTTGGCTTATTGAGCCTTATCTGCATACAAATAATTTGAGTCTGCTGCGACTTGGACGCAGTGGCATCCACAGGAATTGGCGATTAGCCGCAAGAGAAGGTCATCCACGAGAAAAAGAATTTGCTTCCTTGGCAAAGGCGCTGCGTACCAGCCTCCGTCGGCAGATGCGTTGTGGCTTGACCTAGCCCCAGTGGTAGGACAACTGGAGTTCGCATTGAATGACCCAACGTTTGATCGAGAGGCTCGACCGCGCGCTCCAGCAATTGCTGGAGGCGCTCCCGGATGCAGGTGCAAATCGGATCGCCGCCGTCCGTCGCGTCGGATATTTACAGGGTTTCGAGCCGTTGAAATTTCACAGCTAGGTTCCTTCTGACCAACTGGCCAGATACTCTTCCTGGTCTGGAGTCAATCGGTCGATCTTGACGCCCATCGACTCCAGCTTCAAGCGGGCAACGCGGCGATCCAGTTCCTGCGGCACGGAGTAGACCTTCTTTTCCAGCGATGCGTGGTGCTGCATCAGATACTCGGCAGCCAGGGCCTGATTGGCAAAGCTCATATCCATCACCGAGGCCGGATGCCCTTCGGCGGCGGCAAGATTGATGAGGCGGCCTTCGCCGAGGATATAGATTTTGCGCCCATCTTTCATGGCGAACTCCTCCACCAAATCGCGGGTCTGGCGCTTGGAGGAGGCCAGCCGTTCCAGCGCCGGAATGTCGATCTCCACATTAAAATGGCCGGAGTTGGCGACGAGCGCGCCGTTCTTCATCAACTCAAAATGCTCCTGGCGAATCACGCTTTTGTTGCCGGTCACGGTGACAAAAATGTCGCCGATGCGGGCGGCTTCGCTCATGCTCATCACGCGGTAGCCATCCATCACGGCTTCAATGGCGCGGGTGGGGTCAACCTCGGTCACAATGACATCGGCACCCATGCCACGAGCGCGCAGCGCCAGTCCGCGACCGCACCAGCCATATCCGGCAACCACAAATTTTGATCCGGCCAGCAGCACGTTGGTGCAGCGGATGACACCATCCAGCGTGGACTGTCCGGTGCCGTAGCGATTGTCGAACATGTGCTTGGTCAGCGCATCGTTGACGGCCACCACGGGATAGCGCAGGATGCCCTGCTTGGCCATTGCGTGCAGGCGCACCACGCCAGTGGTGGTCTCCTCGGTTCCGGCAATCACGTTGTCCAGAACGTCTTTGCGCTTGGTGTGCAACACTGTGACCAGATCGCAACCATCATCCATCGTCATGTGCGGTTTGTGATCCAGCGCGGCCTGAATGTGGGAGTAATAGCTGGCCTCGTCCTCGCCCTTGATGGCGAAGGTGGAGATGCCGAAGTCGCGGGTGAGCGCGGCGGCCACGTCATCCTGCGTGGAGAGCGGATTGGAGGCGCACAGCGCGATCTCCGCGCCACCATCGCGCAGCGTAATCATCAGATTGGCCGTTTCCGTGGTGACATGCAGGCAGGCGGCAACGCGGATGCCCTTGAGCGGCTGATTCTTGATGAATTCCTTGCGGATGGTTTGCAGCACCGGCATGGATTGGTTGGCCCATTCAATGCGGCGACGGCCCTGATCGGCCAGTTCAAGGCTCTTCACAGCAGAAGGTACGGTCGTTGTCGAAGCCATGTGTGTGTCCTGTATTGAGTGGAGTGGAGGAACTGAAGCCTTAGGGTATCATTTTTTTGCAGCTCACTTTTGCAGCGAAGCCATGTCGATCACGAAGCGATATTTCACATCATTTCTGAGCATCCGGTCGTAGGCTTCGGCGATCTTCTGAATGGGAATCATCTCAACGTCGGCGACGATATTGTGCTCGGCGCAGTAGTCGAGCATCTCCTGCGTCTCTGGGATGCCGCCAATGGCTGAGCCGCTCAGTACGCGGCGCTGAAAGGCCAGCGCTCCCACCTGCACTGTCGGTGGCTGGTCGGGCAGGCCCACCAGAACCATCGCCGCATCGCGCTTCAGCAGAGCCAGGTAGAGGTTCAGATCATGGGGCGCGGAGGCCGTGTCCAAAATAAAGTCGAAGCTGCTGGCGTGTGCCCGCATCGCCGCCGAATCTTTGGAAAGCACTACTTCGTCGGCTCCCAATCGCAGCGCGTCCTCTTTTTTGCTCAGCGAGGTGGTGAACTGCACCACATGCGCGCCAAAGGAGTGGGCAAACTTCAGCCCCATGTGGCCGAGACCGCCCAGACCTACAATCCCCACCTTCTTCCCTTTGCCCACCTTCCAGTGCCGCAGCGGGGAGTAGGTGGTAATCCCCGCGCAGAGCAGCGGCGCAACGCCCGCCAGATTCAGCTTGGGCGAGATGGGATATGTGTACGCCTCATCAACAACAATGTTGTTTGCGTAGCCGCCAAAGGTGAGGTCGCCATTTTTGTCGCGGCCATTGTAGGTGGGGATCATGCCGAGGTCGCAGTATTGCTGCTCGCCCGCCTTGCAACTGGGACAGACGCGGCAGCTATCGACAAACACGCCCACGCCTGCGGTGTCGCCTACTTTGAATTTTGTGACCGCGCTGCCCACACTCACCACGCGCCCGACAATCTCATGCCCCGGCACCATCGGATAGAGCGAATCGTCCCACTCATTGCGAATCTGGTGCAGATCGGAATGGCAGACGCCGCAGAACTGTATGTCGATCACAACATCGTTCGGCCCTGGATCGCGGCGTTCAAACTTGAAGGGCGCAAGCGGGGTCTTCGCGCTCTGCGCGGCGTAACCAAAGGATTTCATCATGCAGGTCTCTCCTCAGGAAATTCAAAAGGATTGGATGTTCGGCAGTGGAGAAAAGCTGCGCGCGACCCAGCCATGCCTGCCTCAGTCCAAAAACACGACCGACTGTAGCCCGGTGATGTCGAAGCGCTTGCGGCAGCGAATGTTCTTGCAGGCCGCCATGTCATCTTTGCGAACCATGTAATTTTGCGCCTTGGCAAAACGGGCGCGATCGCGCTCGTCGGCATTGCGCGGGAGCTGCGGCTTTTTGCGACGCACCAGCCAACTGACCGGGTACTCCTCAGCCTTGCCGCAGTGCGGACAGGTCAGCGTATGCGCGCGTTGCTCGGTGGCTTCATTAAAAAAATCACGCTCTTCCATAGGAACCATCCATAAAATAACCCTACTACGAAATTATCCCGACTGGAATCGTCGTCCCTGTCGCCAAACGGCTGCATAATGGTGAGGACAGGTCTGGACATCGCAGGAGCGAGCTATGGCAGCAAAAAAATCCGGCAAAAAACAGGGATTCTCCGTCACCAAAGCCGTCAAGGCCAATGCGCGGGAGCGCGTCGGGCCGCCTCCAGCCTCGCGTGTGCTGCCTGCGGAGCGGCCTGCTCCGGGACGCAAACAGAAGCACAAATCAAAATGGGATGCGTTGGCGCTCGACGAATGAAAAGCGCGTATCGACGCGGCGACCCTCAGCGTACACTGAGGGCGTAAGGCGGCGATCCTGCCTACAGCGAACACACAAGGAGCCAAATCATGCCCATTGATCCCGCTATGGTCACCACTGCGCTGGAACTGCCCGGATACCGCATCGTCCGCAACTGTGGTGTGGTGCGCGGCATCATCGTGCGCTCGCGCTCCATCGTTGGCACTCTTGGCGCGGGCTTGCAGACGATTCTTGGCGGCAACATCACCATTCTGACCAGACTGTGCGAAAAGACGCGCCAGGATGCCTGGATGCAGATGATGGCGCACGGGACGGAGCTTGGAGCCAATGCCATCCTTTGCGCTCGTTACGATGCCAACGAATTGATGCGCGGCGTAACCGAAGTTCTGGCTTACGGCACGGCGGTTGTCGTGGAGAAAATTTAGGCCCGCAGACGATTTTGGATGATGGGTTTTAACGCAATCTTAAAATTCTGCCGAAAGGGGCGCACTCTTTCTGTTGCAAGCGGACGGCTTTTCCATGAAGGATTCACAGCCTTTCAACAAGCGCGACCCGTTGCAAGTGACGCAGGCGCAAGGCGAAAGCTCCCAACGGTTGAATCGCCGATGAAATCCATTCCCATCTTCGCCATAATTTCGCCATTTACACAGCTCTTCTTCCTCCGTACTCTTGGCAAGCGTTCCCGAAACATCGGAACATGTAACTTTCGCTTGAATTAAAAAAATAAGTTTGGACGGAATGTCCAGCCGCCCGGTAACGGCATCTTGCTTCCACGGCGTATTGTTTCCGCTGAAGTGACATGTCGCTCCGATTGGATCGGTGGCGCTGCGGCAACCATGCATCGGCATTCCGTCCTCCGCAGTCTGGCTGCTCGCAGCCGCAGGACAGAGCCTGCACGTGTATAGAAAGCCGCGCCCAGATGCGGCGACGATACTCGCGCGCAGGTTCTCTGTTGAGGCGGAGCGGCAGGCTGCGGCCAAAAAACACTGGCGGTCGGGACTCCCAGCCCGGCAGCCCTTAGAGGATCGTGGAGTGGTGATACAAGAATGCGGCCCAAGAAAAAAATTCTGTGCGTGGATGACAACGAACAGGCGCTTTCTGTACGAAAATTTGTTTTGGAAACCAGAGGCTATCGAGTCTTTCCTGCGACCAGCGCGCAAGAGGCACTGGAGATATTTGAGCGCGAAAGCGACATTGACCTGATCGTCAGCGATTTGGTGATGCCGCACTGCAATGGCAATGAGCTGGTGCGCCGCATCAAGGAAATTGCCCCGTGGGTTCCGGCGATTCTGCTCAGTGGCAGCGTGAAACATTACGACCAAAACAGCCACGCCGATGCGTTTCTGCCCAAGGGTTGCTGTTCGCCCCAGGAGCTATTGGAGCGCGCGCGGGTGTTGCTGGTTCGCAAGCGCGGTCCACGCAAGGCAACGCTGGCGGCCATTGCGTCGCTCGATTCCGAACTGGCTGCGGTTTCCTAGCGCGGTTTGGCGATTTGTCCTGTCCTGAAATCCGGCAGAACCGCTACAATGATGCGTAGGATGCAGCCGATCATCATCGCCGAGCAACTCAGCAAAACCTACCGCGCGGGCAAGCTGGAAGTTCCCGCGCTGCGGGGCGTTTCCTTCACCGTGGCTCCGGGGGAGTTTGTCAGTATTGTTGGGCCTTCCGGCAGTGGAAAATCCACGCTCTTCTATGTGCTGGGCGGGCTGGCGCAGGCCTCGTCGGGAAGTTTGCAGATTGATGGCATTGATTTTGTCCATCTCTCCGACGCGGAGCGCACGCGCCTGCGCCGACAGAAAATTGGTTTTGTTTTTCAACGGTTCAATCTGCTGCCAACACTGACGGCAATGGGAAATATAGAAATTGCCCATGAAATTGCCGGTAGAAAAGGTCAGATTGACCACACATTTTTGCATTCCATCGCCCAGATGCTAGGAATTGAAGGACGACTGCATCATCGGCCCTCGGAGCTTTCCGGCGGCGAGCAACAGCGGGTTGCCATCGCTCGCGCCTTGATCGCGCATCCGGCAATCCTGCTCGCCGACGAGCCAACGGGAAATCTTGCTTCCAAGCAGTCCAACGCCGTGCTGGAAATGCTGCGCCGCTCCAACAAGGAACTGAAACAGACGGTGCTGATGATTACGCACAACGAGGAGGCCGCCTCCATTGCCGATCGCATTCTGCACATGAGGGATGGAGAGATCGTCAGGGTCGAAGTGCCACAGGCTGCGGTCACCGCTGGCTGACCCTGCATGGCTCTGCGTTAACCCGCTCTGCGTTGACCCAAAGATGTCGCAGCCGATATACTCTGGAAGTACCGCGCGGGAGTAGCTCAGTGGTAGAGCATCGCCTTGCCAAGGCGAGGGTCGCGGGTTCAAGTCCCGTCTCCCGCTCCATACGAAGACCCGCCACTGCGGTACGCGACCCTCTCAACCAAGCGAGGCTCTCGGCGGGATATCCCGTGGCAGGTTATTCTGTAGCGAAGGGGTTGTTGCCATAGCAACCCTGTCTCATCCCAAGGCGCGGTACCCAAGTGGTAAGGGAGAGGTCTGCAAAACCTTTATGCGTCGGTTCGATCCCGACCCGCGCCTCCAGTTTTTTCCAAGCTGCGCCCTAGTTTCCAAGCTGCGCCCTAGTAGGATCGCGGGTAGGTGCGCGTCATTCTGTCGTGCCAGCTCAGGCCATCTTCATCCAGCAGCGCCCATGCAAAGCCCAGCCCAAGCGGCAGGGCGGAAACCCACCAGGCAACGATGCGTCGCCGCAGCGCATTGCGGCGGGGATTTTCATCGTCGAAGGTACACAACGCAATGCGCGCATAGTACATCCCCGCCGTGGCATGACTCAAAGAGAAGAACAAAAACTGATAGAGCAACCAAAGCGCAAAATAAACGATGCCGCCCATCACCACCGCAGATTTTCCGGCAGGCAGATGCGGCGTGGATATCGCGAAGACAAACAGAAACGACAGGAAGGCACACGTTACCAGGCAAAAATCCACGACAAGCGCCATCAGCCGCCGATGCAGGCTGGCCGTGGGCAGAGATAGCGGCAACGCCTCGTATGCGTCGGCCTCTTCTTGTCCTGCCACCTCCGGTTGCTCGTCCAGGCAGATGGACGCGCAGGCGTCGGCAACATCGGAGACCGCTGCGACATCTGCGGGCGTCGGCTCCGCTGGCAATTCTGACGGGATCGTGGATGCCGCTTCCTGCTGCGCCATCGTTTCCGGATCGACTTCAAAAATTCGCAGTTGCGCCTGTGCCCCCATTGGCCCCTCGGCAAGCTTGGGACGAGCGCGCCGGGGAGCCACGCGCTCGCGTGGAAATTCAATCAGGTTTGCAGGCAGGGGAATGGGCGGAATTACCCAGGAGGGGGCGAACAAATCTTCCGGGGCAGGAGCCATCTCAGTTGCAGGAGATGGAGGAGCAGCGTCAAAGGGCAACTCGCTGTGGATGTTTTCAGCATCGTTCCCAGTAGCGTCCGCTGCAAGCATCGCGCGCGTTCCGGCTTCCGAAATTGCCTCCTGCGGCTTCTCTGCTTCGAGCAGACCCACAGCTGTGGAAGCTCCACCGGATTTCTGTTGTTGCCACAATTCGGTATACGTCGGAGCAGCGGCATATCGGGCGGCAACGGTCGCAGCAATTTTAGCGGCGCGGGCCGCGCGTTCCTGTGTTGAGGGCTGGCTCCGTAGCGCCATTGCTGGATCAGCGTCGGGCTGGGCAACGTTTTTTGTCTGGCGCTCCCGGCGAGACTCCACAAGATGGGAGATTTCGCGCTTCCAATCCTGCGTGCGCGGAGGAGTTGGCTCCTCGGAGAGGAACGGCGTGGAGATCGGAGATGGGGATGCAGTGCTCACGCTCGTAACTCTTTGTTATCGCACGGAAGGCACTCAAAAAGCCAGAGAAAAATGCACAACATTTGCAGCAGGTGGTCGTGCCCGGAATACTGCGCCCTGTTGCGCGGCAACGAATCGCGCACGGATTGACAGGCGATACACTACAAGCAGCGCCGCCATGAGAGTCCGCCTCTGTTGCTTCCTTACGCTTCTCGCATTGTGTTCCCCACAAATGCAGGCACAGGCGTTGACCGGACAACAAGCTTCCTCCGCGCGCAGCGGCAGCAACGATTTGCCGGATGCGCCTACGCCCGCGTCCACGACGATGCTTCAGGGCACGCCAACTCCAGTCGCGCAGCTTGTTGCGCCGCCGCCAACGGGCACGCCCGTTACGATCCATGCGCAGGAGCAGGAGAAACAAGGCGATACCTATCATCTGCGCGGGGAAGTGGAGATCGACTATCTCAATTACATCCTCCGCGCCGATCGCATCACCTACAACGCGGCAACAGGCGACGTGGACGCGCAAGGGCATCTGCAACTGGATGGCGGCCCGGACAATGAAGAGATCACGGCCACGCATGGCCAGATGAATCTAAACGCGCAGACAGGCCGATTCTATGACGTGGTTGGCTCGGTGGGCGTGCTGCGTGGTACCGGACAGAGCGAGGTCTACTCAACGCCCAATCCATTCCGAATCGCGGGCAAGCTGCTGGTAAAAAATGGCCCGGAATCCTACGCGCTGTATGGCGGCAGCATGACCTCCTGCCGTTTGCCCAAGCCAAACTGGAGAATTCTAGCCCCGCGCATTGTAGTGGCCAACGGCACGGCGAAGGCGTGGAACAGCCACTTCACAATACGGAAATACCCAATCTTCTATCTGCCCTACGTTACGCACGCGGTCGATGCATCTGGACGCCAGTCGGGGATTCTCATTCCAACGTTTGGCACGTCGTCCATCCAGGGATACATCTTTGGGGAAGCCTACTACTGGGCGATCAATCGTAGTTCTGATCTAATGCTGGGACTCCAATACTATTCGCTGCGTGGCCCGGAGCAGAGCGCGGAATATCGCTACAAGGGCCGCGGCAACGATTTTCTGCATGTTTACTATGATGGCCTGGAGGATCGTGGCCTTGCTCCGCTGTACATCAATCAAGGGGGCCAGGACACCATCGTTACGGGACGACGCGATTTTAATGCCAACACTCACGCCATAACGGATGCCGAGTATCTCAGCTCCTACGTGTATCGACAGGTCTTCGCGCCAAATTTCTCCCTGGCCGTTTCGTCGGAGGTAAAATCCTGGGCCTTCCTGACACATCAACAGGACGGCCAAGCGGCCAGCGTGGATTTGGAGCGCTATCAGAACTTCGAGAGCGATGCCGTGGGCGATCAGATTCGCATCCTGCATCTGCCCCGGCTGGATTACGACACCTCCGATCACAGCTTCGGCCATTCCCGTTTGCTTGACGGTGGAGCGGCCTCGTTCAGCATGATGACGCGATCCGAGCCGGGACTGAATCCCAGCCTGGATGCTGCACGCACGGATTTGTATCCGCATCTTTCCCTGCCGCTGCTAAAGAGGGGATGGACACTACGTCCAGAGGTGGGCCTGCGCGAAACGCTGTACTCCAACAGCCAGATTCTCGGCCCAACCACGCCCATCGTGCATAATGCCAGCTTAAATCGAAAGGCCGTCGAAACCGGCGTGGAGCTTCTCCCTCCGGTTCTCGAACGCGACTATAGCGGAGGGTTTCTTACGCGCCGCTTCGATGTGGCCGTGCGGCACACGATTGCGCCGGAGGTGCAGTATCGCTACGTGGCGGGTGTCGATAACTTCAATAACGTGCCGCGCTTCGACGCGCTGGATATCTACAGCGACACCAATGAAATGGAGTATGGCCTGACCCAGCGATGGTTTATCAAGTCGCTCAAGCCGCATCCCTGCACGACCGATGAAGCGGCAAACGCGCACAAGGAAGAAGCGTCCAACGCGAAAAGCACACAGGATAACAAGAACAATCCCGGCATCAAAAAACCAGCACCAACCTGCACGGGGGATACGCAGGAGTGGCTCTCCTGGTATGTCGGGCAAAAGTATTTCTTCGACCCAACTTTTGGAGGAGCCGTGGTTTCCGGTCGTCGCAATATCTTTACCAGCACGCTGGACTTTAGCTCCATCGCCTACATCACTTCGCCGCGCAACACCTCTCCCATACTCTCCCGCCTGCTCCTGAACACGCGCGGAACAACGGACATGGAGTGGGACGTGGAGTACGATGCCAAGGCTGCTCGCATGGCGGCCAACAATATCTTTACCAACTATCGGCACAAGAGCTTTTTTTCCAGCTTCGGCTACGCGCTGATGAATGCTCCTGCGGAGAGCATCGTAGCCGCCGGACAGCCCATTCCTGTTACCAACTATGACCAGATGCAATTGTTACTGGGCTATGGAGCGCCCACAAAACCCGGCCTCAGCGTCGCAGGCAGTGGCGGCCTAGACATCAATCTGCGCTCCTTGGAATATGCCACCGCGCAGACCTCCTACAACTTCAATTGCTGCGGTGTCAGCGTGGAATATCGACGTTTCGCTCTTGGATCCGTGCGCAACGAGAATATGTGGAGCTATGGCCTGACGCTGACCGGCATCGGAACAGCAGGCAGCCTGAAGCGGGCTGAGCGGCTGTTTTAGCAGCCTGCTTCCAGGATCGCGTCCGGAATGCGCAATCACTACTCCACGCGACAGATTAAGCATTTGAGATAGCGCGTTTCGGGGATATTCAAAATTGCCGGATGATCCAGCGCTGCGCCGCGCGTCTCCAGCAGGCGCACGCGGCGACCCGCATCGCTGGCGGCAGCGGCGACAACGCCAACAAAATCCTCCAGGGAAATATGATGCGAGCACGAGCAGGTCACCAGCGTTCCGCCGGGTTGCAGCATCTTGAGCGCGCGCAGATTCATTTCCTTATAGCCGCGCAGTGCGCCTTCGGTGGCGCGTTTGGACTTGGCGAAGGCTGGCGGGTCGAGCACGATGGTGTCAAAACGTTCTCCACTCTCGCTCCAGTCGCGCAGCAGGTCGAAGGCATTGGCCTCAATCCATTCCACGCCGCGCCCATCTTCGAGTAACTGGTTTTGATTTTCGATCAGATTTTTCTCTGCCACTTCCAACGCGGCGCGGGAGGCATCGACGCCCGTGACCTGCGGACAGACACGCGCCAGATGTAACGCAAATCCTCCCTGGTAGGTGCAGATGTCGAGCGCGCGCCCATGCGCGTGGCGGGCGGCGGCGGCGTAATTCTCGCGCTGATCCAGAAACGCTCCCGTCTTCTGCCCTGCATTGGCATCGTAGAAAAAACGCAGGCCGTTCAATCGGAAAATCGTGCTGCGCAGGGGCTGCTCCGGCGTTCGCGTGTAGAGCGGCTCGCTCGGAGATGCAGCCAGTTGCTCCAGCTCGCGAATGCGCGGATCGGGGCGCTCGACGATCCAGGAAGGGTTCAACTCCTCGCGCAGCGTGGCGACGATGGTTGCGCGCACATCCTCCGCGTGGGTTCCCTGCGTCAGCAATTGCAGAATAACCAGTTCCCCATAGCGGTCGATGATGATTCCGGGCAGCGCATCGGCCTCGCTAAAGACCAGGCGGCAGGCATCGGTTGCGAGATTTTCAATTCCAGAAACATCGGCAAGAAGCTGCGCGCGCAAGGCCAGAGCACGTTGCAGGCGCTCGCGGATCAATTCCAGAAACGCGCCGCGTGTGGGAATCTCCTTCGCCGACAGAAGCCGCAGCGCGATCATGGAGGCGGAGCTATACAGCGCCGTGCCTAATCTTTCGCCGCGATGATCCTGCACTGCGACCAGCGAACCCGGCGCAACCTCCTCGGCTCCAGCCGCAGGAAGGAGCTTCTCCATGTCGGAGGTGTAGACCCAGACGTGCCCGGCGCGGAGCCGATCTGCGGCGCGGCGCGTGATGGTGGCAATCGGAATATCTGCGGCGGTTGCGTTCTTCTTGATCTCGGACGCGGCAGGGAAAGACGCAGGGGCTGCTTCTGGACGCGCCGCTTCTAAGTGTGCGGACTTTGTGGATCGTTGCATGGCAACCTCTCTTCGATCTTACGCGGGCCATGTCGGGCAGTGGATTCAGTTGAATCCGCCGAAAGGAAAGGGAACGCTGGCGCGGCCTCCGCTTGGAATGACGCGGCTCCGGCCAGCTTCCAGAGAGGGTTAACGCGCGCCGACGGCCTTGGGTTCGCTTGCGCCGAGTTCGACGAGGCGCTTGGCCAGCAGCTTTTCCAGCGTTTCCAACGCAGCGCTAAAGCCTTCGATGCCTTCCTTCAACTTGTCATGCGCCATGCGGTCGGCGGCGTGCATTTTGTCGAAGGTCGGCTTGTCGATGGTAATTTTTTCGATCGGCAGGGTCTTCGCCTTGCTGGCATCCAGCTTGCGCGGCAGCGGCTCCTGCTTGGAATCCAATTCGGCGATCAGGGCCGGGGAGATGGTGAGCAGATCGCATCCGGCCAGTTCCTGAATCTCGCCGATATTGCGGAAGCTGGCTCCCATGACCACTGTTTTGTAGTCGAATTTTTTGAAGTAGTTATAAATTTTCGTGACGGATTGCACGCCGGGATCGTCAGCGCCCTGATAATCTTTGCCGGTATCTTTCTTGTACCAATCCAGAATGCGGCCCACGAAAGGCGAGATGAGCGTGACGCCCGCCTCCGCGCAGGCGATGGCCTGATGGAGGCCGAAGAGCAGCGTCAGATTGCAGTGAATGCCTTCCTTTTCCAGAATTTCGGCGGCGCGAATGCCCTCCCATGTGGAGGCAATTTTGATGAGCACGCGCTCACGCTTGATGCCCGCATCGTCATATTGCTGGATAATTTCGCGGGCCTGCTTTACGGTGGCGGCGGTGTCGTAGGAGAGCCGGGCATCGACCTCGGTGGAGACGCGACCGGGAACGATTTTTAAGATGCGCTTGCCAAACTCCACAGCCAGATGTTTGAAGGCCAGGTTAGCGACATCAGCATCCTGGGCATTGGCACCCAGCTTTTTCTTGGCCTCCAGCAGCACGCCATCCATGATGGGCTGGTACTGCGGCATCTGCGTGGCCGCGGTGATGAGTGATGGATTGGTGGTGGCATCCTGCGGCTTGGCCTTTTCAATGGCCTGAATGTCGCCGGTATCGGCTACGATGACGGTCATCGCGCGAAGCTGTTCCAATTGCGTCTTTGACATACAATCTCTCCTCGTCGGGATTTCTGCGTGCTGTATCGGACAAAAATCAAACTACGTTAGCAGGAAAGTGCGCCGGAGAACACCCGCTCTTGTTTCTATTTTAGGTGAGATGCTCAGTATTTGCGGAGTGGTTGTCGAATTCTAGCGCGCGACCCGAAGATTTTTATCCATGCGCAACCCACATAGGCAGGCGAGACTCACTGCGTTGGAATATCCGCCATGACCTCTGGCGAGGGCGCGCTCGCATTGCCGCTCGTATCCACAGCGCGAACAGAATAGGCGTAGCGATGGCCCGGAGCTACAGAAGTATCCTGAAAAGCGGGCGTGACCAACAGCGCGTTAGGCGCGCTGCTGGGAGCGGGAGCGATTTGCATCGGCGCAGCACCCGATAAATCCCGCAGAGACAAATCTCGCCGATAGACCCGGTACTGGGCAAAATCCGGCTCGGTGTTGGCCAACCAGGAGAGGTTCACCGCTGGCGCTCCTCCGTTCATGGCAGCGGAGACAACCACGGCGACCAATCCCTGGGGCGTGGCGGGCGGAAAGGTGTCAAGGGTTTGCAGTTGCGTGGGCAAACTTGGCTGGCCGTGGATACGCAGGATTTTCGTACCCATCGGATGCTCGACAACGCGGGCCACGGCGTAGCGATAAGTTGCGTTCCACTGCGCGCTGGTGTCCAGCGCAAGGCCGGGATCCGTCTCGTCTGGCTGGCTTGGCTGCGGAGTCGTCTCCGCCGCGCCCGCAGTACGCGCCGCCGGGACATGCAGGATCGGAATACGCACGATCAAAGTTTCCACCACGGGCGGCGCTGATTTTTTCACAGCGCTGTTTTTCTGCGGACTCTTCTGCGGACTCTTCTGCGAGAGAGCGAGAAGATTCTTTGCAGCCGCAGGAGCGGGCGCGCGCAACAGGGTTCTCTGAATTTCAAACACGGTGCCGTGCTGCAATGGCGCGGGTTGCCAATGGAGCAGCACTCCCTGAGGAACGACCTGGGCAGTCAGACCCGTTATCGGCAATGGCGCGGCACCTGCCAACGCGGGCGCGTCGTTGGAGGCGGCAGCGGCCTGGGCATGGGCATTCTGAGCAAATACCTGATAGGTGATGATTCGCAGCGGCCCCTGTGTGAGAGGCGCAGGCAAACGATGCGTAAACGTGGCTGGCTTGCCGGGGAGCGCCTGTATGTTGCCGACGGTATCGCAGACGCGGCTGGTGGTTTGCAGGCAAATACGCACAGGAATGGACGACTTCAGCTTCAGGCCGTCGGTGGTTTTTCCGGGCATCGTCCAGGCCAGCAAAACCTGATTGCCGATGCGCTTGGCTTTCAGATCGCGTACAGGTTTGGGAATATGCAGCGATGGAGGTTGCGGCGCTGCCGCCAAGCCACAACCCAACCCCGCTGCCGTCAGCAGCGTTGCAGCAAACAGGACGATTGCGGTCAGCCATCGGGAGTGCCAGGCGCGAATTTCCATGCGATGTTCAGGCTAGCATGAAGGGAGCGTCGGATGATCTACGCGTCCGTGGACTTTTGGACAGGTCGGGCAATCTCCTGCGACAGATCGACGAGGGCGCTGAAGTAAAGCAGGCGTCCGCAAGAGTCGCAATATAAAATGGCGGCGCTTTGCAGCTCATTCCACTTTTGCGGACGCACCATCATCTGGCAGGCGGAGCAACGCTGATCGGCGGCCTCGGCGACGGCGGTTTTGCGCGAGGAGGCCAGTCGGTCGTAAATTGAGAGCATCCCTTCCTCAATTGTGGCGCGTATCTCCAGGCATTGTTGCTGTAAAGCGCTGCGCTCGGCACTATCCCGCTGGATGGTTTTTTCTGTCTCGGCTTTTTCGTCGGCAAGCTGCTGCCTGCGGTGTTCGACGGCAGTCTGCAAGGCGCGCTGCTGCTGCTCCAGCGCTTCAATGCGCATCATGCTTTCGATAGCGGCATCCTCCAGTCGGCTGGCCTCCTGTTCGGCGAAATCAATCTCATGTTGGAGCGCCTGCACCTGGGATTCATTTTGCGCCGCATCCATCTGGACGCGATAGCGGGCGGCCTTGCGCCGGAGGTCTTCAACGGTGGATTCCATGCCACGCCGATTTTTTTCCTCGGCGGCAATGGATTGCGTGGCGGCGGCGAGTTCGCGTTCCGCAGCGACCAGCGCCATCTCACGCTCTTTAACTCGCTTGGGACATGCGGCGATCTCTCCAGACAGCGCGAGGATCCGCTGCTCGGTATGCTGCAAGTGAACGAGTTTTTCGAGTTCTGGATGCATACAGACGCAAGCGCAGTCTAGCATGGAACGGCATGGCCGACTGCATCGACGAGGCGCGCACCTTAAAGGACGACACCCTTTCGGATTGGTATTCCATCATCTGGCGGATTCGCGCTAATTCTTCGGTGGCGCTGTTCTCGGTGTCAGAATCTCATCCAGCAAGTCTGGTGTGGCGCTCACGCGCTGGAGCGAGGGATAGCGCGCGCCGCCGTGGTAATCAATGTTCACCACGCGGAAGTATCCCGTGTTCTCGACAATCATCTGGATCGGCGTTTTGCTGCTGCTGGAATCGCGGATCGCAGCGCGTATTCGGCTATCGTCATACTGGCGGCTGTTGACGGCAACGATCTTCATTCCCGGCCCCAGTCCCGCTCTGTACGCTGCCGAGTCCATCAACACATCACGAATGACACCATCCGGCGCGACCAGCAAACCCAGGGAGAACCAGGCATTCACGCCGCTCAGCGACTCTCGCGCCTGCGTCATTTCATTCGGCGTGTCGGTGTACACCAGTTGGTAGCCTCCATGCTCAATGCCGCCCATCGGCGCGCTTGGCGATTTGGCATTCAGCCGTTCGCGCAGAAAGCTCGCCCAATCGTAGGGCTGCACCGCGTTCAGGTTGTTGACAACATCGTCGAAGGTATACGGCACCACCTTGGGCGGCGTGTTTCCGCCCAGGCCATGAAAGCGCGCGGTGAAATCGTCAATCGACTTTCTGCCGTGGCTCTGCTGGCGAATCGTGGTATCCACATCGAGCCAGATCAGTTCGCCCTCAGGATAAAAATCCACGCCGCGCCGCCAGTTATCCCACTGGTCGCTGCTGTCGTAGAGAATCTGCGCCGCCGTTGCCGTGTCCTGTAGATTGCGCCAGGTGCGGCCCGGACGCGCATTGAGCATTGCCGCCGTGTTGGCCAGCGTATCGCGATATTGCTGTTCCGTCCAGATGCCGCTGCGCGTGGCCAGCACGCCACCCAGATACTCCGTCAGCCCTTCGTAAACCCACAGCAAATCGTCGCGCATCGGCGTTTGATAATCCGGCGAAAGCAGTCCCTCCGGGCGACGATATTTTCCATTCCAGGAGTGCGTGAACTCATGCGGCAGCAGATCGCCTTCCAATAGCAATAAGTCTGGTTGCAGAAATGTTTTTTCGCGCACGCGGTCGTCGCTGGATTGATGATGCTCCAATCCAAAGTGCGCCACCTGATCGCTAAGCGTCACCAGAAAGTGATAGCTGGTGTAGTGGCGCGAGGCATAGAGCGCCCCCGCTTCACGCACCAGATTGTTGAAGGCGGCCACAGTCTCCGGCCTCACGTCCAAATCTTCTGGCCCATCAGCGGCTAAATCGAGATAATGCTTCGGCGTTACCTCTGGAGCCAGAGGAATCTCCTTAAAGTACCGCCCGCTCAGCACGGGCGAGTCAATCAGTTGCTCCAACGAAACGGTGGCAAAGTGTGTCGTGGTTCCCTCATGGCCGGTGGGCGTGAGCGCGGTGCCATACTGCCAGCCGTCGGGCAGCGTCACCGAAGCCGTGACAGGAATATCCGCAGCAACCTTCCCCTGCGGATAGAGCATCACTTCATTCCAGCTAATCATCGCCAGATTGTCGCTGGTGGAGGCTCCGGCGGAAAAACCCGTGGCCGCTGCGGTCGCCAGAAAATCATCGCGCACATCAAGCACAGTGACACCCGCAGGCACATGGAGATGAATGGCGCACATGTTGATGCTGTCGCGTGTCCAGCCAAGGGTCTGTCCGTTGGCTTGAATCACGATGCCCGCAAGATTGTCGATGGGGCCGCTCGGCTCATGCTCGCCGGGAATCCACTTGGCATAGAGCAACGTCACGTCGCCGGGATGCACGGGGATCGTCAGATGCGCGTGCAGCATCTTGCGCGGCGCGTCGGTCGCGTCCACTGTGACGGTGATGGGCGTGGCCGCGCTGGGAGCGGTAGGCGCGGACTGGTTGGATTGTGCATGGCTGGCCGTGACGGCAAGAACAAAGGTGAAGCAAACCAGAAGCGCAGTTTTCAGTCGCATATTCCTCCGAGAAATTGGAGCGATGGAATGACAGACCAGTGTAATGCAGGGAAAAAGAAAAGTTAAAACAGGCTGTGTATATCAATAATTTTAGATTTGTATATTCTCATGCAGCATCAATACAATGGCGCTGTATAGCTGAGAGGAACAGCGAATGTGGGAAGTAACAATTCAACATAAAGGATTGAGAGCTTACAGGGTGGTTCGAGGTTCTACCCAGAAAGAAGCAGAACTCAAGGCCGCATTGCAGCGAGCAAAGTGGGATGAGCGCTGGAACTCTTTGTTGGTCAAGCAAAAAAAGACAGACTTATTACGTTCTAACAAAGAGACTGCCGGCAGCCTCACAGAAGAAATACAAGAACAGGTAACCGCGCTCGAAACTCTCCTTGAATCAAGCCTTCAGCAGCCTCCTCTCAGTTGGGAGTGCTTGAAAGATAGATCTGTCTTTAAGGAAAATCCTCCCATAAAGCCAACACCGCCCGTAATGCCACAAGAGCCGGAGGAAAATCAGTTTCTTCCCCTCATTACACCTCTTGACCGTGTTTTCTCCGGTTTGCGTAGAAAAAAAGAAGCAATCGCTGCAAATAATCTTGCATCAGCAAAAGAGAAATGGAGTGAATACTGCGCCTCTATTGATGCAAATTTTCAAACTGAGATGCTTTCGTACTCGAAACAGCTTTCTGCATGGGAGCAAGGTCGAGCACGCCATGAATCAGCCATAAAAGAACAGCACGCGCATATCGATCAATTGAAAAACGAATTTGCTGAAGGCGATGTTAAGGCCGTGGAATTCTTCTGCTCCGAAGTCTTAAATCATTCGTCATACCCAGACAACTTCCCGCAAGACAGTACCGTAAGTTTCAATCAAAGCAATAGGGTTTTGGTGGTGGACTTTGAGCTTCCCAATCAATCAGCGCTTCCTAAAATAAAAGAAGTTAAATACGTTGCAGTCCGTAACCAGCTTCAAAAAATTCCCATGCCTGAAACATGGATGAAGCGCACGTATGATGATGTTCTCTATCAAGTTGCGCTCAGAACGCTCCATGAACTTTTCGTTGCAGATGAATCTAGCATAGTTAAAAGCATCGTCTTTAACGGGTGGGTTCGCAGCATTGATAAAGCTACGGGAATCGACACCCACGGCTGCATACTCTCCGTACAAGCAGAGCGCGAGGAGTTCCTTCAGATCAACCTGAGCCAAGTTGAACCCAAGGCCTGTTTTCGCAAGCTCAAGGGCGTAGCGAGCAGCAAACTCACTGAATTAGCCCCAATACGCCCTATCCTAACAATCAATAAAGAAGACCCTCGTTTTGTGGATGCGTATGCCGTGGCCGAAACACTGGATGATCGCACCAACCTGGCCGCAATGGATTGGATGGACTTCGAGAATCTGATTCGGGAAATATTTGAAAAGGAATTCAGTAAAAACGGCGGAGAGGTCAAGATTACACAGGCAAGCCGCGATGGCGGTGTTGATGCAATCGCCTTTGATCCTGATCCGATTCGTGGCGGCAAGATCATCATTCAGGCCAAGCGATATACCAACGTCGTGGGTGTGGCTGCGGTACGTGACCTTTTCGGCACGGTGCATAACGAAGGGGCGAATAAAGGCATCCTTGTCACGACATCCACTTATGGCCCGGATGCCTACGAGTTTGCCAAAGGAAAACCACTAACACTGTTGAGTGGTAACGAGCTTCTGGGCTTGCTCGCTGCACATGGCCACAAAGCAAAAATTGATCTGCAAGAAGCAAAGCTATTAAGCAAATTGTCTATCGAGTAGTCTTTCTGTCGAGTCTGTCTCATTGGGTTCAGCGTGCTAGAATGTGCTCAGGTGTATACAATGTCTACAACCCTTTCAATTCGTCTGGATTCTGAAGTCAAAGCAAAGCTAGAGGCCTTGGCTAAGTCTTCCCGACGATCCAAGTCATTTCTGGCGGCAGAGGCGATTGCCTCCTATGTGAAAGCTGAAGCATGGCAGCTTGCAGAAATCCATGCGGGAATCAAGGAACTGGATGCAGGTAAGGGTGTCGAGCACGCAAAGGTCAACAAATGGCTGCAATCCTGGGGCAAGAAGAATGAGCGCAAGTCGCCGCAATGAAGATACTCTGGTCGCCCCGCGCAATTGAGCACCTGGTTGCTGTCCGCGCCTATATTGCTCTGGACGATCCCTCCGCGGCGGAACGTGTGGCTGCGAAGATTCTTCTCCGCGTGGAGAGTCTTGCACTGCACCCTCACCTGGGTCGGCCCGGACGTGTCGCTGGCACCCGCGAACTTGTCATCCCAGATACGCCCTACATCCTGCCCTATCGCATTCACAAAAATTGCGTAGAAGTGATTGCCATTTTTCACGGGAGGCAGTGCTGGCCGGAACTTTTGTGATCCGCAAGCGGTATCCTTTTCACGCTGCATGTTTGAACGGAGCGATTTTCCCCCGGCGCTTGCGCGCGGCCTGGCGCAGATCGTAGTCCAACTAGAGGCCCAACCAGAACGCGGCGTGCGTACCGAGCGCCTCAGAGAGCCGCAGGCTCATATCTGCGGAGATTCCAGACTTGCCATTCAGCACGCGGGACAAGGTGGTGCGTGAGACGCGCAGCCTCGCGGCAGCCTCGGAGACTTCTATCGCGCCGAGATACTCGCGCAATACTTTTCCCGGATGGGGCGGGTTATGCAAGTCTTTTCCAATCGAAGGATGAGCCTGAAGGGAGCGAAGGGTGGCGAAGCGGGTTTTGTCCTTTCGGGTATTGAATTGAACTTAGCTTAACAGTTGGTTCCGGGGCGGAGGGAATGTGGAAATCG